>CAXBSH010000219.1:0-9413 GCA_963977705.1 uncultured Planctomycetaceae bacterium
GCGAGAACTGAAAACGCCGGTTGTGCGTCCCTCGCGGCGTGATTCGCAGTCTGAGTATCGCAGCCTTCGTCCATTGACGATGGGTGAGCTAAGTGAAAAGGCGGCTAAGGTCTGCTTTCGTTTACATGAATTGTATCTGCAGGGTGTACCGAAGGCTCTGCGGGATCTGCAGCCCGGGGGTCGATCGGTTCAGGCCGACGCGGTCCGCTACAACGATCGCAGCAAAGAGATCAGCCAACGTCTGGATCTGGGTGGAAAACGTACTGAGCAGTTGAAGCAGGGCCGGGATATTCAGCGATTTACGGTCGATCATCTGTACAAGATTGCCGCTCTGCAGGGTGTATCTGAGCCGGCACCCTGTGTTCTCGAATGGGGTGCGGTGCTGACGTGGCTGGTGCTGCATGTGGACAGTCTTTCGGGGCAGCCGGAGGGTAAGTTTGGTGTTCCTGGTGGCAGTGTTCCGCTGGAATGTGTTGTGTATGCCGCCTGTGCCTTAAGTTTAATAAAGCCGCTGGGCCCCTCGGGCGGTGCGTCTGAGAGCACTGGTTTGTCAGCAGAGCAGGATACGTCAAAGTGGCAGATCCGCGCGTTGGAGGTCTGTACTCATTATCTGGCTCGCCCAAGGCGACTGCTGAGTGGCCTCGATGAACGGCGTCTTGCCGAGCTGCTGCAGGTGGACAGGGTGCGTTTCTTCAGGATTGCTCAGGAGTGTTCCGAAAGACTGCGCGGTCTGCCCTCTTTGAAGGGAGTTGTGGAATGAGTCACGACGCTTCCGACTATCAGGATTGTCCGGTCACAGCCATCGATCTGGCACTGTATGCAGAGGGGCTGCTGGATGCTGCTGGCTGTCAGCGTGTCGAGCGTCTGCTCAATCTGCATCCTCAGCTGCAATCGGTTTGTGCTGTCGAGTCTGAAGCTGCAGAACATTTGCCATTCGAGGCATCGATCTCGGATCGGTCAGTGACGCAGTCATTGATTTTGGCAGATTCAGCTCGAGTTCCTTCCCGTCGCAACTGGGTTTCGATTGCGGCTGTGACGCTGATGCTGACGGCTGTGGTGCTGGCGTGGCGTAATACCGAGGCAGGCGCCTTTGATGCGGCACTGGCATTATCAGAGCAGGCCGTACACGCTACCGGCACGCGGATTCCTGTCGATCTGTTGCGCAGTCGACAGACACTGGAACGTCTGCAGAAGTCGTTCTGGGTTTCGGACCAGCAGATGCGTCGGCGGAATCAGTTGCTGGCTGAGGCGATTCTGGCGCAGG
The DNA here is from genome assembly GCA_963977705.1 of uncultured Planctomycetaceae bacterium. Lineage (GTDB taxonomy): Bacteria > Planctomycetota > Planctomycetia > Planctomycetales > Planctomycetaceae > SXXK01. Next base: position 1,265 of record CAXBSH010000219.1, read on the forward strand.
CCGGGATGGAGCTGAAGCATGTGATGCCCATGGAATACATCGACCGGCCGGACCAGTACCCACCTCTGGATCTTTGTCGGCAGGCTGTGTCGCTGGTACGGGGAGCCGAGGGAGACGATCCGCTGTCGCGCCGGGTTCTGGTGGATGCTTTGCGGTTTACCAGTGAGATTCATGGCCGATTTGCTGTGGTGCAGCGATATGCTCAGAACCGTCCGTACTGTGATCAGTTTGCCCAGTCGGCTGCCGCAGCGCTGGAGGCATTTGAAGTCACTGCGGACGACCGGCAGAAACTGGCGCTGCTGAATCTTCTGTTTCGAGCGTTGCACAAAGGGGCATTGTCCGGGCAGCTCAGAATGTCGGATGGGCAGTCGCAGTCAGCTGAAGCTGTTTTGATGCCGAAGCTGCGTGTGTTGCTGCAGGGGTTTGTTGTTGATTCGACAGAACCGATACCCGCGGATGTTCAGCAATTTGTGACGGAGATCGGTTTAGCCGCCATACGGTTACCTGTGGATTGTTTTGAAGATCGTCTTGCCATGATGGGCATCTGCAATACTCTGGGCATGCGTCTGCGTGCGACGCCCCAGCAGGCTGCTGTGGTGCTTCAGCAGGGAATAGGTCTGGCCGAGCAGGCAACGGGGGTTGAGCAGGATCTGAATTTTCAGCTGACATACGGACGTTTACTGGGCAATCTGGCAGATAATGTTTCGGGGATTGTGCCAGTCGTTGAGGAACTGCAGATCAGAGAGAGCGCTATCGGGCATTTTCGGGGTGCTGTGCGCAGGATTGTCAGTGAGGAGTTGCAGGCAGAGCTGTGCTGGGTGACGGCGCGGCAGTTGCTGTTGTCTTATGTGGCAGCGCGGCAGGGGCTGCTTGAGGAGAGCCGGGTTGCCGAGTACCTTGGGGCATTGAAGCAGATCACTGCCGAGTTGCAGTCGTTTGAAGGCGCACAGTTGGATGAGAAGGAGATTGAGTTGATTCGTGCGATTTACGCGGATCACGCTGGCGATCTCTCTCAGGGTTGGGGGCTGAAGAAAACGGCCCAGTGGGTGCAGGCCGCAATGTCTGGCAGAAATACTGAAACGACTCGCTGTAGACTGTTTGTCGCCGCATTTCGTGAAAGCCCCTATTGTCGGTCGCAGGCTGAATTCTCTGAGATCCTGCGGGCTGTGGGGCTGGAGTAGACGGTGGTGTTGTGGAGGGAAGGAACGAGATGTCAGCGTTCATGACCCTCAGCGGTCAGCGAATTCAGCTGGAATTGCAGCAGCCGGCTGAGGTGCTGCAATGGGTTTCTTCACTGCCGGCAGAGGTACATTCCGAGATTTCTCCTGCGTGGCTGTCGGCCGTATCGAGACTGACGACGGCTGATCCGTGGCACTGTATGTTCCAGATCCGGATGATGGCAGGTGGCGTTGTGGCGGGTAGTTGTGCCTTCAAGGGGCCACCTGATGAATTCGGTGCTGTTGAACTGGCCTACGGTGTAGAGGGTCCGTGGCAGGGGCAAGGGATCGCCACAGAGGCAGTAAGGTTGCTGCTGAAGTTCTGTCGGGGACAGTCTGCCGTTCAGTCCGTCATTGCTCATACTGTACCGGACAACGCGGGTTCGGCCCGAGTGCTTGAAAAATGTGGTTTTGTCTGCTGCGGTCCTGTGCAGCATCCTGAGGATGGTGAAGTCAATCGTTGGGAGTTGGCGCTGTGTTCAAGTATCTGATGATGCTGCTGTTGATTCTGGGCTGCAGTGGCCCGGTATATGGTCAGTTCAACGATACAGGTTTTGACCTGCAGCAGTTGCCGCAGGTTCCGGCTGGGTTTCGGGTGGAGCTGTTTGCGTCGGAGCCACTTGTGCGGCAGCCATGTTCCATGGCTTTTGACAGTCGGGGACGACTGTTGATTGGAATGGGTCCGCAGTATCGCAATCCGACACCAGAGACGCCTGGTGACAGTGTGGTATTGGTGCTTGATCATGATGGAGATGGTCGAGCGGAGACGACGCAGATTTATGCGACTGGATTCAATGCCATCCAGGGGCTGGCGTGGCATGGGACGGATTTGTGGGTGGCAAATGCTCCGGACCTGACGGTGGTGCGCGATCTGGATGGTGATGATCGTGCGGATGAGTATGTGAAGGTGTATACAGATCTGGGAAATCTGGAGCATGGACTGCATGGTCTGACGTGGGCCCCGGATGGACGTCTTTATATGAGCAAGGGAAACTCCAAGGGGCTGACTGAGGCCGATCGGGTTGCTCCAAAGGTGTTTCGGGATTTGTGGGGTGTTACGGCGCCGGAGGGAACTCCTGATCTGCCACCACCGCAGAAGTTCACGGCAGCCAATTACCAGCGGGCCTATCATGACCCCGCGGACGATTGGGGTCGTGCCGGCGGAATTCTGCGGTGTGAAGACGGCGGAAAGAACCCTGAACTGGTCTCTGCCGGGTTCCGAAATCCGTGGGACATAGCATGTGACAGCGGATTCAACTGGCTGGGAACAGACAATGATCAGAACCAGGGAGATCGCGTTTTCATGTCAATTCCTGGTGGGGAATATGGCTGGAACCACGCGTGGAGTTCGCATTGGGGGACTGAACCGCATCTGCCGACAGCACCAGTCAGTGGCCCGCTGTTTGAAGGATCAGGCACAGGTGTGGTGTTTGGTGGCGGGGCATTTCCAGCGACTCATCAGTCGGTCTTCTTTATTAATGACTGGCTGCAGAAAAGGACATATGTCTGGCGTCCGAGCTGGGACGGTGCACTATTACGACCGGCGGGTGGAGACTGGACTGTGTTTGTGGAAGGTGGGCGTGCGCTTTATCGTCCAACGGACCTTGAGTTCGGTCCTGATGGTGCGTTGTGGGTACTGGGGTGGAGCAGTGGTTACGGGGCCGAATGGAAAGATGGCCAGTTGACGAATGAGGGGCGGGTCTATCGAATTGTGGCGGAAACGCCGAAGTCTGCTGCTGCATGGATCTGTGGTTCGTCATCAGATACCGCGGGATTCAGTACTGTGCAGCTGATTCATCAGTTTTCGAGCCCGCTTCCGGTGCATCGCACTGATGCTCAGCGTGAGCTGCTGAAACGTGGTGCTGATGGTCAGAAAGCATTGCTGCAGGCACTGTCTGAGGGGCAGACTGATGAACAGACAGAGACATGGTGCCTGTGGACCCTCGGGCTGATGCCGTCAGAGGAGGGTGTCCACGAGTCATATTTTCGACAGCAGCTGACAGCTGCACAGAGTTCCCTGAATCGTCGAATTCAGGCCGTCAGGATTCTGGCGGATCAGAGGCATCGTCGAGGTGGTGATCAGACGCTGCCGCCGGAGGTTATTGAACTGCTGCAGTCTGGTGAAGCTCGACTGCGACTGGCTGCGGTGCTGGCAATTCGGGAAGTTCGCGACAGGTCTGCAGCTGCCCAGCTTGTTAAACTGGCGGCGCAGGAGCAGGATCGCGTTGTTGCCTATTGCATCTGGCAAACGATGAGACAGGTGCTGGGTGAGTCAGATCTGCAGGGTCTTCTGCTTGCCGAAGCTTCGCAAGTCCGCAGGGCCGCGTTTCTGGCACTGGCGGAGGATGGTCGTATGACTGAGGCTGTTGCGCAGCGTCTGGCAGCCACTGAGCCAGTAGCCCAGTTGTGGCTGCAGCGGATGAGTGGGGGTACGGCAGAAATGGTTGTGCGTGGTCGACCACTGAATGCCACAGGTGCGTCTGCTGTTTCCGGGCAGCCATCAGATTCGCAGTCGTCAGTCGTCAGTCTGCTGGATGGCGTCAGCAGTCGAAGTGGTAGTGAATACCGTGTGGCCACGGTTGGATTGCGGGCTGGAGTGCCCATTTTCACAGACCGCGCATATCAATTTCGCAGCATTCCGGCGGGATTTGAGGGGGCCGAGTATGTGCAGACTGCGAATAATGATGATGGTTCGACGGGTGCTGATTTCCTCACTCTGCAGGCAATTGTTCCGGTGGTTGTAACCGTCGGCTGGGATCAACGGAACTCGTCGCTGCCTGACTGGCTGAAGAAAGGCTTTCGGGAGATTCCAGAGAGTATTGAGGCGGACCACTGGCGTATGCGATTATTTCAGGCTGATTTCCCGGCGGGACCGATCGTGCTTGGTGGCAATACGGCCGATGGCAAGGCGGGAGGTAAAAGTCAGTACACCGTGATCGTACAACTGCGCCCACAGGTGCCGGACAGTGAGGTGAATGTCGAGCAGGTTCTGCAGGCAGTGCCTCAGGCTTCGGCAGATCGTGGTGCGATTCTGTTTCGTCATCCACAGGGTGCGGGCTGTTATCGCTGCCATACGGTGGATGGAAGTCGCAATGGATTCGGGCCCGGGCTGGCCGAGCTGGGACGGCGTGTTTCACTGCGTCAGATTGTTCAGTCGATGGTTGAGCCGAGTGCTGTGATTACGGAGGGCTTTCAACTGCAGTCTGTGACGACCAAAGACGGTCTGCAGCATGCGGGTGTATTACTGGAAGAAAGTGGCCTGACACTGACCCTCGGCCTCTCAAGTGGTGATCGTCTTTCACTGCCGAAGGAGCAGATTGAGGATCGCAGCAGTCAGCCGGTGTCTGCGATGCCGGTAATGACCAGTCGGTTGTCTGCGCAGCAGTTTGCCGATCTGGCTGTCTGGTTGTCGGGGCTGACGGCGCCAGTCGGGGCCGGCCCAGTGCCGGCAAAGCCTGCGACTTCCACTCGGATTGATCGCAGGGACGATCGACTGATTCTGTCGGATGAGGATGGTGTCATAGGGGAGTACGTCTTCAGGGATCCGCAGATTCTGCGGCCATATTTTGCAGGGCTCAGGTCGGTCTCCGGTCTGCAGTTGACTCGGAATCACCCGCCCGTTGCGGGTCAGGATGCAGTGGACCATGAAACGATGCATCCGGGGTTATGGCTGGGTCTGGGAGAATTCGCTGGCAGTGACTTCTGGCGCAACAAAGGGGAATGGCGTCATCTCAGGTTTACAGAGGACCCGGTGGTCAGACAGGGAGAGATTCGGTTTGCCACTGAGTCAGAGATACGACCTGAGCGAGGCTCTGCGGTGGGGCGAATGGTGACTCGAATTCAGGTTGTCAGTCGGGATGGACTGCGACTGATTCTGTGGACTGCCGAATTCTCCAGTGATCAGCAGGATCTGGTGTTTGGTGATCAGGAAGAGATGGGTTTTGGGGCGCGGATGGCAACGCCGTTAACAGAGAAGGCTGGAGGTCGAATAATCAGTTCGGCCGGTAAGAGCAGTGCGGCTGCCACGTGGGGGCAGCCTGCGGACTGGTGTGACTACGCCGGATCGCAGGGAGATCTGCGGCCGGGGATTACACTGCTGGCAGCGGACACCAACTTCCGTGGCAGCTGGTGGCATAACCGCGACTATGGTGTCTTTGTGGCAAATCCTTTTGGTCGGCAGGCAATGAAGCAGGGTGATCGCAGCGAAGTGCGAGTGAGGCGAGGGGAAGTCTTCAGAGTTCAGTTTGGGGCTGTGCTGCACGACCGGGCCGGTTATCAGCCGGAGCAGGCGTGGCTGTGGTTTCGAGAACTGACCTCGAAGTAGCCGGCCGAGGTTGTCAGGAGGCGTCATCGACAGGCAGTCCGCGTTCAAGACGAATGCGACGCACTTCCGCCAGCACCGCCTCAACGATTGTGGAATTCCCTGCAATACGGAAGTACTGAGTGAAATTCACCAGCAGATTCACGCACCATGTGGCGATTGCCATCGCAAAATGCAGCACCGAGTCAGAAACTCCGGTCCAGCTTGTTAGTGAGGCGGCTGTGGCAGGATCTGCAACGGCGCCGCAGCACCCGGTGCCCAGAGCCATCAGAAAAGTGAACATGATGCCTGGCAGGATGCCATATTTCAGTTTTTGATTGGCGTTGTGGAACTGGGGGGGCAATTTGTATGCCGCTGCAGTCTCTTCAATCCAGCGGCCGGTGCCCATGAAGTAGGTGAACAGCAGAGCGTGGACCATGGTGACGCTGGTGAGTGCAAACAATCCGACAAGAATGTGGTTCCCGATCCAGCGGTTGACATCCGGATCACGGCCTCCCAATGTCATGGGGTCACCGATTTGCAGACCCATCACAAGGGCTGCCAGCATCGTTACGTTGGCAAGGATGGCCAGCGTGAGGAAGATGCGTTTCATGAAGTTTTTCCGACAAGGACCAATTCGTCGTGGCGGGGATCGTTGTGTTGCGGAACAGTTTGTCCCTCGAAGTCATTATTCTGCCATCGTGTTGTCTGCACACATGGCGGAGTGCCCCTTGAGGACAGTTTCCCGTTTCCGGCGAATGAAGACACGAAAAAAGCCGCAGGCAAGACCTTGATGGCTGCCTGCGGCTGAATTCGGTTGTCGATCAGAAGATGATCAGCGCGTCACTGCAGCTTCATCAGGGTTTTCTGTTTGACCTGCTGATCAATCTGCTGCCCAAACTGTTTGATGGAAAGCTCCATCGTCAGATCAACGTCTGACTGAGCAACTCGACCGGCTTTCTGGTCGAACAGGACTTTACCGCCACCTTCAGACTTCTTCAGAGTGATCTGCTGCGGAGAACCTTCCTTGCCCTTGATGCTGATCGTGGGCTTCATTTCGATTTCAGCAAAGCCCGTTTTGGCATCGTTCCCGAGGTAGGTCAGCTTCGAGTTGATAGTCATGACGCCCACAGGCATATCGACATTCTGAACGTTTTCCCACGATTCACCTTTGCTGATGCCGTCTTTGGGAAGTGTTACAGCAGACTGAGTCATCAGCTGTTTCAGTGTGTCTTCGCTCATTGCGCCACCTGAGCCGGCCAGTGCTTCCAGCAGTTCTTTGGGAACATCGACTTTGCCGATCTTTCCGCTGGGCTGCATGGTGACCGCAAAGGGTTTGTTGATGATGCGACTGAAGACATCGGCCATACTTTTGGCGACGGCATTCGTCGGGGCCTCAGATTCGCTGGAGTCATACTTGAAGCCCCCGACAAGGCCACCGTCGGACTCGACCTGAACGCGACCGATTGTCTGAGTCATGGATGCATCGCCGGAAGACGCCACTTCGCCGATTTTCCAGTCCATATCGAGCGTCTGCTTCAGTTGCATGCTTTGCTTCTGACCGGCGATGGACATCTGCATTTCAGTCGACTGCTCGACGACATATTTCAGCGATTCACCCGAAGTGAACTTCCATGCCAGCTTTTCCTGAGCACTGACGGGGGCGAATGAAGCCAGAGCAAGCCCCAGCAGCAGACGACGAAGCGAACCTGACAACATGAATTTGCTCTCCAGTGGCGAAGATGCTGAGGGGAGGAAAACGAGGCGGGTTTCTGAAGGAAACGCAGTCCACCTGAATCCACAAGACACCGTTGGATTATACCAGAACCGGCAATTTTTGCAGAAGACCGAATTGTCCCGCTTGTCTTTTTCGGTGAATTCAGGCGGATTGAGGCCTGCTGGTGTGTTCAAATTCGTTGGTTTTTAATGATTTTTCCGAGCATTGGATGCTATGTTCGTGCACCCAGCAGTCGTCGACGCAGCAGATTCAGGGCCGTTCTTGCCGCACGCTGACGAAAGATTGCCAGGTTTCCGGACATGCTGACGTCAACAGTTTCCAGCTCACTGGCGGTTGCCAGCGCCACCATACCTCGTCGTACGCTGACGCCCGCTGCTGCCTGCTGGTCCTCAATCGGAGACGACAGCAGAACCCAGTGGCATTGATGGCTTCGAAAATAGCCTGTCATCAGGTCCTGCACATGTTGCGGCCAGTGTTCGAGGACGTCGGCGTCATCCCACGCCGGCAGCACCAGAGCTTCGTGCAGCACAGAATCTGAATCTGGAGTTTCTGTCAGCCACATCGCCAGTTGCCCACCGGTCGTCGTGCCTTCCAGCAGCGCGACCGTCTGGTGCTGCTGCTGCAGAAGTCTGGCAGTAACGTCATGCAGTTCGATGTCGCCGTCACCGAACACGGCCACTCCAAGACGCTGCCGAATCTGCTGCTCCGTCTCTTCGCACATCTGGCGGGCTGTTTCCTCAGTTGTGGCTCGCGCTGTGATCCACAGCGAGATCACCGCCTCACTGGCTGTGATACCCACTTCGGGGTTACGTCCGCGAGCCGTCAGGCAGATCGGAAGAGCGTCGTGTAGGGAAAGAGTGTAGATCTCGGTGGTCGCCGTATCATTAAAAAAAA
>CAXBSH010000220.1:0-9409 GCA_963977705.1 uncultured Planctomycetaceae bacterium
AAGCCCATGCTACGACCACCGAGCACTAGCTCGGTGACGATGCCGCGTTGCGGCTTTGTGTGGGCACAAGGTGGCCGGGCAGGAATGCCCGGTCTACATTTTGGCTGCCCACTGACTACTGAGAACTGACAACTTCTTACGGCTCGGCAGGAGCCTCGCCCTCCCGAGGGGGTGTTTGTGGGGATTGAACGCAGTGGACGACACGGGCTGAAGCCCATGCTACGACTACTGAGCACCAGTTCGGTGACGCACGACACAATCCGTCAGCTGACGCGAACGGCTCGCCTGGGGCGAGGGGCTTGAGGCGAGCTGTAGTGGGCGTGGCTTTCGTTGCGAAAAGTTGTCCGCTGGCGTTGCCGCACGGTACGCTGTGGCGAAACAGCCACGATCGGAATATACTGCGTCTCTGTCCCATGCCAGCACGACTGCGGTTCTTTTCGTCGTGTGGCGTGAAATCACGTTCGTTTGTCCTGCAATGTTCCGGCCCCGTCTGCATGAATCAACTGATCCGAGCATCAGCCGGCAGCGGTAAAACTTACCAGCTGTCCAGCCATTTCCTGAGACGTCTGTTTCAGGGGCAGCGACCGGACTCGATCCTCGCCACCACCTTTACTCGCAAAGCTGCGGGTGAGATTCTTGGGCGAGTCTTACTGCGGCTGGCTGAAGCAGCTCTTTCAGATGAAAAAGCTGCCGAGTTGCAGCAGTCCCTGGAAGCCGGGGAGATCAGTCGCAGTCGGGCACTGAGCATGCTGGGTGAGCTGACTCGCAGCGTGCATCGTCTGCGGATCTGCACTCTTGATTCGTTCTTCCAGCAGGCGGCACGTGGGCTGACGCTGGAGCTGGGACTGACACCCGGATGGACCATCGTTGATCCGCATGTGGATGTTGACCTGCGTGAGCAGGCGATTGATGCGGTGCTGGCCCAGCAGCTGCCACAGGATGCTCAGCAGCTGATGCAGATGCTGGCCAAAGGTAAGTATCGTCGCAGTGTTCGAATGCTGATTGACGAAACAGTGCAGCAGTTTCACGAATTGTATCAGCAGACTGCTGAATCGGCGTGGCAGCAGGTGCCGCAGGGGCAGCGACTTTCGGGGCAGGTGCTGCAGCAGGTACTGCAGGCGTTGCAAAGCGTTGAACTGCCGAGTGACAAACGCATCGCAACTGCTCGAGATGAAGACCTGCGACGATTCAGTACGGAGGCCTGGGATGAATTTATCAGTAAGGGAATCGCCGCCAAAGTTCTGGAAGGGGAATCGACCTTCTACCGGAAGGAGCTCAGTGACGAAGTTCAGCAGTTGTACGGTCGCCTGCTGCAGCATGCCAAAGCGGTCCTGCTGGAACGTCTGACTCTGCAGATGCAGGCGATCCGCAGTCTGATCTCCCGATTTGATGTCGAATTTTCCCGACTGCGTGCTGAGCACGGCTGGCTGGGATTCAGCGATGTGACTCGCACGCTGGCCCGGGCCGTCGAGGCGGCCAATGGCAAACGCCTGAATTATCGGCTGGACAGCAGTCTGCGGAATTTGTTGCTGGACGAGTTTCAGGATACGTCCGGGGATCAGTGGAAGGTCCTGCGGCGACTGGTGGATTCGCTGCGTCAGCATCAGGATTCCAGTGTGTTCTGTGTCGGCGATGGCAAGCAGGCGATTTACGGCTGGCGTGGCGGCATGGCAGAGATCCTTGATGCCGTGCCGGTCGCTGTTCCCGGGATCCTTGAAACGGGTCTGAACCAGAGTCGCCGTTCGGCTCCGGCCGTGATTGCAGCCGTCAATCAGGTCTTTCAGCATCTGACCAGTCATCCGGAGCTGGCGGAGTATCGTGACGCTGTGGCTCGCTGGCAGGAAAGGTTTCCGCAGCACGAAACCGTGAAGTCGTCAGAGACGGGTTATGCCGTGTTTCGTACGGAACCGGCGTTTGAGGGTGAGACTGTTGGCGAAAAACGGGGGCCGCGGAATGCATGGCTGGCCCAGCAGATTGCCGAACTGCATCTGCAGATGCCGGACCGGGAGATCGGCGTTCTGACTCGCGGCAATGCCGCCGTCGCGCGGCTGGTGCATGAGCTGACGGCCCTGGGAATTCCGGCCAGTGAAGAGGGAGGTACAGCGCCCACTGACAGTCCGGCCGTGCTTGCTGTGCTGGCAATGCTCCAGTTCGCCTCGCACCCGGCCTGTACGGTGTCGCGATATCATGTCAGTCTGTCGCCACTGGGAGCAGTGATTGGACTACTGGACTGGCAGGATGACAGGCAGGCGCGTGAGGTTGCTGCGAATCTGCGAGCGCGGCTGGTGGATATGGGTTACGGACCGTTCCTGCAGTCCATTTCTGAAGCCATTCGCGGTCAGTGTTCAGCTCGCGATCAGTTGCGAATGTCGCAGCTTGTCTCTGCAGGCTGGCAGTTTGATGAGTCCGGATCGCTGAATCCGTGTGATTTTATTCGGTTACTGGAAAACAGTCGGTTTCAGAAAAAACGTCGGGCTCCTGTGCGAGTAATGACAATTCATCAGAGCAAGGGACTTGAGTTTGACTGTGTGGTGTTGCCCGAACTGGATACCAATTTGTTTAAAGCGCCAGAAGCTGCTGCGGGGACTCCGGCGGCAGGTGAACCTGCCGACCGTGTCTGCGTGTGGGTGGGTAAGGAGCTGCGGCGACTGTTGCCTGAACAGTTGCAGGCGGCGTTCACTGAAACGATTGGTCAGCGAGTGGCTGAAAGTCTGTGCCTGTTTTACGTCGCGATGACACGCGCTCGTCGCTGTCTTGTGATGCTGGCACCACCAATGCAAAGTGCGAAACCTCCCAAAACCTATGCTGGACTGCTGTTGTGTGCTCTGTCAGACAATGGGCAGGCGGGGCCTGCCGAGACGGTGTGGGAAACGGGTGATCCAAATTGGTATGTGACCGCAGCTCAGTCGCCGCAACCGAAAAAACGGAGCCGGCCCGCGGCCAGCGAGGTGGTTCAGGAACCGCAGCCAGTTGCTGCTCCGAATCGACCGGCCAGGACGGATCCGCAACCTGTTCGACTGTCACCAATGACAGATGGACGCCGGCGAGGACTGGCTCGTTCTGCTCCTTCGCGGCACGATCAGACTGTGCTGACGCTGCCCCTGCAGACCACAGTGACGGCAGGCCGGGGACGCGGTCGCAGCGCTGCCACAACCGCTCGATCTGCTCAGACGGCCCCGGATGCATCCGGGGCTGTGGAGCCACGGATTCGCGGGATCCTGCTGCATGCCTGGTTCGAGCTGCTGGAATGGTCAGATCAGCCACCGGCGGACGAACGGTTGCTGCAGGTGGCTCAGCAACTGCAACTGCCTCAGGAAACGGCTCGCACGCTGTTGCCCGAGTTTCAGCGGTTGCTGCAGACGCAGGCGGTCAGGCAGACATTTGACCGAAGTCTTGCCGGGAACGCCGCGGTGTTCCGGCAGTGGCTGCCACAGCTGGCCGATGGTTCGGCTCAGCTGGTGGTGGATCGAGAACGTCAGTTTGTGCTGCTGGAACGGTCACAGCTGGTGAACGGCACGATCGATCGGCTGGTACGGCTGAAGTTGAACGGTCAGGTCGTGGCTGCCGACGTGATCGATTTCAAGACAGACCGAGTGACGGGTGAAACGGCGAAGTGGATTCGCGAGCGAACGGACTACTATCAGGGACAACTGCAGGAGTATCGTCGCGCTGCAGCGAGAATCTGTCGACTGGATCCGGCCTGTGTGCAGACGCGGTTGCTGTTGCTGCAGGCCGACACGGTGGTGGATGTCCCTGCCGCCCGGTAATTGCCCCGCATTCCAAAAAAACGCGGGGGGCTGGATTGTGGCAGTTGCAGTGTTGCTGCAGAATATGGGTGAATGGACCGCGTTTTGGGGCCTGTGGAGATGCATCTGTGGGGAATGTTGTGAACAGAGTGGCAGTGCGGACCGTAGTTGCAGCCCATCGTCTGACGGGTAAGTATGTTCCGGCTGCCGGTGGGACTGGCTGGCGACGTATCGCTGCGGGTTTCCTGACGGCGGTATTCACGCTGGCGTTGGCGGTCCCGGCAATGGCTCAGCAGGCCGCCCCCGCAGTCACAGAGTTTCAGTATCCGCTGGCAGTGGCCGCGCGGGCTGACGGGGTTGTGTTCGTGGCTGATCGCAATCTGCCTGGCATCTGGAAGGTAGAAAACGGTCAGAAGACGATTTTCTTTCAGGGCTCAAAGAAATTCAGGACCCCGTTAAATGCCGTCCGTTGTCTTGCGCTGGACCATCAGGGCCGGTTGCTGGCGGGGGATTCGGCAACGCGTGAGGTATACCGATTTGATGATGCAGGTGTGCCGCAGCCTCTGACGAAGGGCTGGATTGGCATTCCGATGGCAATGGCGGTGGCTGCAGATGGTACGATCTACACGGCGGATCTGGAATTGCATCGGATCTGGAAGATGCCTGCGGAAGGTTCAGAGAAGCCGGTTGAGTTTGCGGTGATCAATTCTCCGCGCGGGCTGGCATTGGATGCCGATGGGACTTTGTGGGTGTTGTCCACATCCAGCAAAGACGGGCAGCTTCAGAAGGTCTCTGCCGATGGTAAAATTGAAGCGGTGATCAAGGATCATCCCTTCAATCTGCCTCACAATCTTGTGCGTCAGGCGGACGGCACGATGTATGTGACAGACAATTATGAGCACTGTGTCTGGAAAGTCTCCTCCGGGGCCGCACCAGAGAAGTTTGTTGCGGGAGCACCGTTGGATCGACCGGTGGGGTTGTGTGCAGCGGGTGATCGATTGCTGGTGGCGGATCCGCATATTCGCACGATCTTTTCTGTGGCTGCGGACAAAACTGTGACGGTGCTGGTCAGTTCTCCGGTGCCACCCGCCGCCGCGCCGGCACCCGCAGCCACTGGAACGCCGGCCAAATGAGTGGTCGTCGTCCGGCACGTCGCAAACGACAGGTTCTGGAAACCGCTATCAGCTGGTTCCTGCTGGCCTGTACGCTTGATGTGGTGATGACTCACATTTTGTTGCAGCAGAGTGCAGCCGGGCATACCTCGGTGACGTTTGTGGAAAGCAACCCGCTGGCTCGGCATGTGCTGAACCGCTGGGGACTGCCCGGCATGATTGTGTTCAAAGCCTCACTGTCACTGCTGGTTGCTGTGATCGCAGTGATTGTGCATTTCCGACGTCCCTGGGTCGCGCTGGGTCTGCTGTATGGTGGCACGGCTGTCGTTGGAACTGTGGTGGTCTATTCCGTGCGACTGTTGCTGCAGCACCGGTAACTTCTGTTGCTGGGGCAGGATCAACTACCGCGCGGCATTGTACTCGTAGCGTGGGCTTCAGCCCGCGCCAGTCACCGCATTACAGCTGAGCACACTGTGTGTTTTGAATGGTGGTTCCGGGCAGGAATGCCCGGTCTACGTGTTGTGTGACTCGGGGTCATTCCGTGTGGCACCGTACCCGTAGCGTGGGCTTCAGCCCGCGCCAGTCACCGCATCACTGCTGGACGCACTGTGTGTTTTGAAGGGTGGTTCCGGGCAGGAATGCCCGGTCTACGTGTTGTGTGCCTCGGGGTCATTCCGCGTGGCCACATCCGTAGAAAGCACCAGGGAATTCAAGTGTGGCGAGCAGTTCGTGCCCGGGATAAAGCCCGGACTACAACTGTGTCGCTGGCATCCGGACGACACGGCGCACGGTTGCGATCAACGTTTCCATCTGGCTTGGCGGTGGTCTCGCTGGCTCCGGTGGCCCGAAATTCTGCCGCTGGCCTGAACGTTTTCAGATCCGCATTTGCTTTGTTTCGCATTCCGGGCGAGAATACCACCAGCGGCAGTTTCGCTTCTCCGCGCAGGCGGTTCGGCGGCTGTTCGTCCTGCCCAGTGCTCCTGCCCGACCCTATAGCTTCTCGGTGCGATATGACTCCCCGATGTTTCAGCGTATCCGCAGTTCTCGCAGTTCTGTTTGCAGCGACAGCTGCTACGGCAGCTCCGCAGGACGAATCCGCAGAAAAAGCTCGATTTTTTCATGAAAAGATCGCTCCGCTGCTGGAATCTCGCTGCTTCGAATGCCATGGGGAAGGGGATGTGGAAGGTGGTCTGCGGGCAACCTCGCGGGCGACTCTGCTGCAGGGTGGTGAAACCGGCCCCGCCATCGTTCCAGGCGATCCCGATCGCAGCCTGATGATCCAGGCCGTTCGTTACGAGGCCCTGCAGATGCCGCCCAGAGATAAGCTGCCGGACGAAGAGGTGGCGTTATTGGTGCAGTGGGTTGCAGACGGCGCTGTCTGGCCCGATGGTGAGGCTCCGGAACCGGCCACCATGGCTAAAGCTCAGTTTCCACTGCAGGAACGCATTCAGGCTCATTGGTCCTGGAAACCCATTCAGCGACCTGCCATCCCTGCAGTATCGCTGGCTGACTGGCCACGTTCAGAGACCGATCGTCTGATCCTGGCCCAGTTGGAAGCGGCTGGTCTGCAACCGGCTCCTGATGCAGATCGCCGGGTCCTGCTGCGACGTTTGTGTTTTGATCTGACCGGGCTGCCCCCGACGCCGGAAATGCTGGCTCAGGTTATGGCCGACCCGGCTGAAACAACTGTGGTGCTTGAGAAGGTTACGGACCAGCTGCTGTCGACGGCTCAGTTTGGCGAACGCTGGGCACGTCACTGGCTGGATCTGGTGCGTTACGCTGAGACTCTGGGGCACGAGTTCGACTTTCCACTGCCGCATGCGTGGCGGTACAGGGATTATGTCATCCGGGCCATGAATGCCGATGTTCCGTGGGATCAGTTCATTCGCGAGCATCTGGCTGGTGATCTGCTCAGCAATCCCCGGCGTCATCCGCAGCAGGGCTTCAACGAATCGATCATCGGAACTGGTTTCTGGTATTTGTGTGAAGACAAGCACGCGCCTGTGGATGTGAAGCTGGAGGAAGCTCTGCGGATTGACAATCAGATTGATGTCTTTGGCAAAGCCTTCCTTGGTCTGACGATTGCCTGTGCTCGGTGTCACGATCACAAGTTCGATGCGATCACCACGGAAGACTATTATGCTTTGTCGGGGTTTCTGCAAAGTTCTCGCCGGCGTGTTGAGTGGCTGGATTCGGGTGATCGCATTCGAAATCTGACGCACGACCTGCAGCAGCAGCGTCAGCAGGCCAATCAGCTGACGGCAGCGGCGCTGCAATCGTGGACAGCCGACAGTCTGCAGCAGCTGGTGACGGCGGCACTCGATCCGCAGGTTCCTGTCTCTGCTCCGCTGACAGCCGAACTGGTGCAGAAGCTGCGGCAGCAGCTCAGCGATCCCGCCCTGCCGGGCAGTGGTTCGTTGCTGGCGCTGCCGGCGGCCCTGCAGCAGAAAGCGCAGGACACGACAGACACTCAGGCTGCCACCAGCTGGCAGACTGTGGTTCAGCAGGTGCGTCAGCAGCAGCAGGTACCGGCTCCGCAGGTACCCCAGGATGTGCAGGTTTTCGCCGATCTGCGTCAGGGGCTTCCGGCAGGCTGGTTTGCATGGGGCGACGCGTTTGCTGGCGAGCAGACGGACACTCGTGCTGCGGTGGGCACTGGTGGCTGGCAGTGGCAACCAGGCGGACTGCAGGCGGTGGCTGGTCAGGACATTTCTTCGGCAGCTGTTTCGCCACGGTTACGCGGCTCGCTGCATTCCCCGGAGTGGCAGCTGCAGCATTCCGAGATCCTGGTTCTGGCAGCCGGTCAGAATGCTCGGCTGCGACTGGTGGTGGACGGTTATGTAATGAATGAATTCACCGAGCTGCTGTTCGGTGGTTTGCGGCAGTCAATCAACACTGATGGTCGGTTCCAGTGGATTCGGATTGCCGGCGATCTGGGCCGATATCTGGGACATCGTTGTCATCTTGAGTTTCTGGACGAGGGTGATGGCTGGTTCGCGGTGCGTGAGGTGCGTCTGGTCGCGCCAGGGGTGAACCCAGCGGTGCCACTGGAGCTGTCCGAGGCCGGCCTGCAGGCTGTGGCGACGGGTGGTGATCGGGCGCAGATGCTGCGCAAATGGTCCGAACTGGCGGTGCAGGATGTTGCATGGCCACAGCTGGCAGTATCGCTGGGGCTGGTCAGCGAAGCGGGTTCAGCTGAGCTGGCTACCGTGATGAATCGCTGGCGAGAATTGTCAGGTGTAGACCCGGGAGGTGACCCGGTACTGGTAATGTGTGACGGAACCGGGGAAGACGAGCATGTGTTTGTGCGTGGCAATCATCGCAGTCTGGGGCAACTGGCATCGCGAAGACTACTAACCGCACTCGATGCTGGGGCCCCGCTCAGTCAGCCCGCGAACAGTGGTCGACTGGAACTGACAGACCGCCTGTTATCGGACAGCAATCCGTACCCTGCGCGAGTGGTCGTGAATCGAGTGTGGCAGCACTTGTTTGGACGTGGTCTGGTGGCCAGTTCCGAAAACTTCGGGGTGCTGGGCGAGAAACCGTCTCATCCGGAGCTGCTGGACCTGCTGGCGGATGATTTTCGACGTGATGGCTGGTCACTGAAGCGTTTGATTCGGCGTCTTGTGCTGACTCGCACATATGCTCAAAGCAGTTTGCGGAATGCATCTGCGGAAGAGCGTGATCCGGGGAATAAATTGTGGCATCGGGCTGAGGTGCGTCGGTTGGAGAGTGAGACGATTCGGGATGCGATGCTGGCGGTTTCCGGACGGCTGGATCTGACAACCCTGGGTCCGCCGGTGCCCGTCTTTCTGACCCCCTTCATGCAGGGGCGAGGTCGTCCTGGGCAGTCCGGACCGGTCGACGGAGCGGGTCGTCGCAGCATTTATCAGGCAGTGAATCGC
Source organism: uncultured Planctomycetaceae bacterium (assembly GCA_963977705.1). Lineage (GTDB taxonomy): Bacteria > Planctomycetota > Planctomycetia > Planctomycetales > Planctomycetaceae > SXXK01. The sequence continues at coordinate 8,764 of CAXBSH010000220.1, forward strand.
AATTTTCTGAACCCGTTTATGATCACCTTTGATACTCCGCAACCAGCATCGGCGGTCAGTCGTCGCAGTCTTTCCAATGTTCCGGCTCAGGCGCTGATCCTGCTGAATAACGAATTCGTGCATCAGCAGGCCAAAGTGTGGGCTCAGAGATTGAAATCGCAGCAGCCACCGGAGCGTCGTGTGGAGCAGGCGTGGTTGCTGGCGTTTGCTCGACCACCGTTGCCGGCGGAGTCAGCAGCGGCTGACGAATTTCTGAAAGCCACTGCGGCGGAAATCGGTGTGCCTGCGGAATCGGCGACTGACAATGAGGCGGTGCTGGCTGAGCTGTGCCATGCATTGCTGAACAAGAAAGAGCTGATTTATCTGGAGTAGTGCGGGACTTCCGCAAGGAATGGTGTGCACTGCGCAGAACAGTGAGGCGACCGGGTTGGCTGATGTTATTGGGCTCTACGTAAAACGCTGTGCGCGGTGTTGCTGTCCCGTCTGAGTGTTGGTGATTCTGCACCACCGCAGGACACTGGGGCCAGTTGTCAGTTGTCAGTGATCAGTTGTCAGTGATCAGTTGTCAGTGATCAGTTGTCAGCGGTCACTGCACGCGAGGTCCCACTTGGGAGGGCGAGGCTCCCGCCGAGCCTAAAGAAGCGTT
>CAXBSH010000221.1:0-9289 GCA_963977705.1 uncultured Planctomycetaceae bacterium
CCGAAACACCACGTCTGCACCGGATAATCCGGTACACTCGAGGGAATCGGTTTCCCTGATTCCAGCAGTCCCAGGAAATATCGGGCCCGCGAACCGGTAACTCCCTTATCTGCCGCTTCCTGCTGCAACTCTTCACGCGTCGGAATACGTCCCAGCGGCAGATCAATGCGGCTGAGCTGCGCCGTAATCCTTGCACTGATCCGCCGCATCTGGCCATCCGCTGTCAGAATTCGCTTGACCTCGTCGGCTAGTGTCCGACCGTGCTGACGAGCCTGCTCATGAGTCCCCCGTGGCGAAGGATTGGCATCGGCTCCACAGCCAATCGCAACAAGTGCCACAGCCCCGGAATACTCTGCCTCCAGCATATCTGCCGCAAACCCCGCCCAGTCACCACTGATCTGATTGAATTCGCCCGTCTCCGTCGTGCAGTGACACGCGTAATTGACCAGCAGCGCCACCAACTTCCCGCTGGCATCCCGCGCTGCCAGCAAGGGCACTCGCTTATCCACAGGGCCGTCCGGAACTTCACCGAATCCCGACCAGCGACCGTCCTTCAAAGCTCGCCGATTCATGGCAAAACCCGCTTCACCATAACCCAGATGCAGCGTCGCCGGAACCTGCTGCTGCACCGCCGACAACGCCACCTGCACAAGCTTGTCCGCCAACTCAACCTCGTATTGAGCCAGTCGAGCCCCATGGTCTGCCGGGACTTCAGCAAAAATATTGGGCGCAAACCCTCTCAGCCATGGAGCAGAATGCGAATGCGTGGCACTGATCGCAAACCGCTCCCGCGGTATCTTCACCTGCGCCGCTATCCTCTGGTAAACAGACTCCGTCAGCTCCAGCGGTACTCCACAGTTATCCACCGTCAGCAGCAGCGACTGGAGGTCATCGGCCGCGCCCACCGCCAATGCCCGTGCATGAATCCTGACCGCCGCAGTCGACGCTTCCGTCAGCCGATTCCCATACCCCGTCAGTCGCACCGGGTAATCCGGAGTCACATCCACGACGGCAGCACCCACAGGAATCAACGGTTCCTGCTGCGCCGCCACACTGCGTCGCCCCTGCTGCAGCACAGTCTCTATGGGTACTCGCACCAGCAGGTCGGGCAAGGTCGAGGTCTCTTCGTTCTGCCAGCACAAATGCTGGTCATGCACGAAGAATCCATTATGAGTCCCATCAGGCCGCCGCACCGGAGGCAGACCAAAACGCTGCGGAGATTGCAGGACCGCTGTCAGTACCTGCTGATCCTGTTCAGGCAGCGCCGTCAGAACCCGCTGCGCCTTAACCGAACTGCGATGCTGCTCCAGAAAGGCCGGAGCCTGCTCACGCAGCGTGCGCCCACCACAGTAAGCGTTGTTCAAACGCTCACTGACTTCGCGAAAGTTCAGAAACTTCACACGCGGACCATGCGTTGACACCGCATGCTCGATCAGTTCCACAACCTGTTCCGGCTTGATCCAGCCATGCGGATGAAACACCAGACTGAAGACTCCACGTTTTGCCACCGTCAGATCAATCGCCGCCTTCCAGTCGTCAAGCGTCACCGGGTTATGCACGCCCTGCAGATGTTGGGCTGACCAGTCACTTGGAGCGAGGCAGGGGATCTGCCAGCAGGTCCCATTAATCACCCACGGATAGGGATAGTTATCGACGTAGTTCACAAAGTGCTGCTGCAGGTTGCCGCCAAAACGGTTGCCTTTGGGCATGTACTTCAGAAATCGCTCGGCTCCCTGAGCATCCAGGACGCGATCTTTCGGCAGCTCGGGGTCACGCGAGGTGAAAAACATGAAGACCGAAGAATCAATCTGCAGATATCGACCGGCAGCCGTCGTACCACTGAAAATCTCAGCAAAAAACCGCGGACTGACCGTGTTCAGGGAATCACAGCAGGGAGTTCGAAAGGCGACCGGGCGATTTCCAGGAATCTCAGCCATCCGATCAATACACCGGTCATACGTGGACTTCGCCTTCGCAAAGTCACCACCCTGCAACAGTGGACACGGATGATCGGCCGAGTGGCACTCAATGCTGAGCCCCTCGCCCAGCCAGCTTTGCAGCTGCGGATCGTCAGGGCGCACATCGTTCGTCATAATGCTGACGCCCGCACGACCATCAATCTGCTTCAACCGGTTCAGTACCGGTCGCAGCCAGGCTTCGTACTTCGCGGGATCCCGCATATCGTCGATGGCCAGCACAATGACGGCCTGAGTCGTCTGATCACCGACCCACTCAGGAGTCAACAGGCGCGGGGAATCCATACGAGGATGCCACGGATTGGCCGGATCCTGTTCCAGAGCACGCAGATCAGGCTGCGACCCCGGCAGCGGTTGCTCCTGAGCACCCACGAAGGGATGGGGGTGGAAACAGACAAGCAGCAGCGCAACGGCAGACAGAATTCTGCAGATCATGACATCGCCCCGAACCGGCAGGAGAAAAAAGCACGCAGTGCGGAAGAATGATACCGACACCTGACCGGGAACGCACGCGCGAACATGCCGCAAACAACAGCAGATAAATGACCGAGGCCACAGACTGCCGAATCTGTTCGATTCGCAACCTGTGACCTCTTCAGAGTGGATATCTGCAGCCGTCAGCCCGCAGGCCTTCAGTCTGTTGAGTCCTCAGGGGCTTCCGGATGCGTCCACCGCGAAAGAATCGGTGAGATTGCCAGACACAAAATGCCGGCCCCCACCGCAAACAACATGATCTGCTTGAACACGTCCCCGTACACCATCACAGTCTGCAGCGGTGCCGGAATACCAGGCTCAGACGAACCACCATGGTCGCTGCCAGTCAGCTGAGAAATAATGGCCGCCAGATACTGCGAAAATGCCGTGGCCAGAAACCATGCCCCCATCACCGTACTGACCAGTACCTTGGGAGCCAGCCGGGCAATCATCGACAGCCCCACCGGCGACAGACACAACTCACCAGTCGTGTGCAGCATATACCCCAAGAGCAGCCAGGATACACCGACCATCCCGCGAGCATCATGGTGCACCGCACCATACCAGAATGCACCAAAGCCCAGACCCAGCTGGATCAGCCCAAGTGCAAACTTGACCGGTGGAGACGGGTCCAGCCCCCGCGCACCAAGCGTCGACCAGATCCACGTGAAGACCAGTCCGAAAATCAGAATACAGACAGCATTTACAGCCTGAAAAGTACTGGCGGCCAGTTCACCGTCGCGAGACGTCACACCCATTCCCACATTGTCCGCCGCCACGGTCCAGTCTATGGTGAAGTTGAACTTCCCATCCCCACCCTTCGCAGCTTCTTCAGCCCGCAGCTTGTCCAGCTGATCCAGAGTGAAAAGAGTTGTCCCGTTTGTGTAACCCAATTGCTCCTGAGTCGGCTGCAGCTGAATCACTGTGCCAACATCAGACTCCGCGATCAGCCGATCAACCGCGGCCACGCGATCCACATTGCGATCCGCAAAATTATTCAGGCTGCTGCCCGCCTGCTCAAAGAACGACCAGAACAACATCGAGAAAAACGTCAGCGTCAGGACCACAACCATGCGATGACGAGCAATCCTTTCCATCTTTAATGTCTGACTGATCAGCGAACCAAAGGCCAGCACACCGGTCAGAGTCAACAGCAGACCCGCCGGCTTGCTAACCTCAGCCAGAAAGATAGCCAGAATTGCAGTACCCGGGAACTTTGACTTCCGCACCGACTCGATCGTACCTTCGGCCAGCAGTTGCAGAGGCTCAGTAGCGACCAGTTTGAAGCCTGAAACGAACATCGCAACGATCGGAACTGCGATGAAGACGCCACCAAGGACCATCAAAATCACGTTCTTCGGCACTGTCCCCGACTTCGCAGCACCCGCGGACTTCGGCAGCCCGCCACGACCAAGGGCCGCAATGGAAATCCCCGCGGCAATGGCCAGGCACAACGCGACAAAGGCGTTCAGCAGAATCGCCGCCGGATCGTTGGGACGGTACACCAGCAGGGCCACCACCGCCGCCGCTCCACCCACGGCAATCAACAGCTGCGTCACAAGATTGGGCATAATGAACACCGCCAGACCAACCATCATCCCGATGGTCGCCAGCCCAAAGCCATAATGCCAGCCATAGTTCTCACCGATGTACCCGCACAGCAGAGGGCTCATTGCAGCCCCCATGTTCACTCCCATATAGAAAATCGTGTACCCGGCGTCACGCCGCGGACTACCAGGTGGATACAACGATCCCACAATCGTCGAAATGTTCGGTTTGAAAAAGCCGTTGCCGATGATCACCAGCGCTAATGCATAATAGAAGGCCGTTTCGTTGCTGATGCCCATCAACAGGTGACCAGCCGCCATCAGAATGCCACCCAGAATCACCGCCAGTCGCTGCCCCAGCAGACGGTCCGCCAGCAATCCACCGATAAAGGGTGTCATGTACACAAGGGCCGTGTAGGCTCCATAGACCGTATACGCCTGACTGTCGTTGAACTTCAGGAAGTCCTTGGTCATGTAGAAAATCAGCAACGCCCGCATGCCGTAGTAGGAAAAACGTTCCCACATCTCGGCAAAAAACAGGTTGAATAGCCCTGTTGGATGCCCCAGCAACTGCGGCGAATCTCCCACAGGAGTCGCAGCAGACTCAGTTCCCATATGCATGACAAATCCCCGCCACAGCAAATATTCCGACAAGCCAGCCGGCTTCAATCGCCGGTGAATTCCCAGAGCATAACTGTGGCTGCCTGCCTCTGACAACCTCAGAAGCCCCCTTTGCCTCGCCTGCCACCGTGTTCCGCGAGGAAAATCGGCCGAATTCTTCGCCACCTCCGCCCGACTGAGCGAACTTGTGGCACTCCCGCTCAGATTCAGGGCAAAACTTCAACCCGCCCTGTCCCTGCTCACACGCCACTGCACCCCACCCCCGATCGCACGAGGACCGCGATCGCTTACTCTGTCAGCATCCCTGCCCGTACCCGCAGCGATGCATCACCGCGACATCGTCCCCCAGTACTTCCACAACTCCCATCCTCGAGGTTCCATGGAAATCCTGCTTCGATCTCCGACATTGGGACCACCGTTTGCCGTGTCGCTTCCCTGAACAGCGTCCCAGACACCACCAATCCCGGACGCCACACTCGCAGATCAAAGTCAGGGATGCCTTTGAAACAGGAGCTGCCAAGCCATGTCCTCGGTACTTGACGACATCCGCCGCTGGAAACTCTGGTTCCCCTTCTTTCAGGTGCTGATCGCTGCCGTCTCGCTCTACGACTGCTGGCTGACACTGCGATTTCGCGACGTCATGCTGCACACCGAACAAAACCCGCTGGGCCTGTGGCTGATTGAAGTGGCCTCGGGCGAGGTCTGGTTGTTCCTGCAGTTCAAAGCTGCCGGAACCCTTGTCGTACTGCTGCTGCTGTTCTGGATGTTTCTGCGAAATCTGAAATTCACTTTCACAATCTCAGGTTCCATTGCCTCGTGGCAAACGGCACTCCTGATCTATCTGACCGCCGCCTGAACACGCTGCCCAGCAGAATCAGGGTGTCGTCGACGGACCACGCGCGGGCCAGTTCGCTGAATCCGTGCGCGCGGTGTTCAGATAGTCGGTAACAATTGCCGTAATCTCCGGGTACTGCGCTGCCACATCCACGGACTCCGCAGGATCCTGCTCGGTATCAAACAGCTGCACAGCTGCACCCAGTCGTCGCAGCGCCTTCCAGCGTCCCTGATACAGGCAGGCAGAGCGAAATCCACCTTCATGAAATTCCCAGTACAGAAACTCATGCCGGCCTGCACGCTCAGCCTCGCCCCGCAGCACCGGAACAAGACTGAGCGAATCGGTGTTCGGTGGAGCAGGGCAGGCACTCAGCTCTGCTGCCGTTGCCAGCACATCACCCAGATAGGCCGCCCGCTCACTGACAGTGCCCGCCGCAATCGTAGCAGGCCACCAGGCCAGACACGGCACGCGAATCCCGCCGTCCTTCAGACTGCGTTTCATACCGCTGAACGGACCGGATGGCTGAAAACGATCCGGATTATGCCCGCTTTCGTTGTGAGGCCCATTGTCGCTGCTGAAAAGCACCAGCGTCTGTTCGGCAATACCAAGCGTCTTCAGCTCGTCCAGCAAACGTCCCACGTGAGCATCCAGTCGAGTAATCATGGCGGCATGTCCACGATCCTGCTCTGACCAGTCCCGGTCTGCATAGGGTCCAAAATCCGGCACATGAGCTCCGTTCTTCAAAGCTCGTGTGCGTTCATTGTTCGCATGCGGTGTCACAAGACTCCAGTACAGAAAAAAGGGACGATCGCGGTTCTCCCGCACAAACTGCAGACTTTTCGCAGCGAACAGATCGTCCGCGAAGTCAACCGCCTGAGAAGCATAGCCGCCACCAGCGTCTCCCACTGCAGTCACCACGTTGCGCAGAGCCACACGCTGCTCGTTCTCCCAAAGAAATGCCGGGAAATGATTGTGCGCGTGAACCTGGTTCAGGTAGCCGTAGAACTGGTCGAATCCCTGTCGGCGAGGCAGCCCGGACTCGGCCGGCCCAACGTCACCCAAACCCCACTTGCCGAACAACGCCGTCCGGTAACCGGCGGATTGCAACAACCGGGCCACAGTCAGATCGTCCGCCTGCAAAGCCTGAGCAGACGGGTTGCCGGGACCAGCATTCCCACGAACTCGCGTGTGCCCATGATGCTGGCCAGTCATCAGCACACTTCGTGACGGAGCACAGACCGTGGCGCCAGAATAAAACCGAGTAAATCTGAGCCCCTCGGCAGCCATCCTGTCCAGTTGAGGTGTCTGAATCAATCGCTGCCCGTAGCAACCCAATTCCCCGTACCCGAGGTCGTCCGCCAGGATCACGACGATCGAGGGTGCACGGACAGATACTCCCGGACCACCCTGAGTTTCCCCGGCCTGCAGAGCGGAAAACGCCTGTTGTCGAGCGACGAGGAACCACATCAGCAGCCAAATAACGCCCGTTTCTCGCAGCACAGCACCGCTCTCCTTGATCGGAGGCCGCGTCCGAGGAAGTCCGACGGATCACAGCCATACAGACCGAATGGCCCCCAAATCCCCCAATTCCCTTGCCCGGACCGGTCAATTCGCCCGTTCTGCCGCTTGAATTACCGCTTTTTCAATGCCAGAATAGCAAGTTACAGGTGATCCCGCCTGCTGCTCCGGTACCGGGCCAGACAAAACTCCTGGTGCAAGTTTACCAAAGATCTGAGGGCTGAAATGAAGTTTCTCGAAGGAAATACGGTCGGAATTGACCTTGGTACCACGTTCAGTGCTATCGCCATGCTGGACAAAGATGGCAACCCCACCGTGATCTCCAACGCTGATGGTCGGGCTATTACCCCCTCCGTCGTGCTGCTGGATGAAGACAAGGTCGTGGTCGGTCCCTCCTTCGAACGCATTTCGGTTGCCGACCCCAGCTCCATCGTCGAAGCCATCAAGCGCGAGATGGGCAACAAGAACTACTTCGTTGTCTACCAGAACAAACGCCTGACCCCCGAATTCATTTCTGCACTCATCCTGAAAAAGATGAAGCAGGACGCAGAGAAAGTGATCGGGCCAATCGCCAACGCGGTGATTACCGTGCCCTACTACTTCAACGACGTCCGTCGTAAAGCAACTCAGGACGCCGGCAAGATCGCTGGTTTGAACGTGATCGACATCATCAACGAACCAACCGCCGCCACTCTGGCGTATGCGTGGAGCAAAGGCGAATTTGGTCGTACAGACCTGAAGGCCGATGAGAAGACCATCATGGTCTATGACCTTGGTGGTGGTACTTTCGACGTCACGGTCGTCCGCTACACTCCGACCAACTTCCGCGTTCTTGCAACCGACGGGGACGTCATGCTTGGCGGTCTGGACTGGAGCAAGCGTCTGTCGGACCACCTCGTCGAACAGTTCCGTCGCAAATTCAACGTGGATCCCAGCACGGATCCCGAAGCGATGCTCAAGTTCCAGCAGGAAGCCGAAGACGCCAAGCGCGATCTCAGTACCAAGATGCAGGTACCGATCTCCGTCTACTACAAGGGCAACACTCTTTCCGTATCCGTCTCTCGTACGGACTTTGAACGCATGACAGCCGATCTGCTGCAGCGCACCAAGGACACGACAGAACTGGTGCTGCAGCAGTCCGGTGTTGGTCCCGGGCAGCTTGATGAGATCGTACTGGTCGGTGGTTCAACCTACATGCCAGTGGTTGAGCAGATGCTCCGCGAGGTCTGTCATAAAGAACCATCGCGTGCTCTGGCCCCGGAACGAGCCGTTGCGGAAGGTGCTGCACTCCACGCAGCCATTCTGCAGGCCCGCCATGGTGTGAATTCCAGCGGAGTTGTTGATGCACTGCAGAAACGACTGAAATCCGTCCGCACCAGCGACGTGAACTCACACTCGCTCGGAATCAAGATTACTGATCCACGCGACCGCAGTCGCAAGATCAACCACATCATGATTCCTCGCAACACGCCCGTACCCCACAACGTACGGCAGAAGTTCGGAACCAATACCGATGGTCAGCAGCGAATCCACGTCGAAATTCTTGAAGGTGATGCCATTGATCCGGCAGCCTGCGAGATGATCGGCGATTTCCGAGTCTTCAATCTGCCGTCCAACCTGCCGAAGGGATCGCCGATCGAGATCACCTACGCCTACGACTCAGCCGGGCGCATCAACGCTTCGGCCAAAGAGCTGACCGGAAATAACCAGGCCAGCACAGAGATCGTGCGTGCCGGTGGCATGAATGAAGGACAGATCACAGATGCTCTGGCTGTTCTCCAGACCGAGTACGAAGTCGAATAATCGACCTTCGCATATCAGGGAATCTCAAAGGGCCCCGGCATCCGCCGCGGGCCCTTTTTTCATGATCAACCGGACGTCAACGAAGACTGGTATCAGGCGTCAGGGACGTCTTCAGAAGCCGGCGGCGCATGAGCAGCGAAAAGGGCAAAGCAGGCAGGGACCATGGCGGAACTGCTTTCCGCGCCTATCACGTCCTTTGTGGTGCGGATACGGTCTCATACCCGTCAGCCCCCGCTAACGGCTCGCCCACGAACACCCGGGACCACTGAGCACCAGCTCGGTAACTGCATTGCACGCAAAAACCCGTCAGCTTCCGCTAACGGCTCGCCCACCCACACCCGGGACCACCGAGCACCAGCTCGGTGACAGCGTTGCACTCAAACACCCGTCAGCGTCGGCTAACGGCTCGCTTGGGGGAGCGGGTGAACGCGGTGGACCACACGGGCTGAAGCCTTGTCATTACCCACAAAACGACTCTGGGCTGACCAGTCTAATTCCCTCCATCCTCGAATGAA
>CAXBSH010000222.1:0-9276 GCA_963977705.1 uncultured Planctomycetaceae bacterium
CTGGGGCCGCGTGAGGGGCGACCCGCCGGGTGCGGGTGAAAAAAATGGTTCGCCACGGCCGCAGGGCTTGCGTTGGCCCCTGCGAGCCCACCGTGACTGCTCGGATTTTAGCGAACCTGCCTGAAATACCGGAAAGTTCTGAAAACAACAGTTTTTCCGTCTGCGGAAATCTGGAGTTTGCTTTTTGGGTATGGGTAAGATGGCCGAAGGATCCGCTGAGATTTTTCAGTCTCAACAGGATCCTTGCGCGCAGAATGCAAAGGCAGCATGCGGTCCTCTGGTTTACTGTCCTTCGGCGGATCCTCCCCATGAATCCTGTGTTCCGAAATGGTCTGTTGCTGGCACTGTCAGGATGGGTGCCGTCCGTTTATGCACAGGAGGCCCCCCCCGCTCAGGCCCCGGCCGCTGCTGCTCAGGCAGACAGCCCGGACGATGGCCGTTCGGTCTATTCGGTCCCCAGTCTGACCCCTCAGTGGCAGGCTCAGGCGGTTCTGAACAGATCGACGGACAAGCTGAAGTTTCTGACGGCTGACGAAGACATCGTGGTGGCTCAATCGATGTCCGGTGTGGTGACGGTGCTGAATTCAGAGAATGGTCGTGAGTACTGGTCCAGTCGCGTGGGGCGTGAAAACGATGCTTCAATGCCGGCCGCCACAGACAGTCAGCTGCTGGCTGTGATTACGGGACCAACGCTGCATTGTTTTGAGAAGTTCACAGGGCGCCGCCTGTTCAGCTATCGGATGCCGCAAAGTCCTTCGGCTCCACCCATTATCTTCCGACGTGATGTGACCTACGGAAACGCCACTCGGACACTGCGCTGGATCGTTGTACCCAACATTGATGGTTCGATCGTCTCCTTCGACGTGGACGCTCTTGAGCGGATGGGTCGACTCGGGACGTTGCCGTCAGACGTCTGGCGTGGTGAGCAGTGGCGATTTGTGATCAGCGAAGACATCCGATTCAGTGTTCTGGCAGGCAGCAGTCGTCTTGGGTTTGCCACTGCAGCCGGCAACATCTACGGGATTATGCTGTCAGGCTCGGATGCCGGCGAAGGCCGGTTCCAGTTTATTATGAAAAGCGGTGCCAGTGCTCCTCCGCTGCTGGCAGTTCGCGGCACTGACGAACGCGTTGTCTCCGCCACGAAGGACGGACGACTGTTCTGCGTGGATCTGAACAGTGGTGGGCGGATGCACTGGGGCCTGTCGCTGGCAGCTCCGGTGATGAAGCCGATGCTGGCGATTGAAAATGATCTGTACTTTGTGACTCATGATTCGGTCATGGCTCGCCATGATCTGGTTTCCGGCGATGCCGCACAGATCAGCAGTGGTACGGGAACAGTGGTGTCTCAGGCTGAATCCAGCCGTGGCGAGCTGCGTGCTTATGGTGCATCTGTGGAAGTCAGCATTGATGGTCTGACGGCATTCGCACCGTTCCGGATTGCCAATCGTTCAACACAACAGGAGATTCGCTCTCTGACGCTGGATCTCAGTCGGACTCCATTGACGTTTACAGCATCCACCGCGGACCCTGCCGTGCCGGCGATCACCGCTCTGGGCGCAGGTCGGGAATCAACCGGGCTGACCACCATGACACTCAGCCCCGATCAGAAGTCCGCCACTCTGGAATTTGTGGGCTTTGACGCGGACGAGTACCTGTATCTGAACCTGGGTCTGCAGCACCCGGAACTGGCGGTGCAGAAGATTCCGGACAGCCTGCTGGCCGGTGCTGACATTCGTGTGCTGGTGGCACCGAAGCGTGCTACCGCCGGGGCCACAGAATCGTATCCGCCCCGCACCATCAAGGGACGTCTGACAAACGGTTCTCGGCCGTGGAAGGTTGCGGGGATTTCTTCGATCCTTGCCGCTTCTGAATCCACGATTTACTGTGAAGACCTGGCTGGGACGATCGTGGGCATCGATCGTCGCAACGGCAGCTATCAGTTCTCGATGAATGCCACTGACCAGTCCATTCGGCTGTTCAACGATCGCACGGACCGAGTCATCACCAGTTCTCTGTCCGGGCAGGTCACTCTGTGGGCCGAGCGGCGCATTCAGTATGGCGTGACTCCAGTGCCGGTTGTCGGTGGCCTCACGTGGCTCGTGACTCCTGTTGCAGAGCTGCAGACCGACTTCGCTCGCTATCATCGAAATCCTGAACAGCGTCCGCTGATGCCGGATGTGCCGGCTCGCGAGCCGCAGGTGGCCACTGCCCCGGACTCGACGGCCGCGGGTGGCTGAGCGTTCTGAACGGTGGATCAAATCTGACTGCACACGCCTGAGATCAGCACTGGTCTCAGGCGTGTTGCTGTTTCGTATCGCCACGATACTCACGGTACACCTGATACACTGACTGCTGCGTTCCCGGACGGGATTCCCATAAGATGCTGCGGTCCACGTTGATCGACTCCGACACACTCCGGCTGGCGTCCAGAAACTGCTGCACGGTATCCGGCTGGATCGCTTTGAATCGTGCTACGGTGATGTGCGGATGCCATGCTCGGTCTTCGCACCGCAGGCCCAGCTGCTGCAGAATCCGACGCTGCTGCTGATACAGTTGATGCAGCGCCTGCAGCGAATCCTGTGGCTGCGGGCCGATCCAGAAGACTCCTGACGCACCGGCCTGCCTGAACACACCGCCATGATTCAGCTGCAGACGCACCACAGGTACCGGCAGATCGGCAAGTGAATCCGCCAGCAGTGCTGCCTGATCAGGTTCGACAGCACCAAGGAAGTGCAGGGTCAGATGCAGATTGCCAGGCACGACCGGACGCACTCCGGCGATGTCCGGGACCGGGTGGAGCAGGGCACCTGCCGCCGATAATGGCACTGGGATTCCGGTAAACAAACGCGGCATAGCGACTACCTGCGGCTCTGGATCTTTTTTACGGCCAGAGTCGCCGGAATCCGCACTTCACGATCAGGTGACTCGGCCAGCTGCTGCAGCAACTGAATGCTGGGCTCACCACCAACCTGCCCCAGCACCTCAATCAGCACGCGTTTACCAGCGGCCGTCTTGACCATGGGCCACGCCTGCAGGATTGGGCCTTCTGCGTTGCCACCAAGCTTTATCAGAGCCTGCTGGATCTCGTTGCTGTAAATCAGATCATCAAGGCTGCTGACAACCGCCGGATCCAGCGTGGGAGTTCCAAAACCGATCAGGGTCTGCAGTGCCAGGCGGCGGGCGGCCACCTGCGACAGGTCTTTGCTGGTGGCCAGTTCGCGTAATTCTTCGGTCTGTTCCTGAGTTGCCCAGAAACTGAAGACCTCGTTTGCCCCCGCTGCGATCAGCAGGTTCTGCGACTTTCGCAGAGGCTGAATCGCTGTCAGCACCTCATTGCGAACGGCGGGAACAACGGCCCCCAGTCTGAGCAGTCCCAGTGGACCAGTGACGGCAACGCTGCCATTCTGAGCCTCGATGGCCTGCAGCAGGTTGCGAATTCGGACTTCAGGTTGCTCGTCCGTCCCCGGCACCTGCGGGATCCCGGCAGCTGGTGTACCGGCAGCTGGTGGGGCTCCAAACGCGGGTGGCGTTCCGGGTCCCGGCAGATTCGGTGGTCCTGCGGGGAAGCCGGGAGTTGGCCGTTCGCCAAACCGTGGTGGTCTGCCGAACGTTGGTAGGCGCGAGGTTTGTTCTCGCATGCGGTCCATATCTGCCTGCATACGTTCTCGCAGCTTATCCAGTTGCTCGGATCCAAAGCGACCTCGTGGATTGGGAACTGCGGATTCGGGTGGCTGCGGATCGCTGGGAATATTTGGCGGTTCCGATGTGATCGGGGAATTGAACGCAGGGGCAGCGGGTGGCTGTGAGGGTGTGAAGCCGGGTTGTGGTAGAGTCGCTGGGGGCGTGAATCCAGGCTGTGGCGGCCGCGAGTTCACTGCCTCCATCGCACGTTGTACGGCGTCGAGGCTGTTCTGAATTCGCCGGTCAGCAGCACGACCAGCCTCACCATCCATGGCACCTGTGCTGGTCCACATGGGGCGAGTGAAGCTTTGGGCGATTGGAGTGCCACTGGGTCGAACAGCAACGCGAAAACCGATGTAGAGTGCCGCGGAGACGGCCGTTCCGGCCAGTAAGGCGACGGCGACAGCAGTGACTGGTCCGGGCTGGAACCGCTGCTTTGTTTTTTTGGATTCTGTTGCGCGGGGGCGGCCTGTATGTGTTGCTGCCGGTTGGCGATCGCCACGTTCTGCGGCCACTGGACGGGGCGTTTTTTTCTTTTCCTTCGGGGGCTGCAGGCGTGCCTGCCGAGGATCCATCGCTTCGCCGCAGCGTGGGCAGTGCAGCGGGACAGGATTCTGCAGTTCGCGAATGCGAAATTCTGTACGGCAATCCGGGCAGTCCAGCAGATGCATCGTCATGTTGTTCTGCTCCGAAACACGGCACCAATTCCGGCAAACCTCAGCAGTCAGCCCGGGATCCCGGAATCCTAGCGGTGTTCGATTTGAAAGTCAGCCGCAGGAGCGTCAGAATTGGGAGCTTAGGAATGTCGAAACGTTTCGACGGCCTGCCTACCCCGCCTGCGACAGGGATCCATAGATCATGAAGAGTTTGTACAGAAGTCTTGCCTGCCTGGTAATGCTCAGTTCCTCAGCTGCTGCTCAGGACATTTTTCTCAAGCCGGAAGAAGCCGGTCCGGAATTCGCTGTTCAGGGGGAATACACCGGGACCGTGGAAATTGACGGTCAGAAAGTTCCCGTCGGCCTGCAGGTGATTGCTCTGGGCGACAGCAAATTTGATGCAGTGGCCTACCCGGGTGGGCTGCCGGGTGCTGGCTGGCTGGGTACGGACAAGCACCGTGCCAGTGGCACCCTGAAGGATGGTGTTGCGAAGTTTGAGAGTGGCGATGGGATTACAGCCGAGATTCGCAACGGGGAAGCCACCGTGAAATCGGCCTCGGGCAGCTCACTGGGGGCCCTGAAGAAGACGGAACGTGTCAGCCCGACTCTGGGTGCCAGGCCTCCGGCCGGCGCAGTCGTGCTGTTTGACGGCAAATCGGCCGACAACTTCAATCGTGGACAGCTGATGCTGGGTGACCTGCTGGCTGCTGACTGCGAGACGAAGGAAAAGTTCGGCAGTCACACGCTGCACATTGAGTTTCGGACCCCGTTCAAGCCAAAGGGACGCGGTCAGGATCGCGGCAACAGCGGTGTGTATGTGCAGGGACGTTACGAGTGTCAGGTGCTGGACTCATTCGGACTGGAAGGTGAAAACAACGAGTGTGGCGGCATCTACTCCATCGCACGACCGGCCGTGAATGCCTGTTTTCCGCCGCTGTCATGGCAGACCTATGACATCGACTTCACTGCAGCTCAGTATGAAGGTGACCGCAAGGTGAAGAATTCGCGTGTCACCATTCGTCACAACGGCATTGTCATCCACGACAATCTGGAACTTCCCAAAGGGACTCCGGGAAAGAATCCTGAAGGTCCGGGACCGGACGTGATCTATCTGCAGGGGCACGGTAACCCGGTTGCCTATCGCAATATCTGGGTTGTGCGGAAGTAAGGTCTCGAGGCAGGTGCCGGCTGTGAACAGTTCATGGCCGGCTGGCTCTGCTCCCTGCTCTGCTCACTCCATCCAGACCTCCATGATTCCCGCCGACAGTTGCCGCGCAGGTTTTCCACTTGACGCATTTTGTGAAGCTGTCCTATAACGTGGTCTGGCTGGACATGACAGGGCCTGTTTGCCTCGTCGCAGCCATCATCTCGCGGTTGTTCGTGTCTGACACCGACGAACATCCTGCACTGTATTCGGTGTCGAAGACTCCCCACGGAGGAACATGGGAATGGCCGCAAAAAGCAAGGCAGCAAAGACCCCGGCAGCAGCACCAGCCGCTGCTCCAGCAAAGACCACCAAGGCTGCCGCTCCGGCTGCACCGAAGTCAACCAAGGCAAAGACTGGCGCCGCTAAGCCGGCTGCCAAGGCTGCCAAGGGCAAGACCACCGGCAAGAAGTGATCACTGCGAAGTGCTGTGATAAATCGATCAAACGGCCACAGTCTTCATTGAAGGCTGCGGCCGTTTTCGTTTCAGTGCCGTCCGGCACCAGCCAGCGTCAGCAGGCAGACAGCAACCGACATACCCAGAACGGACAGGGCTGATGCCAGCAGCAGCAGGCAGCCGCCCGGCCGCGGTAATCCAAGCCGAATCAGACGCGCCAGTGGGGAATACCAGCCCACGCGCCGCTTCGCTTTCCGAACCTGATTGGGCCACCAGCGAAATGGTGCCAGCAGAGCCGTGATTCCCAGTGCCTTTTTGGCACGCTTTTTTGCGCGAGTCACGCCGAGTACGGTCTTCCACGAAGGCCGACGATATCGAAAGAACTTCACTGCAGACTCTCCGAAGACAGATCGTGGCACGGCTGACGTTGCCCCGCTGCTCCATCCTCACCTGTTCCCCCGTTGCACACAACCCTGACAACGCCATTCATGGACAGATCGTGGAAATTGTGCGAGCATCTGCCGGGGGCTGAGGTCCTCAGCTCCACTCCAGCGGGCACGTCTACACGGCACACTCGCCTTCTCCCCCGAATCTCTGCTCAGGCTGCTCTATGACGTCCCATCTGCAAACTCTGCTGTTGCTGACAGCACTGCTCGGGTTCATCGCACGTGATCCGGCAGCTACTGCTGCCGAATCACGTCTGAACGTCATGATCATCGTGGTCGATGATCAATCACCTCAGGATCTGCAGCTGTATAACCCCGCATCTCCGCTGAAAACACCGCACCTTGATCAACTGGCCGCTCGCGGAACAGTGCTCGACAATGCCGTGCATATGGGTTCGTTTGCAGGCGCTGTCTGTACTCCATCTCGTCATATGCTGATGTGCGGGCGGACGCTGTGGCATCTGCCCATAGGACCACTGGCAACACAGTCACCGCTGCCGGGTCTGCCTCAGAAAACGCTGGCTGCCGTTTTCAACGATGCCGGCTATGCCACGATGCGAACCTGCAAGAAGGGCAACAGTTACGAAGCCGCCAATCGTCAGTTCAGCGTCCGTCGCGATGCCAGCAAACGGGAAGGCACCGTTGACGGCGGCAGCGCGTGGCATGCCCGACAGGTGCTTGATTACCTTGACGAACGAAAGGCAGCTCAGGACAGAAAACCGTTTTTGATCTGGTTTGGTTTTTCACACCCGCACGATACTCGCAATGGCACTCCGGAACTGCTGGCCCGTTATGGCGCGGTCAATCACACGGATCCCCAGACCCCACCACTGGTCAGTACCGCACAGCCACAGCTGCCACCCAACTATCTGCCGCAACACCCCTTCAATAACTCCCATGCCGATGTTCGCGATGAAGTTGCCGTCAGCGGTGTCTGGAACCGCCGTGATCCTGCCACGATCCGTAATGAGCTGGGCCGCGAATTCGCCTGCAGCGAAAACATCGATCAGCAGATCGGGAAAGTCGTACAGAAACTGCAGGATCTGGGCGAACTGGAAAACACGCTGATTCTCTACACCGCGGATCATGGTATCGCCATCGGTCGCCATGGACTGATGGGCAAACAGAACCTTTACCAGCACACATGGCAGGTGCCCTTTATTGCTGCCGGTCCCGGTATTCCCGCCGGACGACGCGTGCCCGGCAACGTCTACCTGCTTGATCTGCTGGCCACTGTCTGCGATTTCACCGGTGTGCAGCCCCCGTCAACCAATGAGGGTATCAGCATGAAACCGGTGCTGACAGGCAAAACAGAGACCCTGCGTGAAGTGCTTTATGGTGCTTATTCCGGTGGGGCCAAACCGGGCATCCGCTGTGTCCGACGCGGTGACTGGAAACTGATCGTTTACAAAGCCCCCGAACTGAATCTGCATCACACGCAGCTGTTCAACCTGCAGCAGAATCCTCATGAGCTGCTGGCCGAACATCATCAGCCGGCTGTCAGTGCACTGTTGCCCACACCTCCAACAGCACAGCAGACCAGTCTTGCCGATCAACCCGAATACGCCACACAGCTGCAGCAGATGCAGCAACTGCTGAAAGCCGAAATGCAGCGCCTGAATGATCCGGCGCTGCTTGAATTCTGAATCACTGACCGCTCAGACATTTGCCGGATACTGACTTATGCTTGCCGGACTGCTCACTGCCCCTCGCCAGATTCAGCTCGTTGAGACACCTGAACCTGTTTTACCACCCGCTGATCAGTCTCCCGGAATGATCCTGTTCCAGCCGGAAATGACGTGCCTCTGCGGTTCCGATCTGCCTTACTTCGATGGTGACTTCGAAGGGCATCCCGTGGAATATCCGCAACCCGTCGGCATGAGTCTTCATGAGATGGTCGGGACTGTCGTGGACACAAACGGCAGTCGCTGGCAGCGTGGACAACGCGTGCTGGCCGTTCCCATCGGTCAGCAGGGGCTGTTTGAACGATTTGTACTGCCCGAGTCACGAGCAGTGGCACTGCATCCCGGGCTGTCCGATGAAATGGCCATGCTGGCACAACCCTTCGGTACCGTGGTGCATGCTCTGAAAAAACTGCCCAATATGATCGATCGCGATGTTGTGGTTCTGGGACAGGGCCCGATCGGTCAGATGTTCAACGCTGGTCTCAGAAACCTCGGCGCCCGCCGCATTATCGGCATTGATCCCCTGCCGGCACGTCTGCGGGCCAGTCAGCAGATGGGGGCCACGCAGACTGTGTGTGCTCGAGGCATCGATGCGGAACAGTCCGTTCGCGAACTGCTGGACGGACAGCTTCCGGAATTCGTGATTGAAGCGGTCGGGCACAAAGCCCAGGCCTTCAATGACGCTGTCAGACTGGTCCGCGACTATGGCACAGTGCTGTTCTTCGGAGTTCCTCCGCACAGTATCGACAACGCTGCTCTGCGAGCACTGATGTGGAAAAACGGCAGCCTGCTGACCAGTCTGCACCCTGACTTCGAACGCACCTTCCCGCTGGCAATGCAGTGGATCGCCGAAGGTCGAGTCAATCTGCAGCCACTACTGACACACCGCTTCCCGCTGCAGCAACTGCAGCAGGCATTTGATGTGTTCCGAGACCGCACAGACGGTGCGCTGAAAGTTCTGGTGGAATTTCCGGCGCTGCATGTGTGAACCCCGCTGCAGATCGGGTTGGCTGTGGAATCGCAGGCCAGGGTACGGGCTGGGATGAGGCGAGGGACAAAACACATAGCCCGGGCATTCCTGCCCGGCTTCAGCATTGAAAACGGGCTCTACGTAAAATGCAGTGCGCGGTGTTACCGTGCCGTCTGAGTGTTGGTGATTCTTCACCACCGAAGGATCGGTGGTCGGTGGTCGGTGGTCGGTGGTCGG
>CAXBSH010000223.1:0-9253 GCA_963977705.1 uncultured Planctomycetaceae bacterium
CGATTTCAATGTAGTGTTTGGGATCCAATTGCAGCATGCTGAATACGATGTCCGCGAATTCCTGGACCGTCTGAGTCAGCCCAGTTTTTCTTTGGCTTTTGAGCAATCGCCAAGCAGCAGGTCCACTTCAGCCGGACGGAAATAGCGAGGATCGATTTCAATGTAGTGTTTGGGATCCAATTGCAGCATGCTGAATACGATGTCCGCGAATTCCTGGACCGTCTGAGTCCGCCCGGTGGCAAGCACAAAATCGTCCGGCTCGCTGTGCTGCAGCATCCGCCACATGCCTTCGACGTAGTCTTTTGCATAGCCCCAGTCACGCTTGGCGGCAAGGTTTCCGAGATACAGCTTCTGCTGCAGGCCCAATTTGATGCGAGTGGCTGCACGAGTGATTTTGCGCGTCACAAAAGTTTCACCACGACGGGGACTTTCGTGATTGAACAGAATGCCGTTGACCGCATACATGTCATAGGACTTGCGGTAGTTTACGGTTTGGTGGAAGGCGTAGACCTTGGCACAGGCATAGGGGCTTTGCGGCTGGAACGGCGTTGTTTCCGTCTGAGGTGTTTCCAGCACCTCGCCGTACATTTCGCTGGAGGACGCCTGATAGACCTTGACCAGTTTCTTTTTGTTCAGTTGCCGGGCCGCTTCCAGCACGTTCAGCGCCCCACCCCCGGTGGCCTGAAACGTGTAAGCCGGCTGATCAAACGATACTCGCACGTGGCTTTGAGCCCCGAGGTTGTAGATTTCGTCAGGTTCGATGTCGAGCACGAGATTGGTCAGGCTTTGCCCATCAGTCAGGTCGCCGTAGTGTAAGAACAGGCGCGCTCCGGCCTGGTGCGGATCAGCATAAATGTGATTGATGCGCCCCGTGGTAAACGTGGAGGCCCTGCGCACAAGGCCGTGCACGGTGTAACCCTTCTCAAGCAGAAGCTCTGCAAGGTACGAGCCATCCTGACCAGTAATGCCAGTAATCAATGCGGATTTTGACATGCGAACAGCTTTGCGTGCAGGTGGATAAGGAGCAGTACGAGCAAAGAAACACCTTGCGCGATAAGTCGAGACCGAGCAAGTGGTGACAGATTTTTCCGATGTGGTTTTGCAGCAATTGCAGAAAGCAGAACGATTGTGTGTGTTTTATGGAATGCCGATGATAACGATTATGCAGTCTGTTTCCGGCGGGGCCTCCGGGGGAAATGGTTCAAAGGTCACAGGGTGATCTTCGGTAGCATCGGCTATTCCTGATGCGAGGGACAAAAAGGTAGCCCCAGCCTTCCTGACGCCGAGGACAAAATGTAGCCCGAGCATTCCTGCTCGGCCTCATCCCATAAAACACACTGGGGATCTGAAGTGTGACGAGAATTACGTGCACGGGCTAAAGCCCACGCTACCGTACTTGCCCCAAACCGTACCGTGGGCTTCAGCCCGCGATACATCCAACCCCCAAAGGTGGCCCGAGCATTCCTGCTCGGCCCCGTTACTTGAAACACACTGGGGGATTTCAAGGATGACAAAAAGTGTGTTCGCGGGCTGAAGCCCACGATACTGTGTTGGTCGCCGATATGTTGAGTGCAGAACTGCCCTGTGCCGTCATCCTTTCCTGCCGGCTCAGCACGACCGCAGCGTCTGCTGTTGCAGGGATTGCAAAAAGTCCCTGTAGGCTGATTGCAGGCCAGCTTCCAGCGAAATCCGAGGGCTCCAGCCAGTTTCACGGATCCGTGAGATATCGGACAGCTTGCGAGGCGTGCCGTCCGGTTTGGTGAGGTCGTGGGTAATTCGTCCTTTGTAGCCGACCGTATGAGCGATCATTTGAGCCAGTTCAAGGATGCTGACTTCTGCCCCGCTGCCAATATTGACGAGATCCGGAGGATCAGCGAGTGACAGCAGGTGCAGGATGCCGGCAGCCAGATCATCCACATGCAGAAATTCCCGCAGCGGGCTTCCAGTTCCCCACATCTGCACTTCCGGAAGTCCGGCCTGTGTTGCTTCGTGAAAACGACGCAGCAGACCTGGCAAAACGTGGCTGTTGGACGGGTGATAGTTGTCCCCAGGGCCATACAGATTCGTAGGCATCGCCGAATGATACAGCACTTTGTACTGCTGACGATAAAACTGACACAACTTCAACCCCGCAATCTTGGCAATCGCGTAGGCTTCATTGGTTGGTTCAAGGGGCGATGTGAGCAGACTGTCTTCGGAAATCGGCTGAGGCGCCATCCGGGGATAGATGCAGGTACTGCCCAGGAACAGAAATCTTTGAGTTCCAGTCTGCCACGCCGCATGCACTGCGTTAGAGGCCATGGCCAGATTCTGAAACAGAAACTCCGCGGGGTAGCTGCTGTTCGCAAGGATGCCCCCGACCTTTGCAGCGGCAAACACCACAACATCAGGGCGCTGTTGCTGAAAGAACTGCTGCACCGCCATCTGATCGGTCAGATCCAGTTCCCTGCGGTCGCGAATTATGATCCGCTGGAAGCCGCGCTGCTGCAGCAGGCGAACTACAGCCGAACCCACCATGCCTTTGTGACCGGCGACATAGATCGATTGATCAGAATTCATGCTTCAGCTTGTCCGTTTGTGGGTAAGTCACGCAGAGTACGAAGAGCGGGTGAATGTCTGCCGTCGAGATTTCCAGGCGACACCAACGCCGATGAGACCAACACGCACCTTAAAACGACAAAGCAGCTGCAGAAGCTGAACAAAATTCGCGGGGGTCATCGTTTCAACCTTCGCTTAAGCTGCCATCCTAAGTCTGTTTTTGCTTCGCCCGCAACTGACGTCCGGCTGCACGCAACTCCAGTTCCAACTCAATCATCCGGGCGTGCTTATCCATCCGCTGCTGCACAGTGAGCTTCAGATTCTCTCGCAGCAACGTCCGATCGACGAACTGCATGTAGTAGCGAATATGCTCAGGAAGGTCGTCGTATAGCAAGGGAGGGATCGATTTTTCAGTTTTCAGTGGACAGTGGTCAGTTTTCAGTGTGGAGGGGGTGACCGTCGGCGTGTCGTCAGTCAGAATCAGCCGTGCTGGTTTGTGTGGTTCGCCGGCTGCCGGGTCTGTTTGTTGGTGACCTGCTGACAACACTGACAGTTGACGTGCCCGGGGGGCGTGGCCAGTACAGAATGCAGCAACTTGCGAAACTTCTGCAGACTGTGTTCGAACGTAAACTGCTGCAGCGCCAGGTTGCGAGCATTGTGGCCCAGCTGCTGCATTTCCTGTGGGTGAGCCGAAGCCCAGCGAATCTGCTGGACAATCTGATCAATTCGCTGGGGCTGCACCACCAGCCCAACCTTATGCTGCACTGTCAATCGATGCAGTTCAGATTCTGCAGGAGCATTGGTCAGCAATGGTCGGCCAGCAGCCAGAATTCCGTACAGCTTGCTGGGCATCAGACAGCGCGTCAGCTGAGCTGTCAGGGGTACCAGATGCAGGTCCGCCGCGTTCAGGCTGACATTCAGTCCACTGAGTGGCTGATAGCCGGTGATTGTCACATTCGTCAGCCCCAGTTGCTGTACCTGCCGCCGCAAAGCCTGTTCCAGAGAACCTCGACCAACAAACACAAAGTGTATCCGCGGATCATCAGTCAGTTGCGCTGCAGCCTGAACAAAATGGTCCAGTCGCTGCGTCAATCCGAAATTGCCCGAATACATGACCACAAACTTATCCACCAGACCGTGCTTCTGACGAAACGCGTTGTGTCCTTCCAGTGGCGAGATTCGCTTCACGTCGGCCCAGTTCGGTATTACCTGTACTCGATCCGGGGCAATGCCGTCTTCCAACAGCAGTTGCCGCATATCTGAACTGAGCACCACCATCTGATCACAGCGATGGTAGACGTCGAACAATTCGCGACGTATCGACCGGACATAGCGATTGCTTGGAACTTTTCCCATGGCAACACCGACGTCCGGGTGAATGTCCTGCAGATATCCGACGACTCGCACAGGCCCCCGATCCATCAGCCGGCCCGCTTCAGTTGCCAGCGTGAACGGATCTGTCTCAAACACCAGTACGTCTGGCTGACCCAGGCGTTTGAGCATCCGGCGGACAGACCATTGAAAACTGAGATAGTTGGCAATCCGCAGGATGATTCTGCGTTTGGGCAGCTGCAGATGCCGCAGACGATGAATCCGCACGCCATTATGCACGGTCTGTGACTTCCAGTCGGCGGGTGCGTCAGCCGACAGGCTGTTGGGAAGACCAGCCACAACTTCAACCTGGAATTCGTCCGCAAGCCCCTCGCACAGCTGTGTTAACAGCTGACCAGTGGCTTCAACATCGGGCCAGTAGGACCGATTGACGAAGACAATTCGTGGTTTGGAAGAATCGCTGGTCATACGAAAGAATCAGTCGATCCGGGATATGCAGGCGAAACGCAGGGAGTCACCGCGTGTGCGCATGCTACGCCCCTGTGGGTGACGGTAACCCTGTGGATTATATCGGCTGGGGAATATGAAAATGCAGAAAAACCAAGGGATGAAAAGCGATCCTGCGGAATGCGAGTGAGACTTTGGAATGTGCCGACTGTGCAGAGGGTGTTCATCCACGTTGCAAGAGTTTTTCCACAGCAGGCGTCAGTGGGTTGCCACGGCAGAATCGTTATAATCGTGCCAGCTGGCACAGCGGGCGGCCTCTACGGCCCTGCTCAGCCGCGAGTGTGGGAGGTGCGTGCCACAAAAGCACCTCGAGACGCTGGTGGCAGCCTGCCGGCGTTGTGTTGATCGGTAGGTCGGTGTGCCTGCGGAAGTCATCCATGACTGCATTCAATCGCCCACAGGTGGATCCTGCCGGGGTCGCACTCGCCGTTTTAACGAAGCAGGGTCGGGCTGTTCGCCCGACCCTGCTGATATTCACCGAGCTGTCACGCAGACAACTTCATGTCGTCTGGTCCTGCTGGGGAGGTTCTGCAGGTTCGGAATTGCTGGCGATTGCCTGCAGCTGAGCAGAACCAGCTGTTGCTACACCACCTGTCTGGTTTTCATCCGGGAAGTACTCGCTGCCGTCCTTGCTGGTATACGCGTTGTACGAACCGTACCGACCGTATCCATAACCATACTTGTAGTTGTAGCTCTTGTAGTAGTAGCGGTAGTCGGAGTAGCGGTAGTTGCCGTATCCGTATGCATCGCGTTCTTCAACCCCGTTAATGACCACACCGGAGACTGTTGCACCGATGTCACGCAGCGAGTCGATCGTACGTTTGCCAAGATCTCGGGTGTGACGGCTAAGTCGCATACAGACGATGACGCCATCGACACGAGCCGCCACCCCGGCCGGGTCTGTGACCGCCAGAATTGGAGGAGTATCGACAATTACGTAATCGAATCGCGAACGCAGTTCCTCAAGCAGTCGCTCGTATTCCGGACGAGCCAGCAATTCTGCGGGATCCTTGGGACGACTACCGCAGGGGATAATGAACAGGTCGGGCACCTGAGTGACCTGCACGGCAGCTTCAATCTCTGCTCCATTACGCAGCAGATCAACGACTCCGACCTTGTTGTCAACACCCGTCAGCTTGTGCACTTTGGGACGACGCAGGTCACTTTCCAGAAGCACGGTACGTTTACCGGACTGGGCCAGGGACACAGCAAGGTTCAGAGCCAGTGTTGACTTACCGTCACCGGCCGCCGGGCTGGTCACGGAGATCACTCGGTGTTCACCGGCCATCGCACTGAAACATACCGCCGTACGAATCGCTCGGAAAGCTTCTGCCGGGCGAGACCTTGGCAGGTGAACGGTAATCGCCGAACGATCGAATTTGTTGCCGTCGGAGCTGACCTTCATGCGTTGTTCGGTCATGAAGGGGATATGCCCCATGATCGGTACACCAAATTCACGGATGATGTCTTCCGGCTTGCGGAAGGACCGGTCTGCCATTTCGATCAGGTAGGCGATACCCAGTCCCGCCATTGCACCCAGCAGTGCACCCATTCCGAGGAATCGCTCCATAATGGGTGAGATTTTGACACCAGTTCGAGCATGCTGCAGCACAAGCGCCGTCACTCCCCCCATCCCGGCATTCAGATGAACTTCGCTGATTGCCTGAGATGTGTTGTTGAAGAGCAGCCCTAATCGTTCGATGTTGGCCTTCTTGTGCTTATCTTCGATTTCTTCCAGCATCAGCTTGCGTGCGAGTGCATCATCATTGGAAGCCAGAACCTGTACTTCCTGCTGCTGACGATCAAGGATGGCCAATTGCTGTTCCATGGACCGCAGGTAGAGGGACAGAAAATCCGTAGGCTTCTCTCCTGACTCTGCTTCGTCTTTTTCAAGGCCAGCCATTTCCTTCATGTGGTCGCGGATCATCTGCATTTTCAGCTGAATCATTTTCAGTTTGGGATGACCGGGTCCCAGTTCGGTAGCCAATTGAGCTTCTTCAAGCATCAGCGGGAACAGAGCCTGAGTCGTTGGGTCGCCGGCAACACCGACACCCCCACCCGCAGCCACGGCCGTGCTGCCATTTTCATCTTTCTTTCCAATCAGCAGCAGGATCGCTTCTCGCGCGCCCCCCTTCTGCATGGCCTCATAAATCGCATTCAACTCCGCCTTCATGATGGTTTTTTCGAGTTCGTAACTGGAGACCTGCGTCTCTGCAGCGCGAGCACGAATACGATGTGGGTTCTCACCGTCGGTCGTCAGATTCGAACCTTCGCGGAACTTGGCATACTCTTCCTCGGCCTTCTTCAATTGTTCGTGCAGTTCGTCACGAGCACGACTGAGGATGCCCTTTACTTCTTCACTAGCGTCCTGATAGTTTTCTTTCTGCGTTGCCACGTATTCTTCCGCTGCCGCATTGGCAATGTCGCGGATGTCTTCCGGATTCGCACCTGTCGCGGCGATTGTCAGAACGTTCGCAGATCGCGGAGTTACAGACAGCATGCCACCCAGAGTATTGATGGCATCTTCCTGCGACATTCCGCTGAGCGTTGGCCGCGAACTGAGACTGTGGTTCTTGTAGGCCGCCTCAAGGGTCCGCTCGCTGCGGAGTACATAGTTGGCGTCCGTCAGGTCCTTTTCGGCCATCATTGAACGCACGCGGGCGTCACCAGCGCGATGGATCACCTGCACCATCGCTTCTGACCGGTACTGTGGCACCTGCCGCTGCAGCAGCATGTAACCCACACCCGTTCCAAGAATTGCGAACAGGAAGATGAAGCCCTTCCGCCGGCGCAGAAAACCAATCAGGTCCAAACCAGCGTTCGTGTCTTCCGTTTGCGGAATTGCGATCTGATTTTCAGTGGAAACTGTCGACACTTGCAAGCACTCCGTAAAAAGCAATCAACCCGCGGTGAGTTCAGGCTGAGAGCGGAACGTCATTTCCATTTTGCAAAGGAAAGCAGCGAGATCCACCCAGGACTTCATGGTCAATTAGAAATCCCAGGAAGTAACACGGCCGACAACTGCCGGACCAGCCGTAAAACAGTCACCGTCTTCCACCCCGTATTACGCGCCTGAGCCTACAGGCGAGAAACGCATTGTCAAAAAATCGACGGAAAAACCAGTTGATTTTCCACAACAACGTGTTTCAAGCCATAGCACAAACGAGGTAGTCCCAGTGAACTCGCTACGCTTCCCCATCTTCTACATCGGCAAATTCTGCCAAAACCACCACCTCAGTTGCCAGAATTGCAGACTATCAAGTGGAATCTGTGAAATTGGCGATCAATTCAGGTTGTTTCCCGTTTTTTGGTCCGAGTGGGTCGTATACCCAACCACGGGGCTGATGCGGAAACACAACCTGTTGCACCAGAACCACATGCGGAAGGCAAAGCCAGCCTCCGGAACGGCTGGTCGCTTCCAGACATAAACGGGCGGATGGTGGGAAATCCCCGGAACGGCGAGGCTCCGACCGGGGTCTGGAAGTGATCAGTAATCAGTAATCAGTAATCAGTGGTCGGTAATCAGTAATCAGTAATCAGTGGTCGGTAATCAGTAATCAGTGGTCAGTGGTCGGGACCGGAAGTTCCCCTTGGGAGGGCGAGGCTCGCGCCGAGCCGAAGAAGACCAACGGCCAAACAAACGTTTGGCTCAGCAGGAGCTTCGCCCTCCCAAGTAGCGAGGCTCACGCCGAGCCGAAGGTCGGGGATTCACGTCACCGAGCTGGTGCTCGGTGGTCCCGGGACGGACTGATGGACCTGGCCGCGAAAAAACCTGCCGCACTCTCATCCGCTGCAAGGCCCCTGTCCCTTGGCTGCAAAGATCCCAGCCGACAGCACAACGCCCATTCGCTACAACCGATGCTTATGCCCTCAGAATATGCAGACTGACCGCCATCCCCTCTCAGACTGGCAATCACACCGGCAGAAAAGCGTTCAGGCTTCGGACTCTGCACAGTCAGCCAACACTCCAATCCGAATAGCCTGCGGATTGGCTGCTGCCGCGATGGCATCATGAATTGCCTGCAGTGGGTACCAGCCAGCGACCAGGCCCTCAAATCCATAGTCATCAGCAGCTGATTGCAGGAACTCAACCGCCCTTACCAGATGCTGCGGGGCATAATTATGGATGCCTCGAATGGACAGGTTTCTGCGGACAACCTGCTCAAGCGCCAGTCCCACAGGGGCGGAGGGAAACACAGAGCCCACCAGCACAGCCGTAGCCCCCAGGCGCAGGACTGGCCAGATGCATTCGAAGGCCGCGGGCGCTCCGGAGACTTCAACAGCCGTATCCACCCCCATGCCGCCAGTCGCTTCACGCACTGTTTCCGCCAATTCGTGCGGACCACAAACACGCGTCGCGCCAAACTGTCGAGCCAGAAGCCGGCGCTGTTCATGCACTTCGCAGACAATGACTTCCGCAGCCCCGGACCAGCGTGCCATGGCAGCCGTTGTCAGACCCAGCAGACCAGCCCCGGTAATACAAATCGCCTGCCCTTGCAGCGAGCCTGCAACTTCGAGCGCCGCTGCGATGGTCGCGGTGGCACAACTGGCCGGACAAACCGTACTCAGTGAGAGCTTTTGAGGGACCTTCACAACGGCTGTTCCGCGTGTCAGCAGACAGTGCTGGGCCAGCCCTCCAAGCAATTCATACCCTTCCCGAAATGCCTCGTGTCCGTATTTCACCGAATGCCGACACTTCTGCGGCAATCCACGGCGGCAATAAAAGCACTGGCCACAGGATGCGACAATCGCCCAGACGATTCGATCACCCGGTTGAAGTGGTTGACCAGCGATGTCACACAGCGGCTGATCACCACCGATCTGCTGAATTCGACCGACGATTTCATGTCCCAGCACCGTTGGCACAGAAACACTG
>CAXBSH010000224.1:0-9207 GCA_963977705.1 uncultured Planctomycetaceae bacterium
TGGACCAGAATCAGAACGGGCGAATTGACCCTGAAGAATGGCAGCAAAGTCGCCGTGTCCGCGGCATGTTCGAACAGGCCGGCATCCAACTGGATGCGATGGATCTTGCTACGTTCACGAAGAACCTGGAAAAAGCAAGTGCTGCAGCCGGTCAGCAGCAGGGTGGTCGCTGAGTCTGGTCTCGACCGGTCGCTCTGAAACGGCCGGTCGCCGGATGTCCAACAGAACCGTCTGCATTGCCGATGTTGCCTATCGGCAATGCAGTTCGTCAGCTGATTCAGTTCACCAGTTCCGCGTTACCTGCTGGCTGTTTCTGACTGTCCAGCAATTCCAGTTGCAGCGGCTCCGTTCGTACGCCTGTGTCAACAGTCACAGTCACCGTATGGCTGCCAGCCCCCAGCGCTGTACTGAATTCAACCGCTGCCGGCATGGGCACACCATCGACCCGCACTTCCACTCCCGCTGCAGAATTCAGCCGGAAAGTGATTTCGCCAGGCGTAGTAACATTCAGTTGCGTCTGAGCAAACCCCACGGATTGTCCACGCAATTTCATTGACGGGATGTCAGCCAGAGGCAGATGACCGCTGACTACGGTATACCGCGGAACAAACGTGAAAGCCGGATCACTGGCCGCCACCTTGCTGAAGCTGGTGCGATTAATCTGGTGCATACCTTCCGGAGTTGGCAGCAGCACCTGCCACGTACGTGCTAACCGGCGACGTGACAATGTGTACTCCGGAGTTCTGCCAAGTTCCGACAGGAATCGCACCAACGCTGCGATTTCATCGTCCGTCAAAGCGTCCACCAGACCTTCCGGCATTAAAGACACACCCTGACCCACATCCTCAATCAGCTCCGACGGCACGACCACAACTTTGTTCTCGGCCGTCCGGACCGTGATTGCCTTATCCGATTTCTGAATCTGCACACCAGCAATTACCTGCCCCTCAACCGTTGCAATCACTGTCGTGTGATAGTTCTCCTTCACCTTCGCATTGGGATTAAGCAATGATTCCAGCAGGTAATCCGGTTGGGCACTGGCGCCAAGACTGATCATGTCGGGGCCCACAAGGCCACCGGCTGCCCCAATCGCATGGCACTTCAGACACCCCAGGGACTCCGTGCGGAAGATTCGTTCACCATCGGCCGCCTTTGCATCCGTGGTGGCCTTTTTCAGAATAGCCATCTTCTGTTCTTCCGTCAGCGTTTTGCGAGCCGCAACTCGCCCGGACTTCTTCAGAGCCGCTTCCAGCTCAGCGTCGGTCCGACCGCTCTCACGCAGGACTCGCAGCACTTCCAGCGCCACGTCTGTCTTCAGTTCACGATCAGTCAGTGCTTCAGTCAGCAGTTTGGGGCCGTTTTTCTCATTCAGCAATGAGCGAGTCGCACCGGCCGCAACCGCAGGCCCCGGTAGCTCGGCCAGTAATCCGGCAACCAGCCTGGCAGCGACTGCAGGTCGAGCCACCGACAGGCGTTCAAGCACCGCAGCCCGGACTGTCGCACTGCGCTGCGGATCAGCAGCCAGCGTCTGCATCTGATCCAGCAGAGCCGCATCTTTGCCCTGAACAATCCCCGTCAGCCCGGCTGCAAGATCACCAGCATCAGCATCACCAGAGGCAAGCAGATTCTGCAGGACCTGCTTCAATGCCCCGATGTTCCACTGACCAATGGCCTGCAGGGCCAGTCTGCGGAGCACCACGTCATCCCCAGTCACCAGTTTCTGCAGTTCGCCCGCTTCCACGACAGGAGTCACCCGACGCGTTGCAGCGACTGTGAGTACAGTGGAAATCGTAGCTGCATCTCCGGCACCAATCGCGGCTGTCGCCAGTCGGCCCAGCTGATTCGCATCAGCACTGACCCCGATCAACTCCACCAGTCTTGCTCGCTTGTCTGCTGAAACATCAGTTCCATACAGATCGCGCATCAGCAGCTCCACAGGAGCCCCAGCGTTGATCGCCGAGAAGGCAAATGCCACCTGCTCCGCGTCACTGCCGAAATTCATCTGCCCGGCCTCAAACGCCGGTCGCCAACTGGGGGCCAACTCCTTCGATGTCAACCATAAAGCATAGTCGATATTCACGTCGACAGGCTGCCGCAGTGGCAACAGCGCCGTCTCAATCAATCGCGGATCCTGGTACTTTGCGACCGTTTTTGCCGATTCCGGCGCTGGACTTTCTCCGAAGGCACTGCCATCAGCCAGCTGCCTTTCTGAATCCTGCAGCGGTGAAAACGATAAGGCTCGAATCGCCTCCAGACGTACACGCGGATGCCCGTCCTGTACCAGTCCCCGCAGAAGTTCCAGCGAATCAGGCAGCAAAAACTTCCAGTGACTCAGGACACGCACCGCAGCAGCCCGAATCCGCCCGTCTGTACTCTGCAGTAATCCCTTCAACAGCGCGGGCTGCACCGAACGAGCTGTCTGGAAACACCACAACGCCTCCAGCTGCACACGCTCACGCTCAGCGTCCGTCAACTGCACCTGCTGCAGCCACGACTGCAGTTCAGCAGCTATCTGCGGACCACGCTGTCGCAGAATCTGTTTGGCATTCTGACGCTCAACGCCATCATCCGAACGCAGTGCTTCAAACAACTCAGGCGTGCTGCGAGTTGCCATGGGGCGGAATGGACGCTTGGGAGCCCCCTTCCACACCACACGCCAGATGCGACCGTGAGTCCGGTCACGTCGCTCATCACGAAAATCCACTTCACCATGCTGGATAATCGGGTTGTACCAGTCAGCCACATAGATCGCACCGTCCGGGCCGATCTTCACATCGATCGGACGGAACGCCACATGATTCGACCAGATCACTTCCTGCTGCTCACGCGATACATAACCCGATGCCTCCTCGGTCAGCACAAATCGCACCACACGATGTCCACGGAAGTCGTTGGTGATGGCATTTCCCTGCCAGTCCGGAGGCAGCATAGGAGTATCCACAAGTTCGAGACCGCAGTGTTTCGGACTGCCAGGATTCAATCCCCGCACCAGCCGCTCAGCATCCGCCGCCGTGAAATAGTAACCACCCGGAATCACATAGTTGATCCCCTCACCGCCAGCACCATCTGTTGCGAATGACTGACCATAACGGTCGTAATGGTGCCCCCAGGTATTCACCAGACCACGCAGGAACACGCCCAACTCCAGAGTCTCCGGACGGAACTGCCAGATCCCTCCGGCATTCAGTCGCCGCACACCCCACGGCGTTTCCACATGACTGTGAATATAAATCGACTGATTGAAATACAGAAAGCCGTCATAGCCCCACCGCAGCGTGTGCAGGATATGATGAGTATCCTCAGTACCGAAACCCGACAGCACCACACGCTTCGAATCCGCCTTCAGGTCGCCGTCCGTATCAGCAAAGTGCAGCAGTTCGGTGCTGTTGGCTACCCAGGCGCCGCCGTCACCCGGAGCAACTCCGGTGGGAATCAACAGTCCTTCTGCAAACACGTGAGTCTGATCGGCCCGGCCATCATGGTCACGGTCTTCGACCACAAGGATGCGGTCCGTCGCCGGAGCCCCCGGAACAATCTGCGGATAGACCTCTGAACTGGCGATCCACAGTCGCCCTTCTTCGTCGAAATTCATCTGAATCGGCTTCGCAATCGCCGGATCTGCCGCGAACAGCGATACCTCAAAACCCTCGGGAACCCGAAATGTGGCCTGCTCAAGCGCCGGGTCCGGAGCAGGAATGTCCTTTTTCGCCGGAGGCTGTGCACACAAGGGGGCTGCGGACAGTGGCAGTGCAACAAACAATGCCAGAAACTGATTGCGAAGCGAATTCATGGCAACAACTTCAATGACAAGTCAAGCAGACAGAAAACAGCCGGTCACACCGTAGATCCCGTGGCAGGGACTGCGGAGTCACAACAAGCACACTCGGGCGACCGCACAGGGGACTCAGACACAGCCCGGGGACTTGCCCCGGAACTGTGTCACGTCAAACCGCCAACCACACCTCAGGGAAGCGCTACGGTCTTCAGATCCTGACGACCAGCTTCGTTCTGAACAAGTAAAAGAGCTGAATTGGCATTCAGCTTATCCAGCTGCACAACACCCTTCATCGACTCAACAGTTTCAAACTGCTGGCCGGCTGTGCCACCACCACCCACGGGCTCTGTGAGCGCCTTTGCGGATTTCAGACCCGCAGCCGTGATTTTCATGACACCTCGAGCACTGTTGCTGAGCAGCAGAAAATCGGCGTTGCCCTTTGAGTAGGCAACCATATCCAACGGACGATTCCGATTCCCCAGCTCTGCGACAGTCGTCCCTTTCACCCGGTCACCAGCCTTCGACAACTCTCCCACCGGGATCCGCACCAGCGGGGTACAGACATAGGCGCCCAGAATTGCTGGTTCACCATCAATCATCATCGGCACGAACGTCCGCATGGCGGCGTAGTCCTCAACCTTGCCGTGGGCCGCATGATAAATCTCAACGGTGATTCCCTTGTCCGCATCGGCAAACGGGAAATTCAGCTCGCGAACCGTAGACGGAGCTGCAGCACTGCTGAGCCCGGAGACCAGCAGCTTGTTTTCAAAAAAGGCGATGTCGGTGATCGACTCTGTTCGCCGATTCTGGGCTCGTCGACCTTCGCCAACCACCTTGTCTTCCGGGGCGTCCGCCAGAGTCACGCTGGAAAAGCTGACGTTTTCCAGAGACAGAACGGTAACTTTGCCAACACCGTCAATCTGGACGATCGCTGGAGCACCGTCTGCGGATACGGAAACGAAGGCAGCGCCAGTGCGAGGATTCACGGCGATGTCAGTGATGTCCACCTTCGTCGCTTTCAATTCTCCCGCCAGCACCACCGGAAGATCTTCAATATTGATCGCAGCGGCTGCCGCATCACCCTGCTTGTTGCCGGTCGCGATCGCGAAAATGGTGGCGGACTGGGCGTCCCCCACAAATAGAATGTCCTCAGGACCAAATGCCAGAGTCGTGGCGGACTTCAGCACTGGCTTGCCCGGCTTCAAACCCCAGATATCACCCGCCTGTACGGAAGTTGCCAGTGCCGCAGCGGCAGCAGCAAACCCCAGAATCCGATTCAACAGCATACTCTGTGCCCCCAGGGGATTTACCCAATGTGTTGTCAGGAAAACTGCAGACCCCCCGCATCCTAACCGGCGGAACTCAATGGGGCAAATCAGTCGCCCTGGTCCTCAGTAAACTTACCGCCAGAGCTCGCGAAGGACGGCTTGAAGCTTGTCCCGGACTCCCCAGTGCGTTAGGGTTCCAGCCGCGCCAGCCCATTCGCAGGCTGTCCGCCAGTTCACCTGACGGCCCACCGGCCGTCGCCTTCCTGCAACACCTCCCAGCAGATCATAATCGAACCTCATGAAAGCAGCAGTCTTCGAATCATTTCGAACTCCCATCCACGTCCAGGACGTGGCTGATCCGCAGTCGCACGCGGATTCAGCCATCATTGCGGTCAAAGCCTGTGGATTATGTCGCAGTGACTGGCATGGCTGGATGGGACATGACTCAGACGTACACCTTCCGCACGTACCCGGCCATGAATTGGCTGGCACCGTCCTCGCTGTCGGGCGTCAGGTCAGTCGCTGGCAACCCGGGCAGCGAGTCACAGTGCCATTCTGCTGTGGTTGTGGATCCTGCTTTCAATGCACCAGTGGTAACCAGCAGATCTGTGACTGTTACACCCAGCCTGGATTCACCCAGTGGGGCGCTTTCGCGGAATACGTGGAAATCCGGCATGCCGATGTCAATCTCGTGGAACTGCCCGATGCCATTGATTTTGTCACTGCAGCCAGCCTCGGGTGTCGCTTTGCCACCTCATTTCGTGGCGTGGCCGTGCAGGGGCGCCTGCAACCCGGCGACTGGCTGGCTGTACACGGGTGTGGTGGAGTCGGCCTGTCTGCTGTCATGATCGCCGCAGCCCTTGGCGCACAGGTGGTGGCCGTGGATGTTCGTTCAGATCGCCTTGAACTGGCACAACGCTGCGGAGCACTACACCTGATCAATGCTGAAGATACGGATCCCGTCGAGGCCATTCGCAGTCTGACCGGTGGCGGAGCACACGTCTCGGTCGATGCACTTGGCAGCAAACGCACCTGCTGGAATTCTGTCCGCAGCCTCAGAAAACGCGGACGGCACGTCCAGATCGGCCTGATGGCAGGGGCAGATGCCAATCCACCGATCCCGATGAGCCTTGTGATTGCAGGTGAACTGGAGCTGCTGGGCAGCCACGGTATGCAGGCTTTCGAATACCCCCGCATGCTGCGAATGATCACCGCCGGACAACTGCAGCCCGACCTGCTGATCAGTAATCGCGTCACGCTGTCAGAAGCCGCCGAATTGCTGCCTCAGATGCACGCATTCCCTGGCAGCGGTGTCACCGTCATTGATCGTTTTGTCTGACGCTGAAATGGTGACGGTGGCCGGCCGCAGACTTCCGATTCCGGATAATCAGTCGGCTGCAGCGATAGTCTCCAGAACCCGCTGCACCACATGCTGCACGGCTTGCGGCACGGCCATTCGAGCTGCAGCCACGGACATCCGCTGTCGCTCCTCAGCATCACGTGACAGCCGTGCCAGTTTCGTCCGCAGTTCCGCCGCCACCGTTGCTGCCGCTGCCGCTGTCTCCACGACCTCAGCTGCTTTGTGAAACTCAAATAAGCCGGCATTCCGCCGTTGATGGTCGCCGGCCGACGATGGCAGTGGCAGCAGTACGGCCGGACGACGGGCACAGGCCAGTTCCGCCAGAATTCCAGCCCCTGCCCGCGACACCACCAATGTCGCTGAACGCAGCTCTTCTGCCATCTCCCGCAGATAAGGCTCCACCCGCGCCTGCAACCCCAGCTGCTGATAACGTTGACGGAGCTCTGCAGCTTCATGATCACCCGCCTGATGCACGATCTGCCAATCCCCGGGCAGAGTTGTGCCTGTCTCAAGCGACTGCAGGACAGCTGCGTTCAGTGTCTGAGCTCCCTGACTGCCCCCGAGCACCAGCAGTCGTGGCTGCGCAGGTTCCGCGACATACAACTCACCATGCAGTTCAGCGATGCCGGGACGCACCGGTACACCTGCCTGCTCCACCGCACAATGCATCGCAACAACCGCTTCTTCAGCCAGGGGCAGACCGGTCAGACACAACTTCGCGAAGCGACTGAGCAGTCGCGTCGCAGTCCCCGGAATACAATTCAGTTCCAACAGCAGCACGGGCACCGCCAGAATCCGCGCGGCGAGGCAACCCGCCAGACTTGCCCGCGCACCCAGACCGATCACAACGGTCGGTCGCTGCTGACGCAGCAGGCGCACGGCACGAAAACACTCGATGCTCAGCCGCAGAGGCTCCATGAAGCGATACAGTCCGCTGCTACTACGGCTGCCGGCAACCACGTTCCAGCGAATTCGTGGATCAGCAGCCGCTGCTGCACTCAGAATCTGCTGGTCAATCGGACGACCACTGCAGAGAAACAGAAACTGTGAGCCGGGCAGCCGCTGCTGCAATTCAGCGACAATCGCCAGACCGGGCTGCAGGTGCCCGCCCGAACCACCACCGGCAAACACAAACAACAGACTGTCGGTGGTTTTCATCCGAGCGTTACATCATCCTGAAATTCGCTGACGCCGTCAGGCGAAAGCAGCAGCAGACTGCGAGTCAGCGGATGATGCATCGTCCGGAAATCCACGTCCACACGATCACGCACATGCTGGATCAGTTCCGGCTGCCGCAGAGATACCGCCACGAAGAAATCACGATTCGGCATCCCCAGCACCAACTGGTTGCCGAACATGCCGCGCAGACGCACGTGAAAATCAGGATCCAGCACTCGCGAACAGTTGTAGGCATCAGGTCGAACGGGCATCAGCATCCGCGGCTGCTCTTCAGATCCCACAACAGTCACTTCCAGCGGATGGTCGGCCGACCATGCACGCAGGTTCTGCAGGCTGGCATCATGCAATTCATCCACGGAAACGCCCCAGTTATCCAGCATCTGCTCGTGCACATAGCGATACGAATCGTCCTCATCAATCACATAGCCGATCGAAAGGCCTCCAACCCAGGGCTGTCGTACACGATCATCACTGCCATCACTGCAGGATTGGTCATCCGGAGACAGCATGGGCAGGATGCGAGACTGCACGGCACTGAATTCCGGAGTCAACTGTTCAGGACCCAGTTCCTGCAACCGGACCATGGAGGTCAAACCGGGCAGCACAATCCGACGGAAATTCTGAGGCTGCTGCAGATACATTCGATACAGATTGGACAGCCCCATCTCACTTTGCCCCAGCCGCAGTGAAAAACCGCGGGACATACTGGATTGCAGAAGTGGGTAGTGCTGCCGAGCCAGCCCAAGCACATGCTTCTGGAAAACATCAGGAGGCCATGCGGGATTGTCAGCGACTTCCAGAGTCATCAGCAAACGTTCACAAATCAGTACCTGTTCGCGTGACAGAGCTTCACCATCGGCACTCTGCGTTGTCGCCACAATGGTCAGTTGTCCGTGGCGGAACACCCACAGCCGCCACGAATACTGCCGCCCACGGAAGATCATGCGTGACAACCAGTGACCGGACATGGGACGGCGAGACACGCCGGACCAGACTTCACTGGACAGTTCCATCCGCAAAGGCCGCTGGACGCGAACCGAGGTGACTCGGGGGAACAGAAGAGCGGGGTCCGGGGCAGGAGCAGCAGCGGGAACGGCACCGCTCACAGGCTCTGATTCGTCCCACCAGGCGACGATCGACAACAGTCCCCGCAGACCCTCGGCCGCAGGCCGCACTCTGGACAGACCGTCCGCCGGAGCTCTCCAGAGCAGTTCAAGAACTGTCTGATCCTGCCGCACTTCAATTCCGTCCGGACAGCGAAAGGTGAACCAGTTGGCTGGTCCACGGCACACTTTCCACGGCTCGCGGGCAGAACTTCCGCCTGATTTTTCGACCGACATAAAAGACTCCAGCAATGACGCGGAACATCCTACCGAGCCCCTGCGACTGGAAGCAATCAACCGGCTGCAGAAACCGGACAGGGGCTGCATTCTTCCCGGCACGACTCCGCAAGGTCCGCCGGTTTTTCCGGAACTCCGCCATTCTCGCGAACTCCCCCAAACCCTTTCCTCGCCATGAATTGTTGGCATTCCCACCCAATTCAGGGTATGCTTGACCCAAACCGAACTGCGGTTCGACTCCCTCAGAATCAACGTCGCCTTCCTCTGCACGCAAACAAGAACCTC
>CAXBSH010000225.1:0-9167 GCA_963977705.1 uncultured Planctomycetaceae bacterium
CTTTCCCTACACGACGCTCTTCCGATCTGGCCCTCGCCGATATTCAGGCGGCTTCCACCCTCGACCGGCTCGAAGAACTGCGCGTCGCGCTGCTCGGACGTAAAGGCACCATCACCGAGATGCTGAAGGGCCTCGGCCAGGTCGATATGGCCGAGCGCAAGACCGTCGGCGCCGCGATCAACGCGCTGAAACAGGAAGCCTCCGACGCCATCGACGCCCGCCGCTCCCTTGTTCCGGACCACTCGCTGATACGCCAGCCACACGTTGGCTCGCGGACGCCCGTCGTGTCCCCGCCGTCCACACCCTGTGTCCCCGCCATCACAACCCGCCGCCACCGGGGTCCACTTCCCCAGGCACAACGTCCGCCACCCTGCTCTGGCACCATTCTCCGATTGCTTCGCCAATCAGAAGTCTGACCGGCTCGCTTCAGTTCCCCGCCTCGCACTGACTCGCAACCGGGTTGATGCTTTTCGAGCATGTATTTCTTTCGAAACAGACCATGCCTCGAGTTGCCAAAACAGGACAGCACACACGCCGAGGTCGAATGTCAGTTCGCCGTGTGAACTGGAGGCAGTTTGGGCAGACGATGCCCTGTTTTCCGACGGCAGAGGGCCGAACAGGAATAGCACGAGGTACAAAAGTCGACGTGAGGCAGTAAACGGACTTGCCCGGGTTGCACAACCGTTGAGCTTTTCAGGGGTTGGAACAGGAGACTTGCCCGGGCTAAAGCCCAGTCTACCGTTGCGTTCCTCGGCGTCAGATCACTTCGGCGTCTGGGCTGCCTCGGCCTTCCCATTCATTGCCCCTCGACGTCGTCCCAGTCGTCGGTACGAAACACCGACGCCGGCAACCCAGCACTATTCACCAGATTGGCACCGCTGGGGTTAGCGGCCCACGCGTAGCGAACGGCAACCGGTTGCGGAACCGAATCACTGCTGACTACGACCGTGTCGGCTGCCGTAATCGTCGCCTGCGCCCAGTGCCACACCTTGTCCGCTCCGGCTATCTCAAAGCGATTCAGCGTTCCACTGTCGCGTGCCTTCAACCCAGTACCAATCTGGTCAAACTGAACTTCGATCGCTGCACCCTTAACAACACTCGTGCGATACAACGGTCCACAATACACAACATCCGCCCGAACGTAATCCTTTGCCAATGCCCAGAGTGCCAGTCGTTCGCCCACATCCAGCTTGTTTTTGGGATGAATGTCTTTCGCCTCCCCTATGTCATTGCAAATGGCCATACCGGTTTTCGGAGTCGTCTGCAGAACCTTTCGCATCCGGTCCTGCAACAGCGGCCACGGATCCCGGTCACCCGGTTCCGTCGAGGCAGCTCGGAAGTTCGCCAACTGCACGAAATAGAACGACAGGTCAGAATTCCAGCGAGTGCGCCAGTCCTGAATCATGAGCGGCAATGTCTGATCATACGGAACAGCCCCCGCTTTCGCATTAGCTTCACCCTGATACCAGATGACTCCTCGCAGTGTGTACCCAACGAATGGGTGAATCATCGAGTTGAACAGCACCCCAGGCTGCCCCTCACTTGCCAGTGGGCGTTTTGGCGCAGCAGGTTTCCGGGGCCGTGCACCACGAGCAGACGCCGCCTTCTGCTTCCACTCGGCCTCTTTCGTCTGCCATTGCTGTAACTGTCGTTCGTAACTGGTCGCAGCACGAGCCGGGTCAAAATTCCGATCGGCCAGCAGTGCCGCCTCTACCAGCGATTTCGTCGCCGGCAACGTCAGCAGGGCTTCGCGACTGGTAAACGTTTCCACCGGTTTTCCACCCCACGCCGACTTGATCACACCAACCGGAACGTTCAACTCAGTATGCAGCTTTCGCGCAAAAAAGAAGGCAACAGCTGAAAAATCAGGAACCGAAGTCGGAGTACACAGCGACCACTTCCCCTCAATCCGATCCTGGGGTTCCACAGCGGTGACCATGGGCGCATTGAACATCCGAATCTGCGGAAAATTGGATCCCGCAATCACATCCGCATAAGCCGGCACACGGCTCATCGTGAATACCATGTTGGACTGCCCCGAAGCAAACCAGACTTCACCGACCAGCACATCCTGAAGCGTCAGTGCAGGTTCCCCCGGCTGAGTCTCAATTTTCAGCGAACTGCCCACCGCATCGGCCGCACCGGATGCAATCTGCAGTTTCCAGCGACCTGCAGAATCCGCTGTCGCCCGGACCGACTGGCCTCGAAATGTCACCGTTACCGGCGAATTCCCTGTGGCCCGCCCCCAGATGGCAACCATGGAATCACGCTGCAGCACCATGTGATCGCTGAAAAACGCTGGCACCCAAAGTTCCGCCAGCACCGACGTGGGTTGAAGCAGACTGATCAGCAGAACGGCCAACAAAGATCGCATGGCAGGATCCGATCGTCAGAAGACAAACACAGGGGAATCGGCATTCAATCTCAACAGAATACCAGATTGTCAGGACTATCGCAGCCCTGCAGCCGAATCCGGCAGATTCGTCGCTGGCTTTCCAGCCTGACACGCGAACTCCGGCATCAGAGTGCCCGGCAGAGGCCCCTCAGCGATAAGCACCCCACGAATTCGAACACTCGATTCGTTCGACAAATGTGCAAGCACAGCCGATAGTACCCGAGCCTGTCTCTGAAATCACAGGGCTATTGCAGGGGTTCTGAAGATGTCTCGGGCCGCGTACTGGTATTCATGTGCTCTGACCATCGGTGCCTTGTCCATCATTGGCTTGAATGCGAATCTGTGCGCGCAGGAAACGTCACTGGAACCTGAACCCGTGGTGTTCACTGTCCAGCAGGATCACCAGAACATGCTGCAGCAGCTGGGGATTACCCGACTGCGCCCCGGGCGAGACGGCAGCGCGAATACTCAGGGACCAAATGCTGCTAATTATGATGAATCAAAGGCCAATCCTTACCCACTGCTGCCAGACCTGCTGAAACTGGCAAATGGGGAACAGGTCACCACCCACGAACAGTGGCTTCAGTCGCGTCGACCGGAACTGATCGAACTGTTTGAGCGGGAGGTCGTCGGCAGAATCCCGCCAGGAGTGCCCAAAGTGACGTGGGAGGTCAAAGAAACTCGTCAGAAAACCGTCGGCGGGATTTCTGCGATTGAGCGTCACGTTGTCGGGACTGTCGACAATTCCCAGTGTCCAGAAATCAATGTTCGTATCTCAATGTCACTGACGCTTCCGGAGCATCCTGCTCAGCCGGTTCCAGTGCTGATGTTCTTCGGCTGGACGCCCTTCGAACCCAATCCATTCGCGGGTGGATTCGGACGTGGTGGTCAGGGCGGGAAGGGGCCCGAGGGACCGTCCAAATACGACCGTTTGTTTGCCGCCGGTTGGGGATATGCGATCCTGAATCCTGCCACCGTACAGGACGACGCAGGCGGATGGCGTCCCAATCCGTTTGTTCGTCGCGCCGATCCGAATGCTGAGCCACCGCAGCCGACCGGCGCCGGGCTGACTCGCGGCATCATCGGGCTGACCAACCGCGGCCAGCCTCGAACACCCGAGCAGTGGGGTGCATTGCGAGCGTGGGCGTGGGGCGCCTCAAGAGGCCTGGACTTCCTCGAAACTGTAAGTGCAGTGAATTCGAAGCGAGTAGCGATCGACGGTGTGTCTCGGTACGGCAAAGCGGCACTTGTCACCCTCGCGTTTGACGAACGCTTCGCGGCCGGGCTGATCGCTTCAGCCGGCGAAGGTGGCACCAGCTTATATCGCAGAAACTTCGGCGAGTCGGTCGAAAACCTGACCGGATCCGGGCAGTACCACTGGATGGCAGGCAATTTTCTGAAATACGGCGCTGAGGAAAGTACTTCAGGGCGTCGCGATGCCAACGATTTGCCTGTGGACGCTCACACACTGATCGCATTGTGTGCGCCACGACTGACCATGATCAGCTATGGTGTACCAGAGAAAGGTGACGCGCTGTGGCTGGACCAGCGAGGCAGTTTCATGGCCACGATCGCCGCTCAACGGGTATTTCGACTGACAGGAGCAGCAGATCTGGGACGAACTGATGATTATCAGACTGAGCTGCCACCGGCGGTCAATGAAGGCCTGCTGAATGGTCGGCTGTCATGGCGTCAGCACGATGGCGGACATACCGATGATCCCAACGTCGGGCATTTTGCAACGTGGTGCAATGAGCAATGGAAGAAAGCGGGAACCACCCCCTGACAATGCATGGCCCGCAAAGATGCTGTTCCAACAAATGCCGTGATCTGTGCTTGTATGGTCCGGACCGCCGCGAGTATTGTTAAATCAGCGTTCCAGAACCGATGCCACTGAAAACTGTTCTGACAACCACACCTGATCTGTCCCCATCGCAGAGACATCGAATGAAACCGAAGAAACTGACCTGCGGTCGAAATGCCTTACCGCGTCGATCCATACTTCAGGGGTGCGGCGTTGCATTTGCCCTGCCGTGGCTGGATGCGATGCAGCCAGCTTTTGCCGCGGAAAATACCGTCATGGCACCTCGACGCATGGTGGCCGTCGAAACCAACATGGGGATTCTGCCCCAGTTTTTCTTTCCCGAGCAGTCCGGCGCCGATTATCAACTCAGCCCCTACCTAAAGCGACTGCAGGACCACCGGCGGCAGATGACGGTGTTTTCCGGAGTCAGTCTGCCGGGTGTCACCGGAGGCCATGCCGCCGAACGATGTTTTCTGACGGGA
This sequence comes from uncultured Planctomycetaceae bacterium, assembly GCA_963977705.1. GTDB lineage: Bacteria > Planctomycetota > Planctomycetia > Planctomycetales > Planctomycetaceae > SXXK01. Next base: position 4,682 of record CAXBSH010000225.1, read on the forward strand.
ACACCGCATCCGGAACGCGGCGGTTTTCGTAATGGTGTTTCCGTTGATCAATTCGCGGCCGAGCAACTTGGCAGTCAAACCCGGTTCCCTTCGCTGGTCCTCGCTATTACCAACGAAAATCCAACTCTAAGTTTCACTCGCAGTGGTGCCCCGATACCGGCTGAGAAGAGTCCACGAAAGCTGTTTGAGAAGCTCTTTTTTCAGGGGAATCCGCAGGAACTGGCCGCCAACGTCGAAGCTTTGCGGCAGGGACGCAGTCTGCTGGACTTCGTCGGTGCTCAGTCACAGCGTCTTGGAAAACAGTTGTCACCCACGGATCGCCGTCGTCTGGATCAGTACTTCAGCGCCGTGCGCGATCTGGAACAACGCCTGCAGTCAGCCGAAGCGTGGGAGCACAAACCAAGGCCTCAAATCGCCGCCAGCCCGCCGGAGGACATCACGGATCCGCAGGAATTCGCGCGGCGAACCGGGCAGATGTTCGACGTCGTTAAACTGGCACTGGAGACGGATTCGACCCGCATCGTTTCACTGTTTATCGATACCACGGTGATTCACAACATGACGCACCACGGAAATCGCCCCGAGGTACTGACCGAGCTACGCAATCGCGAGACTGCTCAGTTCGACGTACTGGCGGCCTTCCTGAAATCATTGTCCGCCGCTGAAGAGCACTCCGAAACACTGCTCGATCGAACAATGGTCCTGTACGGAACCTGCATGGGCAGTGCCAATTCTCATGCAAACACGAACCTGCCGACCTTGCTGGCCGGAGGTGGCTTTCGCCATGGGCAGCATCTGGCATTTGACACCGAGCAGAATTATCCGCTTTCGAATCTGTACGTGTCGATGCTGCAGCGTCTGGGACTGGAAGTTGACGAATTCTCAACTGGCCGAGGGACGTTTCGCGGTCTGGAAATGACATGATGATGATCACTCGCCTCTGGCACACGGCTGTACTGGTCATCTGCCTTGTGACCCCGGCAATCAGCTATGCCGATTCGACACAGTTTCTGCAGAAATACTGCTTTGATTGCCACAGCGGTCAGGAACCCGCAGCGGGACTCACGTTTTCAGACCGTGTTATTGATGCTGCTGATGCAGACGGCTTTCGCAGATGGGTGCGAGCCTTTGATCGGGTGCAGTCAGGCGAGATGCCGCCACGTGACAGCACCCAGCCAACGGCCGACGAGCGTACGCAGTTTCTGGAAGTGTTTCGTGCGCAGTTGCTGGCTGCTGAACAGCAGCAGCAGGCTGCCGAGGGGACTCCGCAGCTGCGCAGACTGACACGGTTCGAGTACGAAAACACAATCCGCGACCTGTTCAACATGCCTGGTCTGGCCGTAGCCGGACTGCTGCCGGCGGATGGAGCCGTCAATGGTTTCGACAAGCACGTGGATGCTCTGGATGTTTCGCATGTGAACGTGGCAAAGTATCTTGAAGCGGCCGATCATGTACTGAATTATGCAATTGCCACCCGCCCACACCCTCCGTCAGTTCAGACTCGCCGAATCTCACTGGTCAATCGAGGTGGATTCGTAGCGCATGTGGTCCTGAATGGAGATGGCGTGCTGCTGAAGGATGGTCAGATTGATCCCCAGTTTCCTCCAGCGGCCGAACAGAGTCATCTCAGCGAGGGAGCGCACGAACAGTGGGGATCGTTTGAGACCGGCAGCAGCGTTGGACTGTTCCGGCATGAAGACGAATCGTTCAGTCCCTACTTCATTGAGCATGTGACGATCTATCCGGGTGTGTATCGAGTGAAGACATCGCTCTGGAGTTTTCAGTGGGACCGCGGTCGGGTTCTTCCGGGACGTGGCACAGAGGCCGGGCGACTGTCCGTGGTGCAGTTAACCGGTGACGGGCGTGGAGGCCAGCATCCCGGTTATGTGCTTGGCTACTTTGATGCACCGGCCACCGGGCCACTGCAACATGCTGTTCACGTGTGGTTGAATTCCAATGAGATCCTTGGCTTCAACACGGCCTCTCTAGCGCCCGCTGCGAATTATTACAAAAAGCAGCGTGCGATGGAGTTTACCGGGCCTGGCATCGTGGTGGATTGGCTGGAGATTGAGGGGCCATTGCATGCGGTCTGGCCGCCGGACAGTCATCGAGTGATCTTTGGCGATCTGCCTCTGACGGAGTTTCACAGCGAGCAGACGCCCAACGTGCGTGCGCCCTCCCGGTTTCGACCGCGACAGCTGGGGGCTGGCAGGAATCGACCGGATCCTGAGCCTGGGCTGTGGACAGTCAGCAGCGACGCAACTCTGGCCGATGCCGAGCGTCTATTGTCCGGGTTGCTACCGAGGTTGTTTCGGCGGCCGGTCACTGAAGCTGTGCGGCAGGGGTATCTGAAAATTGTTGCCGATCGGTTGCAGGCTGGAGACTGCTTTGAATCGGCCATGCGCGTCGCCTGCCGGACGGCACTGTGTGCGCCCGATTTTCTGTATCATGTTGAACCGGCCGCCGAAGTCGATGCGTGGGCACTTGCCTGTCGCCTGTCATATTTCCTCTGGAATTCCCTGCCCGATGAGCACCTTGCAGCCCTGGCGGCCAGTGGCACACTGCTGCAGCCCGACGTGCTGCACCAGGAAGTGGAGCGGCTGTTAACGGATGCCCGGTCACAGCGATTTGTCGATGACTTTACCGGACAGTGGCTGAAACTGCGGCAAATTGCGGCCAATGATCCGGACCAGAAACTGTACCCCGAATTCAGTCCCTATCTGCAGGATTGCATGCTGGCAGAGACGCGAGATTTTTTTCGCACGTTGCTGCAGCGTGACCTTGATACGACCAGTCTGGTACGGTCTGACTTCCTGATGATCAACGAGAAACTGGCCGCACACTATGGAATTGACGGCATCACAGGCACACAGATTCGATCGGTGCCGCTGCCCGATGGGTGTCCGCGTGGTGGAGTTCTGACTCAGGCCTCAATCCTCAGAATCACGGCCAACGGAACGACCACATCACCGGTTCCTCGCGGAGCCTTCGTATTGGATCGCCTGCTGGGGCAGCCGCCCGAGCCACCACCGGCAAACGTGGCGGCGATTGAACCTGACGTGCGTGGCGCCACAACTATTCGTGAACAATTGCAGAAGCATCGGAATCAACCGGTTTGCGCATCCTGTCACGCACGCATTGATCCTCCGGGGTTTGCACTGGAAGCCTTTGACGTCATTGGAGGCTACCGTGAGCGTTATCGGTCGATTGGTGATGGCGAACCGGCCGACCGGGGACGCATCGACCCGTTGATTGGGATCGGGTTCAGGCTTGGTCCGTCCGTTGATGCGTCTGGTGTCACTGTGGACGGGCACGCGTTTCGGGATATCAGAGACTTCCAGAATTGGCTGGCACAGAACCAGGAACTGCTGCTGCGAAATCTTACAAATCGTTTGTTGACGTACGCCGTCGGCCGAGACCTGCGTTTCTCGGATCGTGAGGCTGTTGACGCAATCGTCAGTAGAACTCAACACGCAGGAGGCGGGATACGGACACTTATTCATGAAGTTGTCGGAAGTCCGCTGTTTACCGGGGCCAAAACAACGATGGCACGGCCGGCAGACATTGTGAGACCGGTGATTGCACAGGCAGACCAAGGCAGGATGCTGATGAACCCTGACCTGCCGGCCGTCACTCCGATCATCTGGAATCCACCACCGCAGCCTGAACCTCAGACAAGGCCAATTCAGATCAGTGAGCAGCACACGCTGACAGTTCAGGTAACCGGACTGTTTATGCGGGATCGAGTCGACGCGTTTCGTGCTCTGTTGCAGCAGGTCCCCGAAGTGCGATTGCAGGAACTGGATTTTGAGACAGCACAGGCACGCTTCGCCTATGATCCCGAATGCGATCTGTTTCGGGGAGTTCAGCCGGCTCAGTTGATCGAACGTTGTCACAACAGGCTTCAGCAGCTCTCACGTTCGACACTGGGCATGCGGGCAGTGTCGTCGGTGCCACGTGAACAGTGGAAGAGACTGGACCTGAGAATCGCCGGACTGGACTGCATGGCCTGCTCGTATGCAGCCTACGATGCCCTGATACGTATTGAGGGAGTAGAGCAGGCGACGGCCAGCTTCCGTGATGGCAAAGCGACTGCCTGGTACAACGCGGCTGTAACCAATCAGGAACTGATCGTGATGACCTTGAAACAGCGCCAGGTGGTAGTCACGGGCATGGAGTGAATCAACGAAGAGCGGGACGGTGACCGTAGCCCAATCGGCTGCTGCAGGGCTCTGGAGTCTTCAAACTGGTCTGCTGCCCTCGGCGGCATCACGTTCCCGTTGGTTGCTGCAGCGGACCTGCGACGCCAGCTTGCGTAAAGTCCCATGCTGCGATAAGTCACGAGTTGCCGTGACGTGATTCGTACCATTCGTGGTGAAAAAACGCAGTCACAACCCACGTGATGCAGCGACGTTCGGCTCGGCAGGAGCCTCGCCCGCCCGAGGGGGACTTCCCTTGGGACCACCGAGCACCAGCTGAGATCGGA
>CAXBSH010000226.1:0-9116 GCA_963977705.1 uncultured Planctomycetaceae bacterium
GGGTTGCGGCTAATGTGTGAGGAAACGCGACCAGAGCGGTCTGTGGGGGGCTGGTGGAGGGAATCTGCAGCGGGAGCGGGGGCCGGAAGTTTGGAGAAAATCCCGATGAATTCGCCCAGCTGAAGAATTCTCAGCGAGCAAAATGACTCAGTTTCTGGGCTTTTTCATCGGTTTTTTCGATTTTCGGCATTTCTTTGAAATACCGCGATACCGTTCTGCGACTGCCGTGTTAATAGGCGTATCAGCACACAAAAAACGCTGACAGGAGGGGGCTGGTTGTACTGAAAGCTGCCGTGTTTGCAGGCTTCGGTAGCCAAGGTCAACCAGCCCCGTCCTGTCAGCGTTCGTGCGCGCAGTGGGCTGCCGGATTGTGTGCTCTGGAATTCGGAATTGAAAGCGCAAAACGATTCAAAACCGGGCAACGATTGAAAATCCGTTGTGCTGAATTGGGCAGTGACGGTTAGATAGAATTGTTGTGTGTTCTTTTGTTCAGTGTGCTGCCGGTGGTTGCGGTCTTGCGTGTCATACGTGATGCTGGCCGGCCGAGCATCGACGCCTGATTTCGGGTATCAATGCCAAATCGGGTGTGTACCTGCAGATTGAATCGCCGTGGCTGTGAACGGTCGGTCGCTGGGGTTGCCGTGCACCAACTGCGGGGGTGACGGTGTGGCCTGGGAATACTCGTCAGCTGACGCTAACGGCTGGCCGCTGGGAACACTGAGCACCAGTTCGGGGGCGAGAAGTGACGGATGTTCGGCTCGGCGGGAGCCTTGCCCTCCCGAGGCAAATTTTGTGTGCACAAAAGACCCAGGATTTCTGCGCAGTTGCCCGCTCCGAAGTTTTTGTGAACTGGTGCAGGGGTCAGCTGGCAGCGATACCGGGAACCGGGAACTGGCGAGCGAACTGGGCGATTTCGAGGCGGATATTTTCCAGTGCGGTGGGGTTGTCGTGAGCGTGGAGTGCTTTGAGGATCCACGAGGCGACCTGCTTCATTTCGTCGGATTTCATTCCGCGAGTGGTGAGTGCTGCGGTGCCGATACGGATACCGCTGGGGTCCATGGGTTTGCGAGTATCGTAGGGGATCATGTTTTTGTTGACGGTGATGCCGGCGTGGTCGAGGGCGTGTTCAGCAATTTTTCCGGACAGTCCCACGGCCGTGACGTCACACATCATCAAGTGATTGTCGGTGCCTCCGGAGACCAAACGCAGGCCACCGCTGAGCAGTGCATCGGCAAGCGTACGGGCGTTCGCAACGATCTGTTCGGCGTACGTGCGGTAGTCCGGTTGCAGGGCTTCGGCGAAGCAGACGGCTTTCGCGGCGACGATATGCATCAGTGGCCCGCCCTGAATTCCGGGGAACAGGGCTTTATCGACAGCGGCGGCGTGTTCTTTGCGGCAGAGGATGAAGCCGGAGCGTGGTCCGCGGAGGGTTTTGTGTGAGGTTGAGGTGACAAAGTCGGCGACGGGTACGGGGCTGTTGTGGACGCCGGCTGCGACAAGACCGGAATAGTGTGCCATGTCGACCATAAACAGGGCGTTGATCGAGCGAGCGATTTCGGCGAAGCGTGCGTGGTCGATTTCGCGTGGGTAGGCGCTGGCACCGGCCACGATCATTCGTGGTTTGTGTTCGCTGGCCAGTCGAGCCACCTGATCGAAATCGATGCGATGGTCATCCTGTCGGACTCCGTAATGCACCGTTTTGTACAGTTTACCGCTGAAATTCAGGTGCATGCCGTGGGTGAGGTGTCCGCCGTGAGCCAGATCCATGGCAAGGATGGTATCTCCGGGTTCCAGCACGGACATGTAGACCGCCATGTTGGCCTGAGATCCGGCGTGTGGCTGCACGTTGGCATGTTCGGCTTTGAACAGCTGGCAGGCGCGATCGCGAGCCAGGTTTTCCACGACATCGACATTTTCACAGCCACCGTAATAGCGACGGCCCGGGTAACCTTCAGCGTACTTATTGGTCAGCACGGTACCAGCGGCTTCCATCACAGCGGCGCTGGTGTAGTTTTCTGAGGCGATCAGTTCGAGTCCATCGACCTGGCGACGACGTTCGTTGACCAGTGCGGTCCAGAGCTGTGGGTCGGAGGCCTGCAGGGCGGAGATGGAAGCGTCAGTGGTTGTTGGCATTTGTTCAGTGGTCCTGCATCAGGAAAGACAGACTGGGAAGTCCTGACAGGTTTGAGTGACGAAGTGAGAGTGTTTTCGGCTGCGCGCCGGTAAGCTTTACGGCCGGAATTCCAGCAACCTGAAGGTTTACTGCACTGCCGGGCTTTGGATGCTACCTTTTGCGGTTGCGGAACGATATCTTGGTTGGTTTTCGGGGCTGAAATTCCGCGGGATGGGATGACGGAAGCGGGCAAAATCGTGAATCTGAGTGGACAAGTGGAACCGACGGCTGGTGACAGTAGTGGCAGCGGGGATGTTGCGGGGCAAGCATTGTCCGGGCCGTCTGCGTCTGTGCCGGCTGTGCTTGCCGGGCATACGGTCGCGTTCACGGGAACGCTGGCATCGATGACTCACCGGGCGGCCCTTGAACTGGTTGAGCGTCATGGTGGGCGTGGCGTGCAGACGGTCACTTCCACGACGACCTTGCTGGTGATTGGCGAAGAAGGGTGGGCTTTGGAGGACGATGGTCGGGCATCGGTGAAGCTGCGTCAGGCGTTGCAGCTGGTGGCGGACGGTGCTGGCATTCGGATTGTGGCGGAATCGGACTGGCTGCAGATGCTGGGTCTGGACGAGTGTCGTGACGAGATTCGCCGCGCGCATACTCCGGCGATGCTCAGCCGAATGCTGAACGTGCCTGTGCGTCTGATTCGCCGGTGGGCTCGACTGGGCCTGCTGCGTCCGGTTCGCACGGTGTGTCGTTTGCCGTGGTTTGACTATCGCGAAGCCGCGGGGGCCCGGCGGCTGGCCGGCTTATTATCCGAGGGTGTATCGGCGGAAGTGATTGAGCGAAGTCTGGGCGAGCTGAGTCGTGTACTGGCGGGTTCAGATCGTTCCCTTGCACAGCTCAATCTGCTGGTGCATGACCGTCAAATTCTGGTAAGGGACGAGCGTGGCGTTCTGAATCCTCGTACGGGCCAGCGGCTGCTGGATTTTGAGGGTCAGCAGCGTCCGTTGCTGCGTCTGGCGGCGGATTCCGGGGTGGCGAGTTTGGGTTTGGACGTGGAAGCCGAGGGTGCGGCTGCGGATGGTGTATCGGAGTGTGCAGCTGAAGGTTCGGGTGTGTTGCCATTTTCGGCGGCGGTACGCAGTGGGCGTGCGGTTTCGACGGAGTGGACAGCGGACGAGTGGTTTCACGAGGGGTGTCGGCGGAGTGAGGCGGGCGATTTTGACGATGCAGTGGTTGCATTTCGGCGGTCATTATGTCGGCTGAGTGCCGAGGGTGGTGGTTTGCGGCATGGTTTGGGTGATCTGGAGGGTGGAGTGGGTCTGCTGCATCCGGATCCGGCGGACGTGAATTTTCATCTGGCTGACGCGTTGTATCGGGGTGGTCGGCTGGAATCGGCTGTTGAGCGTTATTTCTGTGCGGTGGAGTGGGCGCCTGACTTTATTGAGGCGTGGGCTCAGCTGGGGTGTCTGCAGGCGGAACTGGACGAGTTGGAGGCGGCGGAAGAATCGTTGCGTCAGGCGTTGGCGATTCATCCATCGAACCCTGATGTTCTGCTCAGTTTTGCTCAGCTGCTGGACCGGCAGGGGCGTGAATCTGAGGGTGTGGAGTACTGGCGGCAGTATCTGCAGTTTGATACTCGCGGGCCCTGGGCCGAGCATGCTCGGATGCGTGTCAGTCAGGATTTGCCATGGGATTCGGCGGAAGAGCGACCGCTGGATGTTGCGGAGCTGGAGCTGCCATTGCAGCCTTTGCGCGATTGAGTCGGGCACCGATTTCCACAGTTTGTCTCAACTTCCTGGGAACGTGGGGCGCCCTGGACTGCCACAACTCGCCCGATTCTGCTAGATTCCCCCCATCTCGCCTCTGACAAGTTCAAGGCGAACCATGAAAACACGATGGCGTCACCGGGCTTGCCGGTGCTTTCCGAAGAAATATCAGGAAACGGGAACTCGTAAGTATGGCTCTGGATTCATATAGCGCGTGTGTCTGTGGCAGTGGTAAGAAGCTGAAGTTCTGCTGTCAGGACGTCATGCAGGACCTTTCTCGCGCCAGCAGTCTGCGGCAAAACCAACCGGAAGTGGCTTTACAGATACTGCGTGGTCTGCGTGCGAAGCATGCCGACAAGGAATCAGTGGCTCGAGAACTGATTGGCGTACTGCTTGACCTGAATCGTACGGAAGAGGCGTTGGCGGTGGGTGCTGAGTTCCTGAAGACTCAGCCTGACAATCCGTTGATGCTGGTGACGATGTCCGAACTGCGGCTGGTCGTGAATGGTTTTGACTCGACGCGGCGCCTGCTGCATCGGGCCTTCCAGATCGCGTCAAAAACGCGTCCTGATGATGTCGCATCGCTGGCCTTCCGAGTGTCCATGGAAATGCTGCAGCGTGGCTCGCTGTTTTCTGCGCGTGAGCACATGACGCTGGCCTTAAGGCTGTCAAGGGGTGACATGCAGCAGCGGATTCTGAATCGTCTGATGAGTCTGGAAGCGGATCGGCACCTGCCGTCTGTTTGCCGTACATCGTGGGGGCTGTTGCCGGTCAAAGGTTCGGACGAGGTCTTAGGGCAGGACCAGCGGGCTCGCAAGCTGTGTCTGCTGGGATGTTTTGAGCCGGCAGCGATCGTTTACAATCGTCTGGCCGATCAGCAGCCGACCGACGGGGCTGTCTGGTTCAATCTTGGACTGTGTCAGCTGTGGGATGGTCGTGATCGTGAAGGCGGTGCCTCGTTGCGTCATGCAGCGACGTTGCTGACGGACGCTGAGCAGGCGATTGATGCCGAGATTCTGGCGCAACTGATTGAGATCCAGTTCAGCGACGATCGCTCATACATCAGCTCTGTGCGACTGCAGGTCCATTCAGTCTCCGAACTGGTCTCGCGGCTGCGGAATTCCAGTAACATCCGATTTCTCAATTCGCATGACCACGAGAATTGCCAGCATTTCCCGGGTACGGATCATGTGGCTGAGGTTGTGATGCTGCGGGATCCGGTGGGCACAGCCGGTCTTGACGCTTTGCCCGAATCGCTGGCCGATGTGGACGTCTTTGATGTGATTGACGAAGACGCGGCGAAAGAAGCGGGCGTTCCCGGGTCATTCATTGAAGTGACAACTCTGGACCGCCTGCTCGATGCGGCTCTGGTCAGCCTGCGGGACCTGCTGGGTGATCTGATTCTGACGGGTGCAGCGGATGAGAAGCGTGAGCGTATTTCGTCGGACCCCGCGGCGCTGGCGCCATTCGACCTGCGTCATGTGCGTCCGGCCGACATGAAAGAAACGGTCTATCGGCGTCTGACGTCCGAGGAGCTTGTGGCGTGTATCGGCCGCTGGACGGCTCGGCCGCTGGCGGTGCTCGGCGGAAAGACTCCGCAGGAGGCCGTTGCGGTTCCAGAGCTGCGGCGACCGCTGGTGGCTGCCGTTGTGGTGCTGCATGAACTGCTGGGGCGCACCGAAATGTATGCTCCGGTGTCGAACACCTTTGAGCGTCTGCAGTTGGCTCCGCGGTCGGCCGTGGAATTCGACGACAATGTGCATCTGGGCACTTTCAACTCGCTGACACTGTCGCGCTGTAACATTGCAACCTACTCCGGGAACCTGCTGGAGCTGGGCAGCCGACTGGGCATGCTTGGGAAGTTTGATGAGGCCGCGCAGTGTTTCGATCGGATGATTGAACAGGCGGATTCGATTGATGCGAACGCCGCTGTTTCGGCTTATTCGTCGCGTGCAACGATGGCTCGTGTGGCCAACGACATGGAACTGGCCTCCAGTCTGCTGGAGAAAGCCAGAACCTATGTGACCGGACCTGAAGCTTTCCGCCTGCGTCTGGAAATGGACATTCGACAGCTGTCGTATTGCCTGGATGACCCCGCAAGTCCCACGCTGAAGACTGTGCTGCATCGGTTGCGTGATCAGTATCTGCCTAAGGTTCCGGAACTGCGTGAGTTGATCACATCGCAGCTGATTGAATCGGGTTGTTCGCATCTGTTGCCAGAGCTGGAAGGCAGTCCGTCGGGTTCCGGCAGTGGTCAACTGTGGGTACCTGGAACGACTCCAGAAGATCCTGCTGCCGGCGGAAAGCTCTGGTTGCCGGGTCAGTAGTTGGAAGCCCGTATGTATCTGGACAACGCTGCAACCAGTTTTCCAAGACCTGAGTGTGTGATCAGGGCGGTGGAGGGCTGGTTGCGGAGTGGTGGTGCAGCGGGGCGTGGGAATCATGCGGGTGCTGAGGCGGCGGCAGCGATTCTGTCGCGCTGTCGCTCGGCGCTTGGCACCCTTCTGGGGGCATCGTCACCGCAACAGGTCGTGTTGACCGGTGGCTGCACCGAGAGTCTGAACATTGTGCTGCTGGGCCTGCTGCGGCGTGGGGACCGCGTGATCGCGTCGCAGCTGGATCATAATTCCGTGCTGCGTCCGTTGGCTCATCTTCAGCGGACTCGCGATGTTCAGCTGGATCTGATCGGTTTCGATGCTGTCACGGGTTTGCTGGACGAGGACCATTTGCAGCGATTGTTGTCTGCCGGGCCGGCTCGACTGCTCGTGTTGACTCATGCTTCGAATGTGACGGGTCGAGTGCAGCAGGTGGCCAGACTGGCGGCGATGGCGGCGGCGCATGGAGTGCTGGTGCTGGTCGATGCGGCTCAGACTGCCGGTCATTGGCCCTGTCGTCTGACGGATCTGGGTGCCGATTTTCTGGCGTTGCCCGGTCACAAGGGGCTGTGGTCCTTTGGGTACGGGAGTGCTGGTGTTTCGTGATGGCACAGAAGCTCTGGTTGAGCCTTTGAAGTTTGGAGGAACGGGGACAGACAGTGAATTGCTGGTGCATCCGGATCGCCTGCCGGAGAAGTTTGAATGTGGCAATCTGAACATGCCGGGCATTGCGGGGCTTGCGGCAGCGGCCGAGTGGGTTCTTGAGCAGACACCTCAGCGTCTGCAGGCAGACTTAGTGCGGAAGTCAGACCGTTTGCTGGCCGGTCTGCAATCTCTGGCCGGGCTCCGCCTGCTGACTCCGGAGATTCCCGGCGTGTCGTGCGGAATTGTCAGTTTTGTGATTCCGGGTTTTGATTCGCGTGAAGCGGCGATGGTGCTTGAGCAGTCGTTTGGGATTCAGTGCCGCGCTGGTCTGCATTGTGCTCCGCTGGTACATGCGGCCCTTGGAACCGAGTCGACGGGTGGTGCGGTGCGTTTGAGTGTGGGTGAGTTTACGACGGAGGCCGAGGTGGATCAGGCGGTGGGTGCGGTGCGAGATCTGGTTTCGGAATTTGTCTGAGGGGCGGTCGGCACATGGGAGCAGCAAACTGGTGGATCGCCTTTGCGGTCGTGCAGCTGTTGCAGATGCTGGGACTGGCAGCATCCATGATCATGTTGCCGGGGAACTGGCTGATGGTGTGTGTGCTTGCGTGCTGGGCGTGGCTGTCCAGTTCGCCTTCCGGTCCGGGCTGGTGGATCGTTGTGGCAACGGCGTTACTGGCGTTGCTGGGCGAGGTCCTTGAGACACTGCTGGGTTCGGCAGCGGCCAGTCGCAAGGGAGCGACTCGACGAGCCATGCTGCTGTCGTTGCTGGCATCGATGGTGGGCAGTCTGCTGGGCACGGCGTTGCTGCCGATTCCTGTGCTGGGAACGATTATCGGAGCGATCGCGGGCGCGGCAGGCGGAGCATTCGCCGGGGCGTGGCTGGGCGAAGCATGGGCCGGTACAGACCGTGAAAAACGCGTGGAAATCGGGGCAGCCGCCATGAAAGGCCGACTGATCGGCATGGCGGCAAAGCTGGGTGTCGGGTTGCTGATTTTCGGCCTGCAGCTGCTGTCGTTCTTTGTCTGACCGGGACAGTAGTCAGAATTTCTGTCGGCCTCTGAGTGCGTCAGCCAGCATTTCGCGGTTGGCGAATTCGAGGATGCTGCCGGAGGCGATTCCGCGGGCCAGTCGGGTGATGCGAACGGGATCGTTCTGCAGCAGATTCGTGATGAACAAAGCGGTGCCATCGCCTTCCAGAGTGGGATTGGTGGCCATGACAACTTCGGTGATTCCCTGCTTGCGGATGCGGTGGACAAGCTGGTGAATGGTCAGGTCTTCGGGGCCGACACCTTCCAGCGGCGCAATGCGCCCACCAAGTACGTGATACATGCCCCCCCAGACTCCGGAGGATTCCAGAGCGACAACATCGCGTGGCTGTTCAACAACGCAGACCGAGTGTTGATCGCGACGCGGGTCGCGACACATTCGACACACCGGTTCTTCTGTCAGGTTGAAGCAGATCGAGCAGCGCCGGACCGTGTTTTTCACATCGCGGATCGCATCGGCAAGGCCGGTTGCTTCGCCGGTGGAGACGTTCAGGATGTGATTCGCCAGCCGTTCGGCTGTCTTACGGCCGATCCCCGGCAGCTTGCCGAATTCATCGATCAGGCGGGAGACGGACTGACCATAAGGGTGATCCTGCGGTTCGGGCTGCCGAGCCATATCAGACATCCTGTTTCTGAGTTCTTTAGAGCGAAAAGTGTGAGTACGGCAGAGGGGCTTAACCCAGCCCCAGTTTGCTCATGGCATCCTGCATGCCCGGAATATTAAGCTCTTCCGCCAGTCTGGCCATTTCCGCGGCGGCCAGATCGCGAGCTTTCTGAATGGCGGAATTGCACGCTTCCTGGGTGAGCTGTTGCAGCAGCTGCTGATTGCGGGATTCCACCAGCCACTGGTGAAACTGAACCGAGCGGACCTGGAAGTCGCCGGACATCCGCACAGAAACCGCATCTCCGCCGGCAGTCCCCTCAACTTCCATACGGCCGATGCGTTCCTTCATCTCCGCCATCTTCTTCTGCATCTCGCCACTCTGGCGCGCCATGTTGGCCATGCTGGCCAGATTTTTCAGTCCTTCAAACATCGGCTGACTTTCTTTCAGGGGTTCTCGGTGCTGGTGCCGCGGGCCGCGGGAGCATGTGTGATCCGCACGACATTGGCGTTAAAGATTTCGATGGCCTGGCAGACCCACGCATCGCGTTTCGGGTCCACCTC
>CAXBSH010000227.1:0-9076 GCA_963977705.1 uncultured Planctomycetaceae bacterium
GTCGTCACTCAGCGATTGCCTGACCCTTCATCGTGGCTGGCGTGCTCGACAAACTGCGAGTACGCGATCCTGCAGCTCTGCAGCGCCGCAGATTTGCTCAATCGGGTCGGACAATGCAGAATGCGTCTGCGTTAGTCGCTGGGGTGGTTCGGGTTTTTCAGCTGGAGTGGACTCATGGGGCAGTTTTCACGACGCGGTTTTCTGCAGTCATCGGCAGTGGGTGGGCTGCTGACGGCAATCCCGGGGGCGATTCCGGCGGTGTCCAGTGGTCTGAGTATCGCTCCGTTTCGTTTTGATGTCACAGCTCCGAATGGTCATGGCTGTTGTGGTGGCTGGATCAAGCCGATTGAAGCTGTGGATGATACTCAGGAAGCGATTGGTTATGTGCTGCTGGGTGCCGGTGCTCCGATTGTGGTGTGTGCGGTGGACTGGACGGGTATTCTGAACAGTGCTCATGTGGCGTGGCGAACGGCGATGGCCGAGGCGGCCGGGACGACTCCTGAGCGTTGTGCCGTGCAGTGTGTGCATCAGCATAATGCACCTTTTGCCTGCCTTGACGCACAGAAGCTGGTGGATGCTCAGGGTGATCTGCCCAACATCATGCTGCCCGACTTTTTTGCTCAGTGTCTGGATCGGCTGCGGAAGGCGATTGCGGAGGCGATTCCGCAGGCTGTTCCGGTGACTCATGTGGGTCATGGTCGTGGGCGTGTGGAGCAGGTGGCGTCGAATCGGCGAATCAATCGGGGGCCTGATGGTCGGATCGTGGGCATGCGTGGCAGTGCGTGTGCTGATCCGAAGCTGCGGGAACTGACTGAGGGCTTGATTGATCCTGATCTGAGGACAGTGGCGTTTTACAGTGGTGACCGAGCGGTGGTCTGCTGTCATTACTACGCGGTGCATCCGATGAGTTATTATGGCGATGGTCGTGCGAGCAGTGATTTTCCGGGTTTGGCGCGAAAGCAGCGTCAGGCGGAGGAGCCTGCTGTGACTCACATTTATTTCACGGGTTGTGCGGGGAATATTGCTGCGGGCAAATACAACGATGGCACAAAGCCGATGCGGGCGATACTGGCTCGTCGGATTTATGACGGGATGGTGGCTGCAGCGAAGGATCTGCGGCGTGAACCGGTGGGTGAGGCGATCTGGAAGACGGCAGATGTGCTGCCTGCGCCGCGTGCGGATCTGAATGCCGAGGCGCTGGCGGCGATGATTTCGGATCGCAGTCGGGCCGTTGTGGGTCGAAATCGTCCGGCATTTGAACTGGCGTGGCTGCAGCGAGTTGAGCAGAAGATTCCAATCGTGCTCAGCAGTCTGCAGATCAACGACATTTGTGTGCTGCATCTGCCGGGTGAGAGTTTTCTGGAGTATCAGTTGCGGGCGCAGCAGCTGGCGGGCGGCAGGTTTGTCGCGACAGCGGCCTATGGAGATGGTGGACCGTGGTACATTCCGGTGAAAGAGGAGTATCCGGCGGGCGGTTATGAGGTGAGTGTGGCCTTTTGTAGTCCTGAAGTGGATGATGACCTGACCGGTGGAATGCGAGGGTTGCTGCAATGAAACGCGGACTTCAGCGACGACGGGTCCTGCTGGGTGGTCTGCTGCTGGTGTCAGCGCAGGCGATTCCAACGGTCTCAGCTGGTGATGGTGAGTTACCACAGGGTTGGCAGCAGCCTTTTCCGCAGGTATTTCCGCAGCTGTATCTGTGGCGGGATGTCTGCAACGTCTGGGTGATTCGCGAGCAGGATTCGGCACTGCTGATCTGCTTCGGGGATGGCTCGATACTGCCGTCGCTGGAGTCGCTGGGAATTCGGCGGATTGAGCGAATTCTGCTGCCGGATCATCATCGTGAGCAGTATCAGGGTTTGTATCGACTGCCGCAGTTGCCGGCGCCCGTAACGGTGCCGCAGTCTGAGTTGTCGTTGTTCAATGAGCCTGGAAAATATCGTCGCTGGCGTCCGACGCTGGGAGACGAGTATTCGGTGTATGGGGCCAGTTATGTGCGTCCGACTCCGCAGCCGATTGTTGTCGAGGGGGTGGCTGATGGTGCAGTGCTTGAATGGCAGGGCCATGAATTGCGTTGTCTGGCAACCCCCGGGCATTCACCGGGCGGGCTGACGTTTCTGATCAGTTCCGGGGGCCTGAAGTTCGGATTCTCCGGCGGATTCATGCATGACGGCGCGAAACTGTCCCGCTGGTATGATTCCGAATGGGATTACGGGTTTGGCAAGGGGATTGATACGCTGCTGAGCTCGGCGGCACGTCTGCAGACGGCGCGGCCGGACGTGCTGTTGCCGGCTTATGGCCCGGTCATTCGCGACGCTGGTCGGCAGTTGTCTGAGTTTCAGCAGCGGCTGGTGAAATTTCGTGCCAGCTATGTGCGGGGCTATCCTGTCTTTGATTCAACGCCGGAAGAGCGAGATTCGATTTCGACGCCGACAGCCGTTCCGCTGATCAGCCGGGTGACTCCGCACCTGTACAAGCTCAGCCATCAGACGCAGGGACGCAATTTTGCGATCATTGTTTCGGATAATGGGCATGGTCTGGTGCTGGATTGTGGCCTGTTACCGGCTGCCCAGCTGGAGGAGATTATTGCCGGGATGCGTGCCCATCTGGGGCTGAAGCAGATTGATGCGTTCTGGATTTCGCACATGCATGGAGACCATTTCCTGCTGGGTCCGATGCTGAAGGAACAGTATGGCGCCGAGGCGTGGACGCTGGACAGTATTGTGGACCGTTGTGAGAACCCACGGGCCTACGACTACGCGGCGATGGTCTCTGCATACAGCGACGGGTTTGATGGAATGAAGATTGATCGTGCGATTCGGCCTGGTGAGCGGATTGAGTGGGAGGGCCTGACGCTGCAGGTGGACTGGATGCCCGGTCAGACGGAATTCGGCTGTTGTCTGTGGCTTGAACTGGACGGTCAGCGAATCGCGTTCACGGGAGACAATCTGTTCGGGAATCCGCAGTCCCCTGAGCAGGATGGTCACGAGGCCGTGGTAGCGCGGAACAGCTGTATTCTGCAGGAGGGTTATCTGTATGGTGCAGAGTATCTGCAGAAACTGAAGCCCGACATTATCATGGGCAGTCACAGTTATGTGATGCACGATCCGGCGGCATTCGTCGATCGGTATTACAACTGGGCGAAGACCATGATGGGTCTGTATCGTGAGATGCTGCCGGAAGATTCCAGCGAATACGGGTATGATCCGTACTGGGTGTCGGCCTATCCGTACCGAGTAAATCTGTGGCAGCAGGAGCAGGCAGAAGTTCTGGTGACGATTCGTAATTTCCGGGATCGTCCGCAGCGACACAGCATTCGTCTGCATCTGCCGGCTGGAATCAGTGCCGAGCCATCACTGCTGGAGGGTGAACTTCCCGCGCGAGGGCGGGTACAGGTTCCGGTGAAACTGCGAGTGGATCGCAGTCTGGCCGATCAGGCCCAGTCGACGGTGCTGTTCGACATTACTCTGGATGGGCAGCGGTATGGTGATCTGTTCGATTTCATGCTGCGTACACAGCCCGAGTGACGGATCAGCGAAAAATCCAGTTCGCACCTGCAGGTTGTTGTTTGGAAGGGTTTGGCGAAAACGCACTGGGTACCGCTTCAGTGCCAGGAAGAACACAACCGTTCAGACGCAGACGACAATACCCGTCAGCTTCCGCTAACGGCTCGCGTGGGGGGGATTGCACGCGGTGGACAACACGGGCTGAAGCCCATGCTACGACCACCGAGCAGCATCGCGGTGACGATGCCGAGGCTTCCGTTGAGTGGTTGTCATCCCAGGGGTGGATGAGGGGCGGGCAAACGTGCGGCGCGTCGTGGCTTTGTGTGGGCCAAAGGGCGGCCGGGCAGGAATGCCCGGGCTACGGTTGTGGGCGAACAGCAACGGAGGAACACGGGCAATTTACTTCGGCTCGGCAGGAGCCTCGCCGTCCCACGGGTGGAACTTTGCGTGTACTGTTCACTGACCACCGTGTCCTTTGGTGGTGAAGAATCACCAACACTCAGGTGGCACAGCAACATCGCGCACAGCATTTTCCGTAGAGCCCGAATATCGGCGAGCAGAGATCAGCGGCGTCGTGCCTGTTCGGCCCCCTGCAGGCGTTCCAGTTTTTCGGCCTCGTTCAGGTGTGCGACTGCTTCTTTGTCCTGCCCGGTCCGTTTCAGCACATCCGCCAGCATGCGATGGACTTTGGGGCGATCGGCTCTGATGCGCAGCGAGTGTCTCAGGTCTTTTTCAGCTTCATTGAGAGAGTTGAGTGCGATGTGAATTTCGCCGCGAGTGGAGAGGATCTCGGGATTGTCGGGCAGTTCGCGGATACTGACTTCGATGTGTTTGAGTGCTTCCCAGGGGCGTGAAGGTTTGCTGCGAACTTTGGCGATGGCAAGGTTATTCAGGATGAGCGGGTTGGCGCCATTGGTCATGCTGTTCGCCAGTTCAAGACTTTGAACGGCGAGGTCGTAGTTTTCGAGAGTGAGTGCGTGGGCAGCCTGCAATGAGAGGATGTCGAGTACAAAGATTCCGTCACTGCGTAATTCGGTCAGCAGTTTATCTGCGTCCCGCGCGGCTGCTCCGCCGGTCAGTGCGATGCGGACAATGCGATCAATCCCGGCCAGTGGTACCGACGTGCTGTCAGTGATTGGTCCGGACATCACGACATCTTTCAGCAGCGGCAGCAGCTCTCGCCCGTGTGCCCGGTCGCGGATGACGGGCATGGCGGTCTGCGAGATCGTACCGAGTTTGCCTGTGAGTTCTGTCTGGTCGTCGAACATCGCAAGACTGGCGGCTCCGAAGACGGCCATCCATTTGGGATCTCGACGACATTCGTTAATGATTTCGTCGGATGCATCAAGCAGCATTCTGCGGGCTTCTTCAGGGCGTTTCAGGATCAGCAGGCAGCGTGCGATATTGACGCGAGCTTCCCGGTCGGCTGGATTCTTTTCCAGTGCCTGCTGCTGCTCAGAGACGGCCAGCTGTGCCATCTGATCAGCCTGATCCGTGTGCTGGGCTTTGGTCAGCAGATCGACCAGATACAGTCGATCTCCAGGATAGCGACCAATGTCCGTCCTGATCAGATCCGCGGCCGCGCGAGGTTCGCCGATCAGTTCCTGCAGCGAAGCCAATGTACGGAGAGCATTGCGATTTTCAGGCTCAAGGCGAAGTCGTTCGCGCCAGAAATCGATGCAGGACTGCAACTCCCCTTTCACAATCAGGGCTCCAGCCCGGTCGACAGTCCGCAGCAGCTGTATAGCCTCCTGATTTGACGGATCGAGCTTCAGTGATCGATACAGCATGACGGTACAGCTGTCCTTGTTTTCCACGGACTCCATCAGTTCAGACTGAGCGATCAGGAATTCCAGTCTGCTGAGGACTTTTTTGACTGCGTCGTCGTCACTGCGTTTCAGCCACTCTTCCAGTTTTTCACGGGCTTCGAGAGGTTTCTGGCTGAGATACAGGGCTTCTGCAAGACTGCAGGTGAGCAGGACATCGTTGGGTTGTTCCTCAAGCCGTTTTGTGATGCCGCTGACAGCCAGTTGACCGGTCTTGGAGCGATCTTCAGGTGAGCGTCCCAGCAGAATCTGCAGTTTCAGCAGTTCCAGATTCACCTCGGGAAACAGGGCCGCGGATTCTTCCAGACAACGTTCTGCCAGCTGCCATTCCTGTCTTGCGGTCCAGAGACCGGCAAGTGTTTTCGAAGCTTTGACGTTGCCCGGGCTTTCGGAAAGGACCCTTTGCAGTTGAGCAATGCGTTCTTCTTCGGACAGGCTGAGGTCCTGCGGATTCTGAGCAGCCAGATCCAGCAGCCACAGTCGAATCTCGGGGCTGCCTGCCGCATCGGACGGCGCGTAGGGACGCAGTGTGTTGATTGCATCAGCGACTCGACCACTACCCCGCAGCAGTTCTGCCAGTTGCAGTGCGTAATTGGAGTTCAGTGGTTCAAGATTCTGGAGCGCACGCAGGCTGAGTTCCTGGCGGACGACATCTGCAGCAGAGGTTGCTGTCTGCAGTGATCTGAGCAGGAACTGACGATGAGCTGAGAAGTCGGCGTGGCTGCGAGCCCAGACGGCTGTGAGAAAGGCCAGCAGAGACACGAGCAGAACCGGAGCGGCCGAATAGGCGAGCACCCAGTTTCGCGAGTAGAACCAGTTGATGGACGTTTCAACGATTTCGCGTCGTTTACGAAACAGGTTCTTCAGCGGATTCAGGCTGCGATCGGGGTTGATCCCATCAATAAACGAGCGCCCCATCCGCAGGTAACTGACGCGGCGACGATTCCAGTCGCTGCGCTGAGAAGGATTCTCTGGTGTGTTATCGCTGCTCATGACTGCACCTCAGATCCGAAGAAACCGCAGGGCCTGAACCAGCAGCATCAGCAGAGCTGCAGTGGTGATCATCAGCCACAGGCCACTATTGCCGCGAACCGTCAAAGATTCACTGATGTGGCTGTCGGCAGCGTCCTCGGCCGGCACTGCTGTCGCAGCACCAGCCTGGGCTGTGTCGCGGGCGCGGGCGACGACCGCCCCTTCCGGCACGCCAGCCAGCAGCGGTCGATCAGGCCTTGCCGGTGCCACCCACGCGTTGAAGGCCTTCGTGACACTGTTCGAGCGAAACATGGGACGCTCCAGCATCTCATCCTCCTCGTCTTCCATACGCCGGATCTGCCGACGTCCAGAGACCATCTCTTCCATGATCGGGATCGCATGAGTCAGCACAAGGATGGCCTGGTCCGAGCTCCAGACAAAGGCAAGGCCCAGCAGCAGCAGGTCCAGACGCCAGATCGCCCCGGCAATGCCAGCAGACACGTCAATACCTGTCCACTGAAAAAAGTACACTCCAAGGACGGTGCCACCAACCGATGTCATGACAGCACACCAGAGCGTGGCGGGCAGCAGTAACAGCAGATGCGGTACCGAGCGGTGCATCAATGTGCCCATCACCAGCCCCAGAACCACCAGTGAATATCCGCCGGCAAGACCACCGTGCAGGAAACGATGGGCCAGCTGGGCTTGTTCCAGATGCAGACCGGATGAATCCGTGTAGTGCAGGACTTCACCGGCAATCAGGACTGAGTTCGAAAGGCTGCCGATCGTCGATTCCCAGCGATTTTCCAGTGACTGACTGAGCGAGGGGGGCAGGCGTACCAGCAGCAGCAGAAGCAGGGCCATCGAAAACACCACTCGCCCCGCCACATGCCGACGCCGAGCCAGAATCCATGCAAAGGCACCACAGGCCGCCCCGACGGAAATCAACCATGCCGAAGCGCGGACGGCACCAAGCGAAAACGCCAGCAGATTGCCCAGAATGAACAGGAAAGATTCCGGACGCCAACGCTCTTTGCGACCAGCACATTCACTGACGGCAATCCAGACAATGCCACACAACAGCAGGGGAAACGTGCGGAACTGAGCGCTGGACCAGCTTTGGAAGCCGTATAGGAAGACGGCAGGCATCTGAGCCAGCAGGAACCAGAGCATCGGAGTGCGAAATCCGAATCCGGGCAGAAAACGTCCAGCGGTAGCCGACGACATCAGGGTGTTCCCTCAGCGGGTGGGCACGAAATGCAGGGTGTTCACTCTGGAGTATCGAGTGAATTGAATTTCGCGGACAGATCAGCTGGCAGGAAGTGTTGTGATTTTTGTGGTGGAACCGGCAAAAATTGCGGGGAAAGCCGAAGAGTCCTGATTGAGTCAATGTGCCTGCACTGCAGTGGCATGGCGGAAAATCACCACTCCGCGTTCCGGAAAGCGACATGTTGCAAAACGGCAGCACGCAGGGGCGTTTAAGGACTCTGGCGTCCGGAATCTTTTGGCAGTTTTGGAGGTTCGGTGTTCGGCTGAGTGGGTGACGGGGCTATCCGAGGGCGTTGGGGCTGTCCCCGCCGTTGCGTTCAGGTCGCACAGGCAGCCAGTCAATCGAAGTGAACTGGCGCCTGAACTGCCTCATGAGCACTGCGATCAGTGCAGCGTTTTTTTCGCAGGGGGCACTCGACCGAACGCATTGTCCGTCGGGTTTGCAGTCATTACTCGATGATATCGGCCGCGGTGAAGATCGTGTGTACTCTGCCTTCGACCTCTTTGAACAGCCAGCGTAATTTTTCCCGGCTCTTCCCCGTAGTGCAGCCGTCGATGATGTTAAAAGCGAGAAACAGATTCCAGTCGGCGATGTTGCCAATCAATGCATCCATTCGCTGTTGGCTGAAAGTGCCGGTTGATTCGACCTGTCGCCACAACGCAAACGGTTCATCGTGAAACTGAACCATTGCCAATAAGTCAGCATCATCACAGAATTCTGCAAGAAACGACCTCGCAAGAGACGCATGGCTTCCGGGATCCGTAATTTTGACGCCCGGTTTTGCGTCGGCTTTGAAGCTGTCATGAGTGTGAATCAGCAGCTTGAGTTTCGAGACATCTGAATCCGAAAGTTTTGGCCGCAGGATCTCAAGGTTGGGCTCGATCTCCGCGATGTGTGCACGGACAGTTCCTTCTGGATGTCCTGAACGAGGCTTGCCCCAATCCAGATTGCGCTGATAGCGCGGGTCAGTGATCACCGATTGAAATGCCGATTCGTAATCCATCTTATGCAACGCAGGTCCGAGGGCAAAGCGATTCCTGACGGAATCGAAATTGATGAAATTTCGTGCTGTCGAATGCTACGAATCCAGGGGATGTTGGGTCAAATGTCCCAATTACGGTGCATGAGAATTCATTGACGTACTTGCTGCACTTTTCAAATGAACCTCGGTGCGGAAACCTTGCGTGTCTGTATCCCCGCACAGCCCTGCCGTCTACCGTTCCGGTACCTCGTCAAGGAGAGAATCGGGATATCTCCGAGCTGGTGCTCGGAGGTCCCAGGTGGGCGGGGCCTGTTGCGACCGATCTGAGGGTCCGCGTGTCTGACGTGTGTTTCGGCTCAGCGGGAGCTTCGCCCTCCCAAGTGGGTGCGGCATCGTCAATTCGGGAGGGCGAGGCTCCTGCCGAGCCGGTTGTCAGTTGTCAGTTTTCAGTGATCAGTTTTCAGTGATCAGTTTTCAGTGATCAGTTTTCAGTGATCAGTTTTCAGCAATCGCAAGGTCC
>CAXBSH010000228.1:0-9064 GCA_963977705.1 uncultured Planctomycetaceae bacterium
GTGTTGATGGCAGACATGTTGGAGTTGCCGATTTCAGCGGCGGAGCCTCCGGAGAAAGTCGTGACGATTGAAGGTGTCACGGAGTATCGGTTTGGAAACGGTGCCCGTGCGCTGCTGTTTCCTGATGCTTCGCAACCGACAATCACTGTCAACATGACAGTTCTGGTTGGTTCTCGTCATGAGGGGTATGGCGAGGCCGGTATGGCGCACCTGCTGGAGCATTTGGTTTTCAAGGGCACACCGACATTTCGTGACGTACCGAAGGCGCTGCGGGATCACGGAGCCAGTTTCAACGGAACAACGAACCAGGATCGCACCAATTATTTTGAGACACTTCCGGCGACGGATGAGAATCTGGAGTTCGGAATTCAGCTGGAGTGTGACCGGCTCGTGAACAGCTTCATCGATCGGGAAGATCTGCTGAAGGAATTCACGGTTGTGCGGAATGAATTTGAGCGTGGCGAGAACAGCCCGGAGGGTGTGCTGTTTCAGCGTGTGATGGCAGCGGCGTATGAGTGGCACAACTATGGTCAGACGACCATTGGTAATCGATCTGACATTGAGCGTGTACCGATTGAGAATCTGCAGGCGTTTTATCGTCGGTACTACCAGCCGGACAACGTGGTGATGATCGTTACCGGGCGATTTGAAGAGTTGAAGGCCGTGGAGTTGCTGACGAAGTATCTGGGCGGGATACCGCGACCGGAGCGACGGCTGGATGCAACGTATACGGAAGAGCCACCTCAGGACGGCGAGCGGGAGGTGGTTCTGCGTCGAGTTGGTGGTGTGGGTGCTGTTGTGGCGGCCTATCACATGCCGGCTGCGGCGCACGAGGACTGGGCGGCGCTTTCAATTCTGGGCAGTGTACTTTCAGAAACGAAGGTCGGGCGTCTGGACAGGGCTCTGGTGGAGCCGAAGATTGCAACCAGTGCTGCAGGACGTTCGGACAGTTCCTATGATCCGGGCTTATTCACATTCTCTGCCACTCCGGTCGCGGGCAAACTGAATGAGACTCGCGAGTTGCTGCTGAAGACAATTGATGAACTGGGCAGTGTGGCATTTGGTGCAGAGGAAGTTGAGCGTGCGAAACTGCGAGCGAAACGCAGTGCAGAGCAGTTGATGACCAGTGCGGCCTCGATGGCTTCAGCATTGAGTGGAGCGTCGTCTCTGGGTGACTGGCGATTACTCTTTTTGCAGCGTGACCGTGTTCAGGCGGTGACGGTAGAGGACGTGAATCGTGTGGCGGCGACTTATTTCAAGCCGTGGAATCGCACGCTGGGTGTGTTTATTCCGGCTGATGCACCGCGGCGACTATCGGTACCTGCGGTGCCGTCGATTGCAGCGGTTGTGAAGGACTACAAGGGAGGTGCCGCTGTCGCAGCGGGCGAGGCATTTGATCCGACGCCGGAGAATCTTGATGCGCGGACGAAGATCATTGAGGAGGAAGGGCTGAAGATTGCTCTGTTGCCAAAGAAGAATCGCGGTGAAACAGTCGCTATGACTCTGGCCCTGCGATATGGCAATGAGGAATCGCTGAAGGATCAGGGAACAGCGGCGTCGATGATATCTTCGATGCTGATGGCCGGAACGAAGCGTCTGGATCGGCAGGCTCTGCAGCAGGAAATGGACCGTCTGAATGTGCAGATTGGTGGTGGTGGCGGAGGCGGTGGTCGAGGTCGTCGAGGTGGTCGGGGTGGTGGTGGCGGAGGCTCTGCCGGCACGCTTTCGTTTTCCATTGAGGCGCGCAGGGACTCACTTGAAAAGGGGATTTATCTGCTGGGTGAGATTCTGAGACAACCGGCATTTCCGGCGGAGGAATTCGAGCAGATGCGGTTGCGGTCAGCTTCGATGATCGCGCAGATGGAGTCAGATCCTGCGACTCTGAGTTCCGAACTGCTGTCGCGAACACTGTCGCAGTATCCGAAGGGCGATGTGCGGTATTCCATGAGTATGGCAGAGCGTAAGGAAGAGCTGGAGTCTGTGACTCTGGAGCAGGTGCAGAATGTTTATCAGAAGCAGTTGTCAGCGGCTCATGCTGAGATTGCCATCGTGGGAGATTTTGAAGTTGAGTCAGCGATGTCTGCCGTCCGTGAGATTCTGAGGGACTGGAAATCAGAGACAGCGTGGCAGGAAGTTTCCCGGGACGCTCGTGCGGATGTGAAGCCGTTGAAGCAGGACATCGTGACGCCCGACAAGGCGAACGCGGTGTTCCTTGCCGGGCTGTCATTCGCGATGAACGATGATCATCCCGATGCTGCGGCCCTGCAGCTGGGGAATTTCATTCTTGGCGGGGGAACTCTGAGTTCACGTCTGGGAGACCGAATTCGTCAGAATGAGGGATTGTCGTATGGTGTAAATTCTTCAGTCTCGATACCGAGTACAGGCAATGATGCCAGGTTCGGTATTAATGCGATCACGAATCCGGCCAACATGAATGCGGTTGAGAAAGCGGCTATGGAAGAACTTGAGCGTTTTCTGAAGGATGGACCTTCAGCGAAGGAGTTGGCGGACGCACAGACAGCGTGGCTGGAGTCGCGTAAGGTGTCACGGACCAGTGACGGTGCGATAGCCGGGCAGCTGGTGTCAAACCTGCATCTGTCACGAACATTTGCTCGAGACGCTGAGGAGGACCGTCGGATTGCGGAATTGACTCCGGAACTGGTGCGCGATGCATTTCGACGGCATATTGATCCGGCGAAGCTGATCGTCATTCGTGCTGGAGATTTTCGCTGAGTAGTTGAAACGTGAGTGTCAGTAGTATCCTTGAAGAGGGAGCAGGACTTGAAGACTGGGATCTGTTCACTGGTGACGTGGATGCTGCTGACTGTCTGTACTGAGATGTTCGCGGGGGATCGCCCATCCGGGCGATCCTTTGCGACACGTTCGGAGGTCATTGCTCGACACGGCATGGCTGCAACAAGTCAGCCTCTGGCGACAATGACGGCTGTGGAGATTCTGCGACGTGGTGGTTCGGCCGTGGACGCGGCGATCGCTGCGAATGCGGTACTTGGCGTGGCGGAGCCAACCGGTTGTGGGATTGGCGGTGATTTGTTTGCGATCGTATGGGATGCAAAATCGGGGAAACTGCACGGCTTGAACGGCAGCGGTCGCTCTCCGAAATCACTTACCGCGGAGGAATTCAAAAAACGTGGTTTAACGCGAATACCATCATTCGGCGTGCTGCCGGTCTCTGTGCCGGGCTGTGTGGATGGTTGGTTTGAGTTACATGCAAAGTTTGGTCGATTGCCAATGGCTGAGGTGCTGGAACCTGCCATTCGGTATGCGCGAGAGGGCGTTCCGGTCAGTGAGGTGATTGCCGAGGGTTGGAGAAGCGGGGAGACGGTATTCCGCGACAAGCCGGGTTTTTCAGCCACATTTCTAGTGGATGGTCGGGCTCCGCGTAAGGGAGATATCTTCAGGAATCCGGCGCTGGCT
The DNA here is from genome assembly GCA_963977705.1 of uncultured Planctomycetaceae bacterium. GTDB lineage: Bacteria > Planctomycetota > Planctomycetia > Planctomycetales > Planctomycetaceae > SXXK01. The sequence continues at coordinate 3,436 of CAXBSH010000228.1, forward strand.
GAGACGCTGACGCGAATCGCCATGAATGGTCGCGATGAATTCTATCGCGGTTCAACTGCCGTGCGGATCGCGGACTTTATGCGTGAGCATGGTGGCTATCTTTCGCTTGAGGATCTGCAGTCGCATCGGTCGGACTGGGTTGACCCGGTGTCGGTCAACTATCGTGGTTATGATGTCTGGGAACTGCCACCGAATGGGCAGGGGATAGCGGCGCTTCAGATGTTGAATCTGCTGCAGGCATTCGATCTGCGGAGTGCCGGATTTGGCAGCACTGATCATGTGCATTGGTTCATTGAAGCCAAAAAGCTGGCATTTGAGGATCGTGCAAGGCTCTATGCCGATCCTGCTTTTGCTAAGGTTCCGGTTGCCGAATTGATTTCGGTGGAATATGCAGATCGGCGGAGGGCTTTGTTGAATCCGCAGCGTTCAGCAGAGAGTTACCCGGTTGGTTTACCTGCAGCGGTGGACGAGGGGGATACGATCTACCTGACAACGGCGGACAGCGACCGCAACATGGTGTCTTTGATTCAGAGTAATTACCGTGGGTTTGGGTCTGGTGTGTGTCCGACGGGGCTTGGATTTTCTCTGCAGGATCGAGGCGAGATGTTCGATCTTGAGCCCGGCAGGATGAATTCTTATGCACCCGGGAAGCGTCCATTTCACACCATCATTCCGGCATTTGTGACGAAGAATGGTGTTCCGTATCTGAGCTTTGGCGTAATGGGTGGGGCAACTCAACCTCAGGGGCACGTGCAGATTCTGATGAACATGATTGATTTTGGAATGAATGTGCAGGAGGCTGGGGATGCACCTCGGATTCTGCATTCCGGTTCCTCCGAGCCTACCGGGGAGCAGATGTCGGAGGGGGGCACAGTGGCGCTGGAGTCGGGATTTCCGTCCGGTCTGGAGTCCGGTTTGCTGGAGCGCGGGCATCGGCTGAAGCCAGCGCGGGGCGAGTTTGGTGGCTATCAGGGAATCATGTATGACCCGACTCGAGATGTGTATTTTGGCGCCAGCGAGTCGAGGAAGGATGGGATGGCCGCAGGGTACTGAACGGGCTGGCGGTGTTATTCCTTCCGCAGCGTGCAGCGCTCACGAATGGCGTAGTTGGCAAAGAATCCGACTGGACTCCACGAAAAGCCACTGGAGGGCAGGCGGATGTTGACCGTGACTTGTGTGACGGTCTGAGTTACCGTGATTTCGGCATCCTTTCCAAGGCCGACAAGCCGCATTTGTTTTGTGGCCTCAGCAGTTGCATCGGCTGCTGTGCCACCTGGAATGGCCACTCGCCGGGCGCCTTCGTAGGCAGCAAACCCGATGGTGTGTCGGGCATAGTTCATGGATGCCAGTTCGAGGGCTGCAAAGAACAGCAGCAGGATCACAGGAACCACGAGTGCGAATTCAACTGTGACTGCACCACGGCGGGGGGGGTGGTGATATGCACACGGCGTTCTGTGAAGCATGTTGCGTCTCCTGTCGATTTCCTGGGCTTCTGTCAATCCGTGAGTACGATCGAGACAGCGCGAGCAAGGTTCTGGAATGTGGTTCGCAGCTGGGTAGCGTTGGAAGCCTCGGTGTAGGAACCGCCCGTGATTGTTGCGATATTCCTGAGTACCTGCTGAGAACCTGTGAGCAAGCTGACGCAGTGGATGACAACGCCGGCATTTGCAGCGTCACGTGCAGCGTCCTCTGGTGGGCGACAGTTTTCCCACATACCGTCTGTAAACAGGATAATGATCTTGTTGCTCTGGACGAGGCTGTTTGATCCGGTGAGGGTAAGTACTGCTTCGTCGATACCGTTGGACAACTTCGTTCCGCCGATCAACGGAGCGTTTGACAAAGTCTGCATACGTTGAGTGATTGCATTGCAATTTGCTGTCCAGTTGAAGTTTGTCGCGCTGGGCAGGGCAACTTCGCGAGTCACTTCTGTGCTTGTCAGACGCGGGTAGTAGGCCTGTCTCATGGAACTGCTCCATGTGACGAGACTTGTTCGGGGCGGCGACTGAACGGAGCCGGCTTCGGTCAGAAAAATATTGACAGCATCTCGCAGTGCGGCCCAGCGACTGAGCGTCGGGTGGGGTGGGGAACAGTCGTTCTGAAGAGCGACTGAGGGGTAGTATGAGCGAGGGTAGAGCAGTGGGTTGCCGGAGGCGTAGGTAAAGCCATCAGCACGAAGGCTCATGGACATTGAGCGGTCGAGGCAGAGGCAGATCTCGACATCCTGACGGCCAGCAGTGGCCTGTGCGGTGGTGCTGAAGGCTGGCTTGCCTGTCAGGGACTTGAAAAAGAGGTCGACTGGAGCAAAGATCCCTGCACCCCCGACCTTGGACTGGACTCGGACGGCGTTGTAGGGACTGATGCCGGGCCGAAAAGTCCAGCGTCCTTCAAGGCTGGCAACAGCCTGACCGAGGATGACATCTGAGGGTCGAATCTGGAAGTTGCGTCCACCGACTTTGTTGAGACTGGCGAATTGGACTGCAGCAGCAATGGCCTGGTCTGGATCTCTGGTGCGAGCGAGGTTTTCAGCCCCCGCTTTGGCTGCAGAATCGGTGGCGCTGCGGAGTTCTGTGCGGACAAGTTGCATGTAGGCGAAGTCAATCGAGAACGCCACTGTGATGCCAAAAACAATCAGCATGGCTGCGATCAGAGCGTGTGCCGCACCCCGGCGGGTATCGGACGTCTGAGACTGACGCAGTCGTCGTATCTGAGGAGTTGGACGCATGTTGCTATCTCCGACGAACCATACAGCAGAATCGGGAATCAATTAAAGCCGCGCCATTGTGACGACGGCAGTCACACTTCGGCCGCGCATGAAACTGACCGGACCGAAAGAAAGATTGGATGCAGAGGCTGTGACAGTCACGCTGACACTGGTACCACGAGGGGTGTTTTCTGTGACTGCCGGAGCGATGGATATTGTGTAAACTGGAGTTCGTCGAGTTGTCATAATCCCCTGAGCAGTCTGGATCGCGAGGGCGTTGTTGTCACCCGGTGCGGTCAGAGTTTTGGCTGCTTCGTACGCTGCGAGATTGACCGTTTGCTTAAGAAAAACGACATTCGAAAACTCAACGCCGGCAAATACCATCAGAAGGATGAAGGGCAGGCAAACGGCCGTTTCGACCGTGGCCACGCCACGACGCTTACCACAACCGCAGGGTTGGGTATTGGCTGGTGTCTGGATATGAGGGGGAGTTTTCGTTTTCACGGCCACCTCGCGGGGATCAGTCTGTGATTTCTGAACGCACAGCTTTACGTTTTGTTCGCAGGATTGAAGATTCGCTGTCGAAGATATACGTCAGGATTTGGTATCGTGCGTCAAACTTTCGAAAAACGCGGGATTCAGTGGTTGTCGGGATCGTGCAGCCGAGGCTCAGAAGAGCATCAGCAGCGTCAAAAACACGGCATTTCAGGATTGGACGTGTTGCAGAGAAGCAACAATCCAATGCGATCGGAATCAGCGACTGACCGAGAAAAGCACGGAAACGGGGAGTGTGATTGATGTATCTGATGCGGCTTGCAGACAGGGTTTCCCGGGGCCTTGCGAAGGTGCCGAATTTCCCGCTCGAGTCGCATCGTCGTTTTCTGCTGTGTCAGCAGGCGGCGTCCGGAGGATTTCACGGTCGCGATGGAGATGGGGATCTTTACTACACGGGTTTTGCCGTTCGGGCCCTGGCAGTAACAGGAGGTCTGCCTGAGGAGCCAGCCAGATTATTGTCTGGTTTCCTGCGTGATCAGAACCCATTGTCTCTCAGTGCCGTGGATCTGTTGAGCTGGCTGTACAGTGCAATTGTGGTGGAGTCTGTGATTGGTGGCAGTGTGCTGACTGGCAGATCAGAGAATTTCGCGGCAGATGTTGTGTCAGGTCTGCAGCAATTGAGGACCGCAGATGGTGGGTTCTCAAGAACCTCGGAAGGGGCGGTGGGCAGTACCTATCAGTCATTCATGTGTGCGCTGGTTCATGAGCTACTGGGACAGCGAATTCCGCGTCGTAATGCGCTGGTGCAGTTTCTTTACGATCGGCAGCGTGAGGATGGTGGTTTTGTTGAGATTGCACCGATGAAGCGTAGCGGAACCAATCCCACGGCGGCCGCAACTGCGTTGCTGACCTCGCTTGATGCGATGGATGATGACATTGCGGCGGACGTGCTTGGGTTTCTGACTGATGTTGTCAGCAGTGAGGGTGGGTTTCAGGCGAATACCCGCGTTCCCTTTGCGGACGGACTGTCAACATTTACAGGACTGCTGACGGCACAGGACCTGGGGCGACGTGATCTGCTGCCAGCAGAGCAGGTCCTGTCCTACGTGCGTGGGGCGCTGGAACTGGAGTCGGGAGGTTTTCGTGGTGCATCGTGGGATCAGCAGGCTGATGTGGAGTACACATTTTATGGTCTCGGGATCCTTGGCCTGTTGTACTCCTGATGCATCCTGAGACCGTTCAGCGGCAGATTCTGCAGTTTTCCGCTGGTCAGAACCAGCCGAATGGGGGATTCTGCCGTCTGGTTCAGTCGTCAGTTCGGCTTCTGTGTAGACATTCCGGTGATTGTTGCGGTAGAAGCGGGGTGGTGGGAAGTCGGCAGACCGTTGGCTGAACGGGCGGATCCCGCGTGCACCCTGAAGTGGCCTGGAGGCCTGCTGATGTTTCGTTTTTCGCAAATGATTCTGCTGCTGTTGCTCTGCAGTGAAGTTGGTTGTCAGGGAGCGAAATTCTGGAAGAAAAGCGATACGACTTCGCGTCAGTCTCAGGTGGCTGTTGAGAAGGACAAGCCGGAGTCGAAGAAAGACTCTGAAAAATCCCGCTTTTCCTTCGCGAAATTCACGAATCGCAAGTCGGCAGCAGCGGATGAGTCATCAGACGAGGCTGAGCCTTTGATTGATCAGCAGATGGATATGCTGCTGCAGCAGGGGCAGCAGGCACTTGAGCAGAACGATCTTGCCGGGGCTCAGCAGGCGTATCGAGAGATTCTGTTATCTGAGCCAACAAATGCTGCGGCGAATCATGGTCTTGCCATGGCAGCCGATCTGGAACGTCGCTGGAAAGATGCAGAGTATCACTATCTGCAGGCTTTGAAGGCCAGTCCGAATGATGCGAATATTCTGTCCGACCTTGGGTATTCATGCCTGTTGCAGCGTCGCGAGGCCGAGGCAGCACGATATCTGAATCAGGCTCTGGCAATCGACGCAAAACATGAAAATGCTCGGGTGAATCTGGCGCTTCTGGATCTGCAGCAGGGGCGTGCGGAAGCCGCTGAACAGCGTCTTCGTGAATTGTACGGGAATACCGCTCGCGCTACGGAAATGATGGCTCAGTTGCAGTATCAGGCCAGTGAGGCGGCTGCAGGTGTACCGCAAAGTCTCGATTCATTTGATGAGCTTTCAGAGTTACCTCCGGGATTGTCTCTCGATCAGATTCAGGAAATGGCAAGGCAGGAACGTGACGCCGCGATGCGCAGGCGAGTGCAGGAGAATTCCGGAAGGTCAGTGCCGGGGTGGGGGGCGGGTGCCCCCACCCCTGCCCCACCGCTTTTCACGCTGCCTTGGGCCTTGATGGAGCTGAGGATCTCGCCCGATTCAACGTCATAAACACGCAGGTGCAATCCCACCACCGCCCGCTTGGCCCGCGAGCACAATG
>CAXBSH010000229.1:0-9030 GCA_963977705.1 uncultured Planctomycetaceae bacterium
GCCAACGCAAGCCCTGCGGCCGTGGCGAACCATTTTTTTCACCCGCACCCGGCGGGTCGCCCCTCACGCGGCCCCAGTCGCTCCCACGGGGCACCCGCGCAAATCAGTGAAACCCCAATCCCGGACGATTCAGGCCGCTGGTATCGATTTTACCGTTGCGCAGCCGAAATGCAGCAGGCAGGCGCTCGGCCCAGTCCGTATTGGCCGCCGGACAATACTGCCGCGAATTGCCCTCCACCGCCGCAACGCCCGGAATATGAGCCGCCAGACTGGCCGAATGCAGAAACGAAGCCCCCGGACACGTCAGGTCCTGCACACACAGAAACATGCCGAACTTCTGAGCGGCTGCCGCCATCAGCACAGATTCAGACTGCCCCTTGCAGGCCTTCAGTGCAATCCCCGAATACCCCTGGTCACGCGCCATTAACAGAGATTCATACGAGATCAGTGCTTCATCGATCACAACCGGCTTGATCGCCGCAGCAGCGTGCATCTGTGGAGCATCAGCAGCCTGCAGATGACGACTGGTCGGCTGCTCGATGTACTGAATCCTGCGAAAGGCCGCTGCACTGGATGCCTCAATCCGTCGCAGAAACTCCACGACGTAATCTGCCGAACGACACTTTTCATTGAAGTCACACGAATAGAACCACGTGGTACAGCCGCGCTGCTGCTGTGCCTCCAGGGCCACGCGCTCAATCGCCAGCACACGCTCCACATCCCAGTCCAGCTGATCGCCGTTCAGCTTGATCTTCAGATGCGTCAGCTCATCAGCCAGAATCCATTCTCCCAAAGTCCACGGAAGACTGTCTGACGGGCGATTGCCGCCGTCCGCCGAAGTCAGCGGATCCAGTGCGCCGACCAGATGATACAGCGGCAAAGCAGAAACCGGCGCTCGAAGTGTATAACGGTCTGCATACTCACCACGAAACCGATCATCAAGATACGCAGACAGATCCTGATTGCAGAAATCCCGCGAGAGCGTATCAAAGGCATTCAGCTGATGCAGACGCCCGTAAGCATCATGCACGGCGGCATCCACCGGACTGGCAGACACCAGCTGCGCCAGGATCGGCGGAGCTTCCGGCAGGCCGAGCGCGGCCACCGTACGGCTGGCCAGCTGCGGATATTCGGCCGCCGCCGCCGCATCAATTTCCAGAGGATGCCCACAGATCGCAGAGTCCTGAAACAGCCGCCCTACCTCGCACGAAAACTCCTTCATCGCTCGCTCTGTCTGATCCGGCTCAAGCACCGCTGATGGCCATGCCCAGACATTGCCAACCGGCATGCTGCCAAATCCGCCGGCCCGTCGACCATCACGACTTTCCACCGTCACCTCAGCATTCACCAGCCAGCCACTGCTGACCACCCGGCCTCCAAACTTCAACGGCGCTCGATACGGAACCGGCTCAAAACTGATGCTGACTTCCCGAACGCTGATGTCAGTGGATTTCCCGTGGCTCATGATCTTCGCTTTTCTGAGGTATGTTCGTGGGCTTCGTGTGTAACAGATGATCTCAGCTCAGGGAGCCTGCGATACGTTGGCCGGCTGACGCAACAGCCGCGCTCGGTTCCCAAATGCTTCCAGCTCAAAACGATCGATCGTCGGACGGCTGAATCGCAGTCCCGGAGTCGGAAACTGAGACACCACAGTATAGGACAGCAGTTGTCGTCCGTTGCTGCGAGCAAGCCCGGTGATCAGCAACTGAGTACCACCCTGAAAAACCATCATTCCGGGAACATTATTGTTGGCATTCGCTCCCAGCTGCAGAGACTTCATCGAAACCAGCAGCAGCGCCGAATTCTCTGAGCCATCAAAACTGATCAGCGTCTCGTCCGGTACACGAAACTTCCATGCCAGACGACCGGTGCTGCGACTGATCGCCAGCAGATCGCCCTTCACCGGATCACCTCGCAGACTCAGCATCATCTGCGGCTGCAGCAGACCGTTCTGCCGCGCCGGAACTTCAAACACATACAAATTGCCGGCATCCACCGCCATCTCAACTCGCTGCAGATTCAGATCCCGGTCATCCGCACCTTCGTAACTCAGCAGCTGCTCTGCTCCTGTCTCCAGATTGATCAGCTGCACCTGCTGAGACTGACGCAGCACCGCCAGCAGCTCACGCCCCAGAAACTGTGCTCGAATCATACCCGTCAGATCGACCGTCCGCTGCACGTCCAGCGTCACGGCATCCAGCCACTGCAGCGAACTGCGTTCATCCAGACTGGATTCAGGATCCCACACCACCAACTGGTTGCCAGTGGCTCGAATAATCTTCCCGGTCAATGCGGCTGCTCGAACACGGAACGGCAGCCGCAACTGACCATCAGCCGCTGCCGACTGACCACTCACACGACGCTTCACCTGCCCTGTCAGGGGTTCCAGCAGCACCTCACGCCCATTACTCGGATCCTTCAACAATACGGCCTGATCAGCCGCATAGATCTGCCGTGACAAACCCACATTCGACAGACTCCACAACACTTCGCCCGTCAGCAGATCCAGCATCTCCAGACGCGATTCGCCCAGCAGACAGATCCAGCGAGAATTCTGGCCGCAGATCTGCCGACTGCGTTCATAAAGCAGCTGCCAGTTCTGATCAAAATTGAACTTGTCAAAAGTGCGGTCCATCACCAGCAGCATTTCCGCATCACCCGTCATATTGCGAGACCACAACAACCGCTGATCAACGATCGAAAACGCCGAAATTGCTTCCCGACTGCGGTGGATCAGCACTGTACCCGTTCGACTGATGGATTCTTCTGTCAAAGTCAGCGCCTGCCGCAGCTCTGAAGATCGTGGCCGAATACGCCACGCAGCACCTCCCGGAATATGCGCACTCTCGGCCAGAATCTCGTCGGATTCACGCCGCAGGCTCCACTCAATCCCCTGCAGCACCGGATCGTCCACTCCATGACGCCGCAGTGTGGAGTTGGAACTGGTCCGCAGCGTCATCGCCCCGGTCGTGCTGACCGGAAGCAGTTTCCAGTTGCCCTCAGCAACCTCACGCCAGTGCTGCTCACGTTCCTGAACCACCGCCGCAGTCAGCTCTGACAATGCTGGGCCACCGGCCTGCTGGCGGATCCATGCCAGCAGCTGCAGAGTCAGACGCTGGCGACCTCCCGCTGGCAGCCCACGCGCGGGTTCCTGCAGCCGCTCAATCAGCTCCAGTACCCGCTGCTGTCGCGGCTGCAGCGGTTCAGTCTCATTTCCGCCACTGCCAGCAACAGAAACCGCCGCTGGGGCACACGTCAGAGCATGCATCAACAGCTGCAGATTGATTTCATCAAGGCCCCCATTTGCCATTCGCTGCTCAACACGCCGCAGAGATTCGTCTGCCACCGCAACACCCGTCAGTCGCAACAGCACGGGTTCCGGATAGCCGGCCAGCCGTTCCTGAATCTGCTGCTGCTGCTCTGGTGAACCGGAATTCAACAGCTCATTCAGCTTCTGACAGATCCACGCTCGCAAAGGTGCACGCCAGCTGGACAAACCACCGGCCGTGCGTCCATTCAGCAGATTGTCTTCACTGCTTTGTGCCGCTGTCAGCAATGTCTGCAACGCTGGCAGCTCCTGCTGCAGCAGACTGTCACTCAGCTGCAGCGCCGCTGTCAGGCGATCCACGGCATCCACCTGCCCCACAGTGAGCGACTGCAGAGACAGGTACTGAGCAATCGCCTGCTCAGACCCCGGTGCCGCCAGACTGTGAAGCTGTTCAAGCAGTGGCTGCTGCTGCTGAGGATTGGCGGCATAAATCGCCAGCGTCGCACGAAATTTGAGGTGCTGCACACGTTCGTCAGGTACCACACCCGCAGCTGCCGACTGCAGCACCTGAAGTGCCGCTGCCGGTTGACCAGTTTCCAGCAGGAACTTCGCACGCTGGAACCAGTCCTCGGGGCCGCCGAATTCACCACGCTCCGTGCCCAGCCGCGAAATATGATCCAGCCCGAAACTGACAATACCAGCCGAATCACCGTACAACCCACCGGCCGTACGCCCGGCACGCAATCCCTGCAAACGCTCAGTCTCACGGCCATCCTGCAGATTCAACACAGAAATACTGCCGTCTGACAGCGGTACCAGCAGCTGCCCCGACACAAGGGCCCCAGGCCCCACCGGCAGCGGAGCCTCAGCCGCACGATTCTGCTGCCACAACGGCTGCAGCTGAGGCCAGCGATAGGCCGACGTCTTCAGAGCAGATGCCATCACAATCAAACCATCACCATGATGCAGACACACCGTGCCGTCCATCGACGACAGTGTTTCAATACGGCCACTGATCGCATCCAGCTGAACCGGTGCCGGTGCTTCGGCCAGCATCCAGAACAGAGACTGTCCGGATAAAAGCGGATCCTGTGATCGCAACACTCGCGGCCCAACCAGCGGCTGAGCCGACATCACATTAAGACCCCGCCCCATCCCCCGTGGAATTCGCATCTGCCCTTCCTGCACCACAGGTAACTGCTGTGCCCACAGGATACTGTGCGTCAGCAGATCAATCGCAAACACCCAGCCAGCGGTCGTGGACGCAATCAACACACCCTTGTGCACCAGTCCACGAGCCGACAGAAGCTGCCGACGGGCATCCTGCTGAATGCTGAATTCCGGCGTCAGCAGCGGAGTCGACCACAGCAACTGGCCGCTGGACGCTTCCAGACAACCCACGCTGATCAGACCATCACGCTCAAACACCTGATACAAGCGGCCCTCAGCAACGATCGGTGGTCCGAAAAACCACGCCTGCGACAGCTCGTTGCGAAAGCGATCCTCCACACGCTCGCCACCCGCCGTCCACAAACGACGCCCCGTACTTTTCTCTACCCCGATCAGTTCCCAGAGTTCTGTGGAACTGGTGGTGTTGCCACGATTCATCAGCATGCGCAGCTGCAGGGACTCTTCAGCACTGCGCAGACTGGCCGCATCATTCACGCCATAGACGACGTACAGACGATCGCGATCACTGGTCACACGCCCCAGAAACTCGTGCCGCTCAACAATGCCACCGCTACCGGATCGCTGAACGGATCGCTGCGTGGCACCATCTGCTGCCCCCGCTTTCCGAGGATTCAGACTGCGACTCCAGAGATACTGGCCGGTGCTGCGATCCCACGCGGTGACTCGATCCTGCTGCCTCACAAAAACTCGTTCCGCATCCAGCGCCGGGTCTGCTGCCATCCATGGGATACCACGTTCACCACCGCTGCGAGCATCCGTGAATCGCTGCAGAGTGTCCTGATGAACGCGACGTGCACTGACGGATACCGGCAGCAGCTCAAGCCAGCGCAGAAACCGCGGCACAACAGCCGTTTCATCCGCAGGGGCTGCAGCCGCTGACGCAGGCTGAGTTTGCGGGGCAGCAGCAGCCGATGGTGACTCAGACAGTCTCTGCAGAAGTTGATCGGCCAGCTTTCGGATTTCCGCAGCAGTAGCCGGAGATTGCAGCGGCCGCAACCAGTGCTGAGCTGCCAGCTGCTGGCCACGATCCGCATGCAGTACCGCCAGCAACAGATGAATCCGCTGCGAGGTCGTGGTACCGGAATACTGATGCAGCAAAGTCGGCAGTTCCGTTGTACTGCCACTCTGCAGAACACGCTGCAGCTCACTGGCTGCCACAGCGTCCGCAGTATTGACGATCCGCCGCAGTGCGGCATCCAGATTCTGCAACCGACTGAACAGGGCTGCTGAGAGTGGCTGATAACCTTCGTTCAGCACGGGGACCATCAGTGACCCGTCAAGACTGCGCAGCAGTTCCAGCTGCTGTTCAAACGCCTGAGTATCCATGCGATCAATGGCGGCACTGAGTTCTGCCAGCTCAGCCGGCACGCGACGTTCTGTCAGCAGTCGCTGCTGCCACGCCGGAGCCTCTTCAGTCTCAGGCAGCTCGTCCGGGGGCTGAGCAGCACACATCGGTACGCAGGCGACGCACCACAGCAGCAGTGTCCACGTTCGAACCTTACCGTGTTCCCGCACAACAAAGCTCCGCTGGTTGCCTGATCAGAGTCAGAGCCTGTCACCCTCACCACCGAATGACAGGTAGCCGTCATCTTACGTTCCGCAGGGCTGGATGCACAGCCCCGAAACCCCGGGAAATCGACCGCCCGCAATGTTTACCCCAGCCCCCTAAACCACGCTGCTCTCCACCTGCATCAAGTCCGATCGGCGGTTTTTGCCGCAGTTTGCCGCTGTCAGATCCTGAGGTCGCCGCGAAAAGCACACCCGCGCGAATCCCCCTTGTGATCGCCTTCCCTCGAGCCATAGATTCCGCCGATCAGTGTCCCGCAGTCCCGCTCTGCAGCAGCGTCCGAATCCCGGCACGCTGCTGTCCCTGGCTTACGAATTCGCTGCATGCCATTCAGCCCGTCACTTTCCCGCTCCCTGCACTGTGCACTGCCAGCTCTGCTCTGCAGCCTGCTGACGGTCACAGGGACGGTCTGCCCGGTGAGTGCAGCAGCTGATGAGCCCGTCGCGAAACCTGCAGAACCAACGGCACAGACGGGCAGCAGTGGCCGGGCTACGCTGGACGCGGTTCCGCCCACAACTCCTGCGAAGCCAACAAAGAAACCACTGCCGGGCCACAGCCTGCTCAGATCCCGCAGCACCAGATCGGCACCCGCCAAACCGGTGGCAGACGCTGCAAGGTCGGATCGCAGTGCAGAACAGTCCGATGATGAAAATCTCGCCGCTCCGGTTCCGAATCCAGCAACAACTCGTCGGCCCCGCGCAGCCAGCGAGTCAGATCCGTTCCTTGAGACCCAGGAAACCGAAACTGCCCCGCAGCCTGCACCACGGATCATTCCCCGACGTGCGACACCCGATTCAGGGCGATCTCTGACCGAGCGACTGCGCACAGCCAATCGCGAGACCGAAGGCACGGCCGATCGCAGCACCAGCACCAGCCCTGAACCTGATCTGACTCAAAGTCAGCAACCCGTCACGACCGACGATGCAGAAGCGGCAGCAGAGCCCGGCACCGACAACTCCATGCTCAGTCGACTGCGAGGCCTGTATTCGCCACGAATCGATGAGAACACCGAACGTCTGCGTCGACAGATGCTGCGACTGAGCGATCCGTTCGGATTGATTCACGAACGCGAAGAGGCACCAACGGAACCTGCTGCAGTCGAGGCAGATGCCCCCCTTCCTGAGCCTGCTGGCGACGTGTCGCCCGAAATTGAAACGGCACCGCCTGCCAACAGCAATGCTGCGCTGACCGCAGCGATCCTGTTGCTGGAGGATGAACTGAAAAACTGGCCTCGGAATTCTGCCGGTCGTCCGGAGAATCTGCCTGCATGGCGACAACGTCAGACCGATCTGCGGCTGCTGCTGATGGTCGCCGGCCGCGGCGCTGAATCGGTACGCACGGTAGAGGCCCTGCCTCGCGAGGAGCAGGAATTCTGGCAATCTCTGATGATGGCCATGAATCAGTATCGCATGACTGATGAATCGATTCCTCGCAGTGACCTCCTGGGCGAAACACTGCGACAGCTGCGGACGGCCGAACGCCGACTGCAGCCACTGGCTCGACTGGAGATCAGTCGCCTGCAGCTCTGCAGCCGCATTAACGGTTTCGGAAACGTGGTAGCATTTCCGACATCAGACTTTGAACCCGGACAACGACTGCTGCTGTATGTGGGACTGCGAAACTTCCGCTCTGAACTGACGTCGGAAGGACGGTACAGGACGGAATCTGCTGCAGTGATTGAGTACATTCGGGAGGAGGACGGGCAGGCACTTGAACCAGTGCGGCTGCCGTCCATTCCGGATGAATGCGATGAACAGCGGACGGATTTTTATCAGAGCATTGAGCTGACAGCACCACTGCTGGAAGGCTCATGGATCGTACGAGTACGTGTGCGGGATCAGTTGAGTATGCAGACGACTGAAGCTCAGCTGAAACTCAATGTCCGCTGAACACCCGGGCGGACACCAATCTTCAAGCGAAAGACCATCTCATGCGAAATCTGTTGATCGGTGCAGCGGCGGCAGCCGGCTGCCTGCTGGCCACACTGGCACCTGATAATTCCCGAACTGCCTGGTCCGTCCCTGCAGCCCCGGTGGATGACGTGCAGCCGGTGGAAAAGAGCATGCACGAATTCATGGAATACGTCTTTCAGCCGGCATATCTGCGATTGAAGGCCGCCATGGCAACGGCTCCAGCCGACAACAAGGGCTGGAAGGCCATTAAGGCTGATTCTCTGGTTCTGGCTGAAAGCTGCAATCTGCTGTTCGGACGCGCGCCGGATGGTGGTGCAGCTGACTGGATCAGTCACGCCAAAGCCGCCCGGGAAAAAGGTGGCGCACTGTACGCTGCCGGCAAGGCGAAGGATTTCACGGCCGCCTCAACTGCCTGGAAATCCATGCTGGAAAGCTGCAACGCCTGTCATAAGCAGTTTGAAGACGGCAAGCACATCCTGCAGCCCTGAGCTGTGTCCATCAGTCTGGTGTTCTTTCGTCCTGCTGTCAGTGGTCCGTCATGTCGCAGCTCACCCTTCGAATTGCAACTCGGAAAAGCCCACTGGCACTGTGGCAGGCGAATTACACGGCCGATCGACTGCGGCAGCTGCCCGCTCAACCAACAGTGGAACTGGTGCCCATCGTCACTTCAGGCGATACCAATCAGACGGACGCACTGCGTCAGTTCGGTGGCACCGGAGTCTTTACTCGCGAAGTCCAGAAGGCAGTGCTGGACGGCCGAGCTGATCTGGCCGTCCACAGCCTGAAGGACCTGCCCACACAGTCGGCTGATGGCCTGCTGCTTGCCTGCGTCCCCGAACGCGCTCCACGCTGTGATTCACTGCTGCTGCCGGTCAGTGGTCCAGCCGTTACCAGCCTGCAGGACTTACCTGCAGGGGCGCGAGTCGGCACGGGAAGTCCACGCCGTCAGGCACAACTGCTGCACCATCGTCCCGATCTGCAGCTCAGCGAAATTCGCGGCAATGTGGATACCCGTCTGCGAAAGCTGGACGAAGGCCAGTATGACGCCATCATCCTCGCCGAAGCCGGATTGGGGCGGCTGGGGCTGGCCG
>CAXBSH010000230.1:0-8993 GCA_963977705.1 uncultured Planctomycetaceae bacterium
AATCACACGGTCATCATAAAACGAATGATCCAGTCCATCACAGGAGACGACCAGTGTCTTACCCACCAGGACCGGGCTGCTGGAAGGTCCATGGTGGTGATAGTAGAGCAGCCGTTGTTTCCAGAGGATTTGCCCCTGCTGGTCAAGCGCGGCGGTGCCATGAGAACCAAAGTGTACGTAGCAGCGACCGTCGGCCAGTACAGGTGTGGGCGATGCGTGACTGTTTTTCCAGTGGATTGCCCACAGCTTGTCATGCTGGAACACAGGAATCTCGCGCAGCTGACGCCCGGTCTGCAGATCCAGTACCACGACCAGCAATCGTCCCTCCTCCTCCACCGCCGTGGTCAGCCAGATCTGTCCGTTGCTGACGACTGGCGAAGAATAGCCCACACCTCTGATCGGAGTCTTCCACGAAATGTTACGACGGTCTGACCATCGCACGGGCAGTGCATCAGACAGCACCAGTCCCTGCCCTGACGGACCGCGAAACTGAGGCCAGTCAGCAGCAGCGACTTTGGCATCATCAGAAAACAGTAAGGCCCCGATGATCGACAGCAGCAGATTCATAGCGACGATCCGAGTGTGATGAAAGAGGCTTCCGAACGATCAGCTGCCGGCAGTCGACAGATCCGCCGACCGTTCTGGATGACTTCGCTCCGCGGCAGTCACCGCGTCCACAGAAACTCCAAAAATTCGAGCATATATCAGATAGAACACCGGTACCAGCACAAGCACAAGGATCGTGCTGGTGGCCAGTCCAAAGCACAGGCTGGCCGCCATCGGAATCACCATCTGAGCCTGAAAAGATGTTTCGGTCAGGATCGGAGCGAGTCCGGCAATTGTCGTCAGGGATGTCAGCATCACCGGACGGAAACGCCGACTACCCGCCTGCAGCACAGCCTCATCAAGCGACATACCACTGCGAACGGCGCCATTGATGAAGTCCACCAGCACGATCGAGTCGTTGACGACGATTCCGGTCAGGGCCACCAACCCCAGAGTACTGAATAAGGTCAGAGGCAGTCCCATCACCCAGTGACCAATCACCGCCCCGACAATCCCGAATGGTATAATCGCCATCACCACCATCGGCTGCCCATAGGAAGTAAACTCCATCGTCAGCAGCACGTACATGGCAATCAGTGCGATAAACAGTCCCACGCCCAGACTGCGAACACTCTCCTCGTCCTGCTCCTGCTGACCCTCCCAGCGGACTCGCAGACCCGGATATTTCTGCAGCAACTGAGGCATGAAATCTGCTCGCAGACTGGCCACAATCTCTTTCGCATTTCCCAGCTTTTCATCGATATCAGCGGAAATCGTGATCGAGCGTTTCTGATCAATGCGGTTGATTTCTGAATAGCCGCGCGTTACCGAGACGTCAGCCAGTTCCGTGATCGGTCGCTGAATTCCGTCGCCCGCATCCACACGAATATCATCAAAGCGAGCCAGCGATTGCCGATCAGATTCCGGATACCGCACCATCAGCTTCACTTCATGACGGCCTCGCTGCAGTCGCATCACCTCTTCACCGTAATACGATGCTCGCACCGTTCTGGCGATGCTTTCCAGAGGCACACCCAGCGCCTGAGCACCGGGCTTTTCCTTCAACTGCAGTTCCCACTTGCCCGGAGTCGAATCGTCGGCCACATCATAAATGCCCTGAAACGCTGACAGCCGCTGCTTCGTCTCTTCAACAGCCTGCTCAAGCTGTGCCATATTCTCTGTGGCTGCCAGCAGTTTGAATTCGATCGGCTTGCCACCCGGACCACGCGACTGCGAGCCGAACGTCAGAGTTTCTGCGCCAGGAATCCGACCGACCGCTGCCCGCCATTCCTGCACGACCTGCTCGCTGGTCAGGTCACGCAGTGCGCCGTCAACAAGTTCCGCATACACTGTTCCGGCATGGCTGCCTTCAATCGACTGCCCCGCGCCCGGCATCGTGTTGCGGACCAGACCCACCATCCGATGAGACACTCGTACCAGCGGACGGTTCGGAGCACTGTGACGCTGATTAATTTCCTGAATTGCCTGCTCAACCCGCTTCGTCGCCGCGTCGGTGATGCGGGCCGGAGTCCCGTCAGGAAAAATCACCGTGGCGATCACTTCCGGTGCATCCAGTTTGGGGAAGAAAATTGACGGCACCGTGCCACTGGTCACCAGTGATGTCGCCAGCAGCAGAAAAGTGACCGCAAGACTGACGGTCAACGCCGGAAACGCCGCACAAAAGCGGATAATCGGCCCGTAAACCACACGCAGAAAAGCCTCCAGCACCCACGTTGTTCCCGCATTCAGCCAGCCCGTCAATGGTGACGGACGACCGGAATCATGAGCCAGATGACAGGGCAGGGCAAAGCAGGCCTCTGTCAGCGAGATCGTCAGAATGGCAATCACGGCCAGTGGCATGACCGCAAAAAACTTCCCCATCACGCCCGTGACAAAAAACATCGGCACAAATGCGAAAATGGTTGTCGCCACCGACGAAAAGACAGACGGCACAACCTCAATCGTCCCGTCAATCGCCGCCTGCAGCGGACTCTTACCCATCGCTCGATGAGTATACACGTTCTCACCAATCACGATCGCATCGTCCACGACAATGCCCAGCGCAATCAGAAACGAAAATAACGACAGCATATTCAGCGTCTGATCAAACTGCATCAGCACTGCACACGCACCCAGCAGCGAAATCGGAATACCCAGCGCCACCCAGAATGCCAGTTTCAGATCCAGAAACAATGACAGAATCACAAAGACAAGGATCAGCCCCTGCATGCCGTTTCGTAACAACAGATCCAGACGTTCACGAACCTCCACGGAAGTGTCACCCCAGATCTGAAACGAATAGCCCGCAGGCAGCTGCTTCGCTCGCACATACTCTCGCACAGCATCCGACATCGCCAGCAGATCCTCACGAGAGGCTGCGGTGACATCAATCGCCAGCCCCGGCAATCCGTTGATCCGACTGATCGATGTTGTATCCACGAATTCATCACGCACAGCACCCAGATCCGAGACTCGCAGGACCACGCCGTCCGTTCGAGTGACCAGCGGAATCTCAGCAATCTCCTTGCCCAGCACACGCTTGTCCTTGCCACGCAGCAGATAGGTCTCGCCCTGGTCACGGATGGTCCCACCCGGCAGTTCCAGGTTCCGCGCACGAACGCGTCGAGCCACGTCGCCAAGCGTCAGACCATACTCCCGCAGCGTTCGCTCCGGGACCTCCACGTCAATCTGAAATTTTCGCTCGCCTGCAATCTCCGCCTGCGAAATCTCCGGAATCCCCAGCAGATCATCACGCACCTGCTCCGCAATCTCACGCAGTTGCAGCTCCGCATCCACCGCCACAGATGTCTGCTGCACTACCCCCACAGTAATCGCCTTGTTACGAAAACTGATCTGCTGCACCTCCGGCTCTTCGGCCAGATCCGGAAAGCTGGGAATCCGATCAATCTGCGACTTCACCTCATTCAGCACCTTCTGCACGCTGGGCACATCACTGCGAACCTCAATCACCACATTCGCTGCACCCTCAGCGGCGACCGCCGTCACTTTGCGGATCCCGTCAACCGAACGCACCGCCTCCTCAATCTTCTGACAGATGCCACTCTCCACCTCATCCGGACTGGCACCCGGATAAGGGACCGAGACCAGAATAATTTCGAGCTCAAACTGCGGGAACACCTCCCGCCGCAGATTGAACGCCGCGATCGTTCCCACCAGCAGAACGGCAATCACCATCATATTCATCGCCGGAGAATTCCGGATGGCCCAGCGCACCGCCCTCCCACTCATCGCTGCCCCTCCACAAGCTGCACCTGCATCCCATCCTGAATGGCTGCCAGCGGCGAAATGACGACTCGGTCACCCACCGCAAACTGCCGGTCCACTGGATGCACCACCGCTTCACCCTCAGTCATCTGCAACAGCGACACCTGCACAACCTGTAACCGACCCTCCCGGACCAGCCAGATCGTTCCGCCCGGTCGCAGAGATTCCGGAGGCAAACGGTACAGCTGCACCGGAGCTTCAATCGGGATGCGCACCGTTACAAACATCCCGCTCAGCAAAGCCGGAGGTGCCACGGTGCCTCCACGGCCATCCGTCGCCACCCGCGGCTCCGCCGGACGCTCGACTACCACCCGACAGGGAAACGTGCGAGTCGCACGGTCGAGCCCCGTGCCCTCGTACCGGGAAACTCGCCCCGCCCACACCGTTTCCGTGCCCTCAAACTCAAACACGACCTCGCAGGGGACATCCGGAGTTCCCAGAGGATCCAGTGGTGGCTCTGGTGATCGAGCCACTGCCGCTTCTGCACGGGAGACGTCAGCAGCACCACCACTACCAGCTGACAGCACTGCCGCAGCCGAATCCTGCTGCTGCGAAGTTGGTACGGGCTGGGAACGCTGACGCTGCTGCTGTCGCCAGATCCACGACACCTCCTCGCCACGCAGACTGCAACGCACCTCCATCCGACTGCCGTCACTCAGCTGCACCAGTGCGTCACCAGCCTTGACAAAGTCGCCGTCTTCACGAGTATCCTGAACGATCCGACCAGCAATCGGAGCCTTCACCGTGCACCGCTCCAGATCCAGCCGACAACGCTCCAGCTCGGCCTCCACCAGCTTCAGGCCCGCTTCCTTCGTGCGCCGAGACTGTCGCAGTGATCCCAGCTGATTCTCCTGCATCTGCAAAGCATTCCGGCTGGTTAACTCCTGCCGCGCTGCATTGTCCAGCTCCGTTTCTGATGTCGCCTGACGCTGAAACAGAGTCTTCACTCGAGCCAGATGTGCCTTCTGCAGCTCATTCTCTTCACCAGCCAGCTTCAGCAGTGACTCACCATTGCCCAGCTCCACGTCAATCGAATTCAATTCCTCCTGAGCCTGTGCCAGCCGCGCAATCAATCGCTGCTCATCCAGCTCATAATTTCGCCGGTCGATTTCAAACAGCACATCGCCGGCATTTACAAACAAACCACTGCGACAACCCGCTGACTTGCTCTCGATCCTGCCGCCAACTTCCGCTGAAACCGTCAGCACTCGCCACGTTGACGCTTCACCGTCCACCTGCACCTGAAACGGACCACTGAACGCCGTAACCTCCGCTGTTTCCACTGCCGGCGCCTGACTCCGTGCTGCCAGCGCAGACTCGTCCACCGGCACCTCAGGAGCCTTCCCGAAAAACAACAGCCCAAACACTCCCAATCCCAGAATCCCCACTGAACCAATCAGATTCAGCAGGATTCGCGTTACACCACCCATGGATCTCTTCCAGAAAATTCCAGCAACATCCCGGCAATCCCCATCCCACCACCCACACACAACGCTGCCACGGCTCGTCGAGAATTGCCCGCGTGAATCTGATGAGCCAGATGCACCATCAGACGCGCACCACTGGCCGCCAGCGGATGACCAATCGCAATCGCTCCACCATTAGGATTCAGTCGCAGCCGCTGGCCACTGGCAGTCCCCACAAAACCCGATTCTGCTGGCTCGGCCTCAGCCTCTGCAGTCCATCGCAGACCCAGACGCTGTACACAGGCCAGTGTCTGAGCCGCAAATGCCTCATTAATCTCCAGCTGATCCACGTCGTCAAGCGATGTCCCTGTTCGCTGCAGCAGTTGCTCTGTCGCATACACCGGACCCAGTCCCATCTGCCGCGGATTGCAGCCAACGGAGACTCCGTCCACCCACTCGCACAAAACTGGCCAGTCGTTTCGCCGCACCGCCTCTTCGCTGGCCAGCAACAACATCGCTGCCCCGTCATTCAGACCTGAAGAATTGCCCGCGGTCACAGTACCCGTCGATTCAAACACAGGAGCTAAACCGGTGAGATCCCCCAGTGTCAGATGCGGCCTCGGATGCTCGTCTGATGACAGCCCACAAGCCTCAGCCAGCTCTGCCTGAAAGATCCCCGCTGTCGACGCCTGCCCCGCCAGACGCTGACTTCGCAACGCCCACAAATCCTGACTTTCACGCGAAATCCTGAACTCAGCAGCCAGCAACTCTGCCGTTTGACCCATGTGCAGACCGATCCCGCAATCCGTCAGCCCGTCCGTCACCATCGAATCCCGACAGTCGCTGAAATCAGGCTGCTGCCCCTTGCCAGGTCGAGCAACCAGCAGGGCCGAACGCGACATCGATTCCACACCACCCGCAAGCACTGCAGAAGCCTGGCCACTGCGAATGGACTGAACCGCCAGCTGGATCGACTGCAGACCCGAACCACACATCATGTTCACAGTCATCGCTGTGGAATTTTCGGGCAGTCCACACTGCAATGCCACCTGCCGGGCAATGTTCATGCCGTACCCAGCCGACAACACGTTGCCCAGCACACACTGCTCAATTCGGCGAGCACCCACTTCCGCCAGCACCGCGCGGCCTGCAGACACCGCCAGCGAAACCGGCGTTTCACGGCTTAATGACCCACGAAAACGACCGAAAGGCGTACGCTTCGCGGCAACAATCAGAATTCGCTGTTCCATCGCAAACAACCGCCGCTGGATAGTGGTTTTTCCGACCAAGAATACCGGCTGCGAAAGAAAAATGCAGCCACAGGACCGACAACACGCACACCCTTCCAAAGTTCCGGACAGACCCCTCAACCGCCCACCGGTTGACTGGTCGACCCCAGGGCTGATTGCCCGACACTGCCCCTGCAGATCCTTCCCGTCAGTCCCTGCCATTCCGTGACTTAAAGCAGAACCCCCAACCTGTCACTCGCCAGTCGCCCCGCCCTGAAACCAGCCCCCGGCCCCCCCCCTGAGCGGGCAGAACTTTCGCTGAGTTCCACCCCCTGCAGGTCGCTTTTGCTGGGGCACGAGCCACTCGAGGCAGGCCACTTTCAGCGGGTTAACCCGCTGCTCGTCACTTCCCCTTCGCCATGGTTGTCAACAAAAATCGCCCCCACTCTAAACGTTTTTTCTCGAAAACAGAATTCTGCCTCTGTGACCACTTTCTCCCAAAAATGGAAAGACGATTGTGACGGTATCAGTTTTGACTTCCCGGTTTTTTCGGCGATTTTTGTGTATTTCGAAGTATTGCAAGAACAGTGCCATTATCTTCTCGACTTGTCAGGTTTTGGTGACCTAACATGAATTGTCAGCGTTTGACGTCCGGTGATCAACGGTCTGAACAACACACCGCATACCTCTGATCGTTTTCAGCTATGCATCTGAACATTTCACAACAGATGAGAATGAGCCAGCAGATGAAGCTGGCTCCGCGGATGATCCAGTCCATGGAGATTCTGCAGCTGAACATGATGGCTCTGAACGAACGGATCGAGCAGGAACTGGTAGAGAACGTCACTCTCGATCGGCTGGAAAAAGACGCTGATGGGTTGCCAACCGGTGGCGAACGCGATGTGGATGGCGACGGTGGTGACCCCACCTACACCGACCGCTTGCCCGGTGAAGCCGCTGAACCTCGTAAAGACGTAGAAAACCGCGAGCTGGTTGTCGGCGACGAATCCAATAATCAGTCCGATTTCGAACGGCTGGTCGAAATTTCATCCGACTGGCCTGAAGACAATGTCGGTTTCGGTGGTTCCCGTGCCTCGGCTGGTCAGATCAGCGACGAAATGGATCGCCAGCACGATGTCATGTCCAACATGATGGCTCGGCCGCAATCCCTGCACGAACATCTGCTTGAGCAATTCTCGTTCTATTCTCTGGAATCCGCACAACGACAATTCGGCGAATACCTGATTCAGCACCTCGACTACAACGGTCGACTGCAAAGCATGCTGGCGGAAATCCTGCAGCAGTTTAATCGGCTGTATGGCTACCAGCTGACCATGGCTCAGGCTGACGAAGTCCTGAAGATGATCCAGCAGTTGGAACCGGCAGGTGTCGGTGCTCGCGATCACCGCGAGATGCTGCTGCTGCAGGTACACGACAGCATGCCGTTTCACGATGTCGTGGAAACTCTGATTCGGGATCACCTTGAAGATATTGCCCTGAATCGACTGCCACTGATTCAGCGTTCCACCGGGTTCTCTCTGGAATTGATCAAGATCGGGATTGAGCAGATTCAGACGCTGAACCCCTATCCCGGTCGCGGTTTCGAGCAGCGACCGGTCCAGCGAGTCACTCCCGACCTGATCGTGGAACCTGACGACCACGGACGATACGTTGTGCGTGTGCTTGATGAATACATTCCGGAACTGCGCATCAGTCCCCGGTATCTGCAGATGCTGAAGGACAATCCTTCCCAGGAAACAAAGGACTGGATCCGACGAAAGGTCGAATCAGCAAAGTGGCTGATCGATTCCATTGAGCAGCGCTACACAACTCTTCGCAAAGTGGCTCAGGAAATCATTGATCATCAGCATGAGTTCCTTGAAGTCGGTGACGAAGGCATCCATCCGCTGAAGATGCAGCAGATCGCTGACCGAGTTGGTGTGCACGTCACAACGGTGTCCCGCGCTGTCGATGAAAAATGGATTCAGACGCCTCGCGGCTTGTTTCCACTCAAACGATTCTTCGGTGGCGGTACTCAGACGGCCGACGGCGATGAAGTCGCATGGGACACGATTCGCGTCAAACTGCAGGAACTGATTGACGGGGAAAACAAAAACGAACCCCTCAGCGATGATGACCTCGTCAGAAAACTGGAATCACAGGGCATCCGCCTCGCCCGCCGCACCATCACCAAATACCGCAAGCAAATGCGGATCCCCAGCTCAAGACAACGTCGCGAGTATTAAGCAATCGCCGGTCAGTTGTGCGGGCATTCCAGTGTCACGCCGGTACCAGGATTGGTATTCGTTCCCCCGCGAACGTTCCGCTCATCGTGCAGCGGTGTCCATCGACCCACTTCGAGCATGTCATCGATGAATTTCGCGTGCGCTGAAAACCGACCCGCCGCCTGGGACCCCCGAGCACCAGCTCGGGAAGGCGAATCCACCGACCTTCGGCTCGGCAGGAGCCTCGCCCTCCCGAGGGGGCAAGCACTGAAAACTGACCCGTCGCCTCGGACCCCCGAGCA
>CAXBSH010000231.1:0-8947 GCA_963977705.1 uncultured Planctomycetaceae bacterium
GTGCAGTTCGCAACCTCCGTCATGGAACCTCGGCTGCTGGCAGGTTCAGCCGAAATGGCCGCGCGATTCAGTCAGCAGATTTCCAGTCGTGCACTGCACGCAGACGCCAGCGAACTGATTCTGCAGCTGCAGGAATCACGCCGCAGTGAATGGATCGCTCGCGGTAATTCTGTCAATCAGCTTGAACCTGATGTGAAGCGTTCGCCTGGCGGACTGCGCGACATTCAGCTGCTGCGCTGGGTGTCATTCCTGCGACACGCCTCTCCGGAACCCGAAATCCTGCAGCAGGCCGGTGATATCTCTGAACGTGAACTGCTGGAACTGCGACAGGCAGATCAGTTCCTGACACTCATCCGACTGGATCTGCACCTCCTGCAGAACCTCAAACAGGATGTCCTTACACGTGAGCTGCAGTTGAAGATTTCAGAACAGCGCGGCATTCTGGGTACTGACCAGGCTCGCCCCGTCGAAGTCTTCATGCAGCAGTACTTCGGACATACTTCCAAAGTCGCGGCCATTGCTCGGCGAGTCGCAGACGTACCTCGCCCACTGACTCTGCTGCAGCGGCTGCGCAACCGCTTCCTGCCTGTGCTCAGCCGACACGGTTATCAGCTGCTTGACGGCGCACTGCACCTGAATGCTGCCCAGCTCAGAACACTGCAGGACCCCACGATCATACTGACCGTATTCTCCGAAGCAGCCGCCAATCGTGTTCGACTGGCTCCCGAGGCCATTCGGGAAATCACCGCCAGCACCGAACGACTGACTGATGAACCCACATATGAACAGAGCGAGCAGTTTCGTGAGCTGCTGCGGGATGTCGGCGGACTACCCGTCACTCTGCGTACCATGGCGGAAACGCGATTCCTTGAATGGCTGATCCCGGCTTTCCGCGAAATTCGCAACCTGATGCAGTTCAATCAGTATCACAGCTTCACAGTAGACGAGCACACACTCAAGACGATTGATGAAGTGGCGCAGTTTGCTTCAGAAAAAACTGCAGTCGGCTCGGCCTACCAGGAAATCCGTCACCGCGCCACGCTGCACCTTGCACTGCTGATGCACGACATCGGCAAGGGTCGTGCCGGCGATCACAGCATTATCGGCGAACAGATTGCTGCGATGACAGCCGAGCGTCTGCAGCTGGCCGCCAACAAACGCAGTATGCTGATGTTCCTTGTCCGCTATCACCTGATCATGCCGGACCTCGCACTTCGTCGCGACATCACTGACCGGATCGTGCTGCTCGATTTCGCCAGACTGGTGGGAGCACCGGAACTGCTGCGGATGCTGTACTGTCTGACCGTAGCCGATATTCGCGCCGTAGGTCCCGAAGTCTGGACCGACTGGAAGGGCGATCTGCTGGCCGATCTCTACAACCGCGCCAGCCTGATCCTCAGTGGTCGCCCCTACAATCACCTTGAACGCGAACGAATTCAGAAAATTCGAGCTGCTGTCAGGCAGTCATTCCTGCCGGCAGCTGGACAGCAGTCGGCCACTGCCGAAGAATGGGGGCAGTGGGCCGATACCGAGCTGGATTCGCTGCCCCCGCTGTACCTGATGAACCAGCAGCCTGAACGCATCGCCCGCGACCTCGCTGTGATCCAGCTGCTGGATGGCCGGGATGTCAAAATCGAAGGCGAATACGACCCCGAACTGGAAATTGTCAGCTATCGGGTCTATGCGCCCCAGCGATTCGCCTCAGGCAGCTTCCACTTCGTCGCCGGTATCCTCTCCGCCATGGGTATGGACATCAAGGATGCTCTGATCTGTACCTCCAAACGTGGCTTCGTTATCTCATTGTTTCGAGTCGCCGATCGGAATTTCAGTGGCGGAGTTCCGCATTCACGCATTGAAGATGTGGCGGTGGTGATCGGCGATGTCCTGACAGCCCGCCGAAAACCCGAAGCCGTCTTCCGCCGCAGCTCGCTCATCCGACTGCTTGGACAACGAGCCGTCATTATGCGGCAGGCCCCCAAAGTCATGGTCGATAATGACTGCTCACAGCAATACACAGTCATCGACGTCTTCGCCATGGACACGCAGGGACTGCTGTTCACACTGGCTCAGACCATTCACGAACATGGCCTCACTGTACACCTTGCTCGCATCGCAACCAGCGTCGATCAGGTTGTCGACGTCTTCTACGTACTTGATGAGAATGGGCACAAGCTGGAAGACCCGGAACGCATCAGCCAGCTGCGGACCTCTCTGCTTGACGAAATCAATAAACTGACATCCGCCTGACCATCCTGCCGCTGCGCAGCGGCCATGCCTGTCACCCACGATCACTCAATGCGATCACCACGGAAGCAGTCAGCAGTACAGCACCAGTCAGCCGCACCAGCATCACTCGACGACTCAACTGGCGTTCAGCCGTGACAAATGTCCCGGACAACAGACGGGCCAGAGCCACGGCCCACAACCCGCGCAGGGCGTAGACAATATTAATCCTCGTCGCATCACCAAAACGGCTCAGTGACCACGACATGCTCATCGCCTGCAGGGCCATCAGCAGAGTCCCGATCAGCAGTGGAGTCAGTGCAGGGGTACCTCGCAGCTGCCGCGGACGGTTGGCAAATGGCAGCAGAGCACAGGACCAGAGCCCTGTGCAGACAAACATGGCCGGCAGAAACTGACTGGCACCCCATTGCCGGCCCCACAGCTGCAGACCCGCATCAAACAGCGACAGCGAAGTTGCCGCCAGTAGCGCCAGACCGATCGTCAGCACGCTGCGCAGGAAAGACCGTTCACTGCGATCACCAGCCGCAGCACCCGCCTGAATCAGTCCGACACCAAGAGTTGCCAGAGCAGCACCGGCCCAGACCGGCCCCGAAATCGGCTCGCCCGCCAGCCCAGACAGCAGCACCGCCACAATAATCACTTTGACCCCGAACACCGGAGTCGCCACGGAAACGTCACCAAACTGATACGCAAAATAGGTGAAGACCTGACCAGCCACGAAACTGAGAGCCACCAGCGCCGCCTGCCACCAGCCAGCCGCAGGCAGCAGCTGTCCCGTCAGCACTCCACACAGCCCCCAGCCAGCCGCCAGCCAGAAATTCGCCAGCACCGTACTGGTCCACGGACTGGCGCCCAGCGAAATGGCTCGCTTGGCATTCAGCATCCCGAAGACAAACACCACACTGGAAAACAGCGGAAACAGCAGATGCAGCGGCAAAGTCACTTATCAGCCTGCTTCGATTCTTCAGAAAACTGCTGCCATACGGCCGGGATACCCGCAGCCGCAGCATCGCCGTCATGAATGTAAAGGGCATATCGCAACCGCAGAGTCCCACCCTGCTCAAGCTGCACAGGCTTCGCTTCCTCAGCACCATTGGTGTATGCCTTCTCACCAAACGGACTGATTGAAAACAAACCGTAGTCGCGGACGTGATAGCGCGATGGACGAAAATTCTTCGGGTGATCCATGATCGTCACACCCACGGTTTTGCCACCAACCTCACCCGAATAATCCACCCACGAAAAAGTTCGACCCCAGCATTTCGCCGTAGTGGCAGACCCATCACTTGCCGTGACCCGACCGCCGTTCTTCTCTTTCATCGAAGGCGCTACGCGAAAACCAAACAGACCCTCTTTCGTATCCTCAAAAACCACTGGACCATGAACCGCTTTGAAGGTCATGTCATAGACCATCAGACGATTGGCATGAATCGTCACCGTTGCCGTCTCCTCAACCTCGGCCTTACCCGATTCAGGATTCTGCCACGCATTCACGATCCGTATCTCAGCCGTTGCACCTGAATCGCGAGTAATCTCGGTGCTCAGGTTCACAATCCGACCCTTCTCTGCCCAGAACTTCACACCGTTCACCTCGTCAATCGCATTCCAGATCCCCTTGTGATGCGGATGATCGGCGTCTGACGCATCACCCAACGCTCGATTGACGACCACTCCGCCCTGAGTCGTTACGGGGAGAAAAAATGGCTTGGGCAGAGATTCGCCGAAGTTGAACGTAGTGAATGGCTGGTCGTTGATACGGATATCCAGAGTCTTTGCGTCCGCCGGACGAATCGTTACCTGATCAGCCGCGACTGCGTCTGCCACCCAGTAACCAGACAGCACGACCGAACAGACAATGGACAGGAAGAAGCGAACGATCATCGGTGGTACCCCTTTTCAGGCTCAGGAATCTGCGGAAACCGCTGCCGCCAGCGGATCTTAGCGAATTGCGGGAAATCCGCACAGAGAACGGCCGTACGGCTTCGAAATCCGTGGTTTTCAGGGGAAACAGGGGCTGACCGCCATCCACCAGCTTCCCGATTTCCTCTCGTTTCTGCCTCCTGCCAGGGACGGGTTTACACGGTTTGCCAAAACCGATATACCTTGTCTCCAATTCGCGGACCGGAAATCGCCTGCATTCGGAGCAGGCAGCCGGAGCAATTCCTCGGATGACCGAATGAACGACACCAAAGTCATCGGGTGCCTGTTTTCGCTGGAGGAAACTACCTGTGTCGGATATTACTGATAAAGTCATTTCAATCGTTGGCGATCAACTGGACGTTCCCAAAGAAGAAATCACCCGCGAAAGCTCGTTCGTCGACGATCTGAAAGCGGATTCTCTGGATATCGTTGAACTCGTCATGGCGCTCGAAGACGAATTCGAAGTCAAGATCCCGGACGAGCACTACGACAAGATCAAGACCGTTGGCAACGCCATCGACTACATCAACGGAAAATCCAAATAACCCGTGTGATCTGGCCGATCCGTTCGGAATGACTCAGGATCAGGCGACTCAGCAAACACTGCGTCGCCTGCCTGCTGTCCTTTGTTCGTTCAGCCTTCATGTGCGTCGAAAGCTGAGTGTATGTCACGCCGTCGAGTAGTGGTGACAGGCCTTGGCGTTGTCACCCCGCTTGGCTGCGAACTGGACGACGTCTGGGACGCATTGTGTCGCGGACAAAGCGGCGTTGGAACTATACAGCGATTTGACTGCCGCGATTTCAAGGTGCGCTTCGGGGGCGAGATTCGTCAGTTTGACGCCGCCACCCACATCCAGATCGACAGCCGCGATCTGCGCCGCGCCGATCGATTCTCCCAGTTCGCACTCGTGGCCGCTGAAAAGGCCATCCAACAGGCCGGAATCGACTTCAGTATCGGTGATGCGTACCGCTACGGAGTCCTTGTGGGCAGCGGCATCGGTGGGCTCGATGAAATCGAACTGCAGCATTCCGTGCTGTTCGACCGCGGCCCCGACCGCATCTCGCCCTTCATGATCCCCAAACTCATCATCAACGCCGCCAGCGGAAATCTTTCCGTTCACTGGAAACTGCGCGGCCCCAATACTGCGGTGTGCACCGCCTGCGCCTCTGGTACAAATGCCATCGGTGATGCACTCCGGATGATCCAGAACAATATGGCCGATGTCATGCTCACCGGCGGAACCGAAGCCGCGCTCACTCCCATGGGCATCGCGGGATTCGCGCGCATGGGAGCTCTCTCGGTGCGCAATCAGGCACCACAGGAAGCCAGTCGCCCCTTCGATGTGGACCGCGATGGGTTTGTCCTCGCTGAAGGTGCCGGAATTCTTGTTCTGGAAGAACTGGAATTCGCACAGCGACGCGGAGCACGGATTCTTGCCGAAATCTGCGGCTATGGACTGTCGTCAGATGCCACACACCTCACATCGCCCGACCCACAGGGTACAGGAGCAGCTCGAGCGATTCACGCGGCCATCGCCGATGCCGGCCTGAAACCGGATGACATCGACTACATCAATGCACACGGCACCAGCACACCCCTTGGAGATGTCGCGGAAACCAACGCCATTCGCTCAGTCTTCGGACAACATGCCGATGCCCTCGCCGTCTCCAGTACCAAAAGTCAGCTGGGACATCTGCTGGGAGCATCTGGAGGCGTGGAATCGGCATTCTGCGTCAATGCTCTGCTGCAGCAGATCGCACCGCCCACGATCAATCTCGATAACCCCGATCCCGCCTGCGATCTGGATTACGTACCTCACGAACCCCGCAGCATGCGGATCCGCAGTGCCATGAAAAACAGCTTCGGGTTCGGCGGCCACAACGCCTGCCTGGTGTTCCGAGAATTCCGCTGACAGGACCCCCGGACGGCCCCGTCGCCTGAGCCGCTGACAAAACCGCACCCACCACCAAAAAATCCACTGACATCAAAAACATGTTGAAACAACAGTTGTCTTTACGACGATCTTGTGGGTATAGTGAGGGCTCGGCACTTTTCCTCTGTTGTTTTCCAGGTTGAAGCCGTCCTTTTCCAAGCGCAGAAGTCCATGAAAAATCCCCTGCTGGCGGAATACTTCTTTCTCCAGATCGCCGTCATTCTTGCCACCTGCCGCATCGTTGGCATCATCGCTCGTCGCTTCGGCCAGCCTCAGGTCGTGGCAGAAATGATCGCCGGTGTCTGTCTGGGCCCGTCGCTGCTGGGGTTGTTTTTCCCGGAACTGCAGGCAGCCATTTTCCCATGGGACGCCAAAACTCGCGATTCGCAAAGCTATATCTACCCGGTTGCACAACTGGGGCTGGCGCTTTACATGTTTATTGTCGGCATGGAATTCCGCCTCGATATCGTACGGTCTCAATGGAAAAGTGCGGTTGCCGTTTCCCTTGCCGGAATGCTCAGCCCATTTATTCTGGGCGGACTGCTGGGCCTGTACTTCCACAGTTCAACAGATCTTTTTCCGGCTGGCACTTCCGCATGGCCATCTGCCATCTTCCTTGGGGCGTCCATGTGCATCACGGCCTTCCCGATGCTGGCGCGCATCATTCACTACAAGGGCCTGAACGGCACGCGCATGGGGACCGTTGCTATCGGTGCCGGGGCGATCGATGACGGCTGTGCCTGGTGCCTGCTTGCGATCGTACTGTCCAGCATTGAAAAATCGCCCACAGCAGCACTGAAAAGTATTGGTGGCGGAATCCTGTTTGTCCTGTGCGTCTCACTGCTGCTCAGGCCCATCCTGCTGCGTCTGGAACGCCTGCTGATTCGTGACGACAAAATCACAGAACCAGGGCTCATCGTCTGCCTGACCCTGATGGCACTTGGCGCACTGACCACAGACAAACTGGGACTGCATGCCGTCTTCGGCGGTTTCATCGTCGGTACGGCAATTCCACGCGGAGCTATGACTCGCGGCTTCATCGAAAAAGCCGAACCATTCACCGTGGCACTGCTGCTGCCCATGTTCTTCACCTTCAGTGGGCTCAACACAAAAATCGGCCTCCTCAATACAACTTCCGGCTGGATTATGTGCCTGCTGGTGCTGCTGGTGGCCATGATCGGAAAAGGCGTCTCGTGCTGGCTGGCGGCACGCGCCACAGGTGTCCCGAACCGTGAAGCCATGGGCATCGGCATCCTGATGAACGCTCGCGGACTGATGGAACTGATCATCATCAATATCGGTCGGGAACGTGGCCTGATTTCGGATCAACTGTTCGCGATGCTGGTAATCATGGCCATCATTACTACTCTGATGGCTTCCCCGATCTTCGACCGTCTTGTGGGCCCCACCACGGCCCGTGATTGACCGAAAATTCCGGGAAGCGGTGCACCGTGACAGGCACACCCAGCCAAACCTACTGCTCACAAGGGCAAACGGATGGCTGCCATCGTGACACTGTCCCCGTAACAGTTTCCTGTTCTCCAGAACTCAGTTCCTCACCATTTGACTGATGACTGAACGCTGTAGTTAACGCTGAACCGCAATTCGCAACATCACGGCAGCAGGAACTGACAGATGTCAGAGCGATATGGACTGGCGATCGAGCACGTGCTGCATGCCACAGACTTTGGTGATGGCAGCACCGTGGCATTTGCACATGCCCTGCGACTGGCCTGCGCCACCAAAGGATCGCTCGCCATCCTGCACGTGGAACGCTCAGACGACCAGCCCCCGGACTGGTCTCGATATCCGGCCGTTCGTGACACACTGGCTGGCTGGGGCCTGCTGCCACAGCACGCTTCCCGTTCTGCGGTCGCCGACCTGGGCGTTCGTATCGGCAAAGTCTCGGTCGCTGACCCGGATCCAGCCGCCGGAGTCCTCGGGTTCCTCGCTCAACACCCGGCAGATCTCCTTGTCCTTGCCACCCATCAGCGACATGGACGGGATCGCTGGCTGCACCAGACAACCGCCGGAAGAATTAACGCCGGAACAGACGGCGCCACACTGTTTCTTCCTGTCGGAAACCCCGGTTTCGTCAATGAACACACCGGTACAGCCCAACTCACCAGTGTCCTCATCCCCGTCGACTTCGAACCAGCCCCGGAGCCAGCGATCGAAATTGTCTGTGATCTGGTAAGCTCACTGGAAATCCCGGCCTGCCACATCCATCTGCTGCACGTGGGCAGTCACTCGGACCAACCCGGAATCCAGCTGCCCGACTGCCCCGCCGTCCAGTACCACTGGCACCACGCCTCCGGGTCAGTCGCCAATTCCATCCTGCATACCGCCACAGCCGTTCGCGCTGAACTGATTGCCATGACCACAGCCGGCAGACACGGATTGCTCGATGCACTGCGCGGCTCCACAACCGAACAAGTGCTGGAACACGCCCGCTGCCCGGTACTCGCCGTCCACGAATGGCTTGACTGAACGAACCGGTCGGCAAGCCAGTTAGCCAGTTAGCCAGTTAGCCAGTCAGCCAGTTAGCCAGTCAGTTAGTTAGCCAGTCAGTTAGTTAGCAACTGCGGCGAGTACAGACACACCTGTGGCACTGCTCGAACGAATGATTCCTTCGCCAAACACTCGCAAAAAACCGTTGCCAACCGCCCATGCGGTATCACCGATACCTGATGCAGCCAAACATCAGTACGGCTCTTGACCAACACCAGCCCCACGAGGCCCAGGGAACCACCAACCGCGGGGACACACCACCAACCGCAGGGACACACCACCAACCGCAGGGACACACCACCAACCGCAGGGACACACCACCAACCGCAGGGACACAC
>CAXBSH010000232.1:0-8936 GCA_963977705.1 uncultured Planctomycetaceae bacterium
CCACTGACCACTGACCACTGACCACTGACCACTGACCACTGACCACTGACCACTGACCACTGACCACTGACCACTGATTACTGATTACTGATTACTGATTACTGACCACTGATTACTGATCTACGCAGAGCCAAAAAAAGAGGCTTTCGATGAAAGATCATCGAAAGCCTCGGCAAAGATTGCAATGGTGAGTTGCTGGCAGTCCGGATCAACGAGCTGCCAACTTCAGCACTCAGGGTTCGCTGACTTCCGTCTCACGACCGAACAGGAATGACTCCCGGCCACCGCCACCGCCTGAACCGGGGTTCAGAATGTAGTCAGCGTCCAGAGCCTTGGTGATGCGGTCACGGGCCTGCTGCAGATGAGCGGCAGTGTACGGATCGTGCTTGTCAGCAGCAGCCTGCTGAGCAGCTTCGATCTTCTGCACGATCGCTCGCAGCTGCTGTCCGGCCAGTGATGAGATCACTTTGCCGGCAGGACCCTGACTGCGACCTGGCAGAGTCAGATCAATCAGACGCTCCAACTGCTCACGCTGCAGATTGCGGCGCAGGCTGGTGATCAGCGGTTTGCGAGCTGTGTACTGACCTTCGGCCTTCACATCCAGCTCGGACCAGACAGCCGCAGTGATTGTCTGCAGCAGTTCCGGCAGAGTCAGTGAGTCGGCGTCAGCCGGTGTCCGGAATTCATTGTCGTAGACACGACGCAGAGTCGTGGGATTCAGCAGCGATGTCATGATCGATGACTGGATGCCCATGATCCGATCATGAATCGGCCATGTCGACTCTTCGCTCATTGAGCCCTGATTGTCGTACCACTTGTCCAGACCCATGGCTGTGGTCAGCTCAGGAGTCAGTCCGAAGGCTTCGTCACGGAAGGCATTCTGCAGCACGAAGTTCAGAGCTGCCCGCTGAGTTTCGGCGGGAACCACTTCAATCGGACGACGACCATTCGGGTCGCCCTTCTTGTCGCGGTTGACGTGAGCACCACCAACCCAGATGGACATCATGGACAGCGAACGAGTCTGCAGAGACAGAATCATTTCGTAGCCATACCGAATTCGATCCCAGCTGTCGCCGTCCTTAATGAAGTCCGACAGCAGCTTGCCACGGTGATGATTCACCAGCTTCATCTGCTCGTTCGCAAAGTCCAGCGGATTCTTCGAGAAGTCATAGCGTCGAGCCAGTGGGTCTGGTCCACCAGTGTCTTCGTCGGTCGCAAAGACCAGCTCTGGTTCGGCAACGCGAGCCAGAATCGGTTTGGTGTCACCGAATGTGTAACCATACTCGATGGCCCACATGTCGTACGGACCAACACCCGTCATGCAGTAGTCGCCCTGCACCGTGCCGGAATCCAGCCGCACGTTCGTGCCGATGTAGTCCATCACTGAGCCGGCCAGCTGCTTCTTGCCCTTCACTTCTTCGCTGTTGATCTGCGCCAGAGTATACACGCTGGACGCTTTGAAGTTGTGACGCAATCCCAGAGTATGGCCGACTTCGTGAGCGACGAGGTGAGCCATCAGCGGACCCACAAAGGACTCAGGCATGCCGTCCAGCATCTGTTCCTTCGGAGCTTCCGGCTTCTTTTCGCCAGCCGCAGGGGCCGGGGCAGCAGGAGGATCCTGGGACAGACCACCCAGAATGTCGAACGTCATCCGCGCCATGGCCACTTCCATCGCCAGTCCGTCAGCCGCCATGCACAGGCCATTCACCTGGCTGGGACGGTTCAGACCGTCGTATTCCTGGTCGCCCAGAATACTGGAATCAGCCGAGAACAGCGGATGTCCGGCGTACGGCAGCAACGCATTCTTCGCAATCTGACGCTGCACCTGACCACGCAGGGCCGGCGGAGCCAGACGGACACGCGGATCCCACTCCGGATGATCGGCCAGCCACGCCAGCGTGTCCGGACCATAACCTTCCATCGCGATCTTCGGCAAAGTCTCGGTGAACTGCTTCTTGTAATGGCGAATCCAGCCATCCGTCAGCACGATATCGGCGTCCAGGATCTGACCCGTCAGCGGATGAACTCGGCTGGGGCCAATCGCTGTACCAATGTCGTTGTTCAGCCAGCGCACAAAGTTGTACTGCACATCTTCCGGATCCTTGTCCATGTGAGCACCGGACGCAGCATCCTGATAGTACACCTCAATCGCATTGGTAATGCCCACCTTCTCAAAGGCCGCATTCCACGCTAGAATCCCATCACGCACCCAACGACGATAACGAATCGGAGTCGTGTGCTCGATGTAAAATACGAGCGGATTCTTCGGAGGACTGACCTGCAGACGAGGATCAGCCTTCTCCAGATGCCAGCGATTGATGTAACGAATCCGAGTCTCGCGGTCGTCGTACTTCGCCAGATCCGAATACGACGTCGTGAAGAACCCCACGCGACTGTCAGCCGGACGAGGCTGATACCCGGTGTTGTCCGGAATGTTGCTGATCGAGAAGTGCAGGATCTTCAGGCCACCGTCCTGAGCAGACGGAACCTCAAACGCCACTTCCACGTTGTTCTCAAACGCCTTCGCCGTGCGAATCGAAAAGATCCCACGCTGCGTCAAAGATGGGTTGAACGGAGCCGGGCCAATGTTGAACCGCGGATCCGGATTCAACAGCATCGAGTCCATGTCGATCACAGGACCACCGTTCGGGCCCATCGTGATGATCGGAACTTCCATCAGCACGCGGTCTGTGAACAACCGCTTGACCGAAGATTCGGCTTCACGATCACCCTGGGCGCGGTACTCGATGTTCGGGGCAATCAGAGCCAGATGACGGTCGTAGCGACGCCAGTAAACGTACAAATCACCAGCCTGCAAACCTGCGTACTCTTCACCACTGGCAACAGTTGTGGCAATAAAGTATTTCCGCATCTGGAAATCCCGAGGCAGCTCGGCGTACATCTGGCCGTCCTTCGCACGCGTGTACAGCGTGTACATCGGATTGATGTTGGCCTTTGTGACGACCTTCTCGAACCCCTCAAGGACCTTTGCAAACGGAGGATACTCAGGTTGAGGACCAGCGTCCTGAGCCTGCACCTGAACCGCTGCACAAGCTAACGCTGCACTGAGCGCCAGTTTGCGAAAACCCTGCAATTTTCTAAGCATTGCCCACCTTTCATAAGTTGTCCGGCCGGAGGTTTCAGGTGCACAGACGTGCTGCGCACTAACCCGCTGCTGCTGTTGTTGCCGACCACGCGATCCCAGCATCGCCAGAGTTCCCAAGTCTACAGGGTTTCCTGAGAATGGAAAGCACAACCGGGGGTTTAGCGCAGATTCGGTGAACTCGGGGATTTCGATAACCGCGTACGCCATACCGCTGGGAGATCTTCCCCAGACAACGCAAAGGCCCCGCTTTTCCCGTTCGTTCAGGGTTCAGTTCCCAGCTGACAGGATGCCGATGGGCTGACCGCTGAGCGGGTCCAGTCGCTGCACGTCCTGCAACAGCCACTCACCTGCCGTCCACTCCCATGTGGTTTTCCAGCGAGTCGCAATGTGCAGCGACTGCTGAGATTCCCTGAGCAATACAGGGCCGTTCGCTCGGAACTGCACCGTGGCCTGCTGCCCATTCTGCTGCACCTGTACTTCCACTTCCTTCAGATGAACACCACCGGTTACCCGAACCAGTTTCAGGCCACTTTCTGCGGTTTGCAGCAACTCAGGCGCATTCGGTGACAGAAATGCCTGGATCTGCTGCAGGTCATCGCGGACAAACGCCAGCCTGAGCCCATCCAGACGCAGCTCCAGCTGCTCCCGACCCGTCACAATGGACTGCTCCGCAAAATACACTCCGGCCGCCGCCAGCAGCAACAGTCCGGCCAGCTGCCAGCTGCGTTGCAAACGCAGTATCAGACAGATGGCCGCCGCGCTGCACAGCAACATCAGCAACGGCCACGGGTTTTCAGTCAGCCAGCTCATGGTGGAACTCCTGGAACGAGGTCAGGTGAGGACCCATGCTGGGCCCCCTTCATTTGGAGTATTCACAGCATACCGTGACAACCTGTCAGAGTCATCAGGGGTGGGCAGCTGTCTGAAAATCTGGTGGTTTCAGCAGTGGAAGGTCCAAAGACCAGTGCGGCGGGCGTTTTGCGGCGCAACCTGAAACGACATCCGCGGTGTCAGGAAGGCTGTTGACCGCGAAAGGCTCGAAAAGCCGCACTTGCAGACGCAACTCGGGGCGAGCCGTTGGCGGAAGCCAACGGGTGTTGTCTTGCAGGGATGGGTAACGCGATCGGCGTTGGGGATCACTGAGCAGAAGCTTGGGGATGACCAGTGGCGATACCTGTCAGCTTACGCTAATGGCTGGCCTTGGGGGCAGCTAACTGGTTTGTGTGGGCCAAAGGTGGCCGAGCAGGAGTAACGCGAGGGACACAATGTCGTAGTCTGGGCTTTAGCCCGGGCACAGACTTCTCAGCACCCTTGCAATCCCCAGTGTTTTAATGGATGGGGCCGAGCAGGAATGCTCGGGCTACATTTTCGTCCTCGGCATCAGGAATGCCCGGGCTACATTTTGGCGCACGGCAGGAGCCTCGCCCTCCCAAGGGATTTTTGGGGGGCTTGAACGCGGAGGACGACACGGGCTGAAGCCCATGCTACGAACGCCGAGCACTAGCTCGGTGACGGCGTTGCGGCGCGGGTTTGTGTGGGCACAAGGGCGGCCGGGCAGGAATGCCCGGTCTACATTTTGGCGCACGGCGGGAGCCTCGCCCTCCCAAGGGGGACCGGCAAAGGGGGGCGGCTCGGTTCTGCGCGGACTACCTTTTTGTCGGCTCAGCACTGCGTATGGCTGGTTCCCGGCATCAACGGCGGCTGCGTCGATGCTGGCGATAATACTTCAGACCCGGGAAGAAAAATGTGACCGCGGACATGATGCCGAACAGCGATACACTCAGATCCGGCAGATCAGATGCCGCGATGGCCGCCATCACCAGCGATGTTCCGAACATCAGCAGCGACTCGATGTAAAATCGACCGGTCAGAATTCCGGCCTTCCCCATGAACACCATTCCCGCAATCACTCCCAGGGCCGGGGAAAATTCCAGTACCTCCCGCCCCATGATCGATTCCACAGCAAACAGCATCGAGGACGCAACCATACTGCCGCCCCACAGATGCGCAATCTGCCGCTCGACCGCCGTGATCGGCCCGGCTCGATGCCGCAGATTCCAGAAGATCAGAGCCCACAAGCCGAGGCCCACCACCCACAGGGTGACAAACGGCCACCGCGCTGCGACTCCGTTTAACTGCATGCCGTTCGTGATCAGACACAGCAGCAGCACGACAAGGCTGTGCCACATCCACAGCAGTCCCCAGTTCTCCAGAATCGCTGCGTGATGCGATTCGCGGAACAGGCGAGTCATGATCTGTGCGATAGTCGAAGACCGTGCAGTGATCGGTTCACTGTTGAGCCACGCGCGCAGGTCCTGAGCCAATGCTGTGGTTGATGCATACCGCAGATCCTGCGGCTTCTGCAGACACTTCAGCACGATCATCTCGAGGTCTGAATCCACCGCTCGATTGAGCATGCTGATGCCCGGTGGATCCTGCTCCAGCACCATCAGCACGGTGTCCAGCGGTGTAGCCCCCTGAAACGGCGGTCGACCGGTCAGCATGGCAAACAGAAGTGCGCCAAGGCTGTACACATCCGTTGCAACACCAATGGCATCAGACTGCCCGGCAGCCTGCTCCGGGGACATCCAGGCCGGAGTTCCAAGGATGGCGCCACTTTGCGTCAGACTGTGCAGCTCACCACCACCCTGCGATGCCTGATCGTCCACACTGACTCGTTTCGCCAAACCGAAGTCGGTCACAAAGGGAGTCCCGTCTTTGGCGATCAGGATGTTGCCGGGTTTCAGGTCCCGATGCAGTACTCCCGCACGATGCGCCGCGCAAATCGCTTCCACAATGGGGATCAGCAGCGAAACGGCATCCCGGGGTGGCATTGGTCCACGCTGCAGTCGTTCGGAAAGTGTCGTTCCCGAAATGTACTGCATACTGAACCACGGCTGCCCATCCTGTTCACCAACTTCATAGACCGGGACAATGTTCGGGTGCCGCAGTCGAGCCGCTGCCAGGGCTTCGGCTCGCAACCGCTGCAAGTCAATACTGGAGGCCAGCGCCGCATTCGGGATCATCTTCAGTGCCACCGTCCGCTGCAGGCTTCCCTGCCGCGCTCGGTACACGACTCCCATCCCTCCTCGACCAACCTCTGCCTCGATCGAGTAATCCCCGATCCGACTGCCGATCAGCGAAAACGTCGCCTTTCGCTGTCCCCGACCGGCTCCAGCAGCAACCTGCAGTACGTCGGCATGCGACATCCAGCTGCCGCTGCCCCAGCCGCCGTCACTGCTGTTCCGTACTGCCGATGGTGACGACGGACTGCCAAAACTGAGTCGTTCCTCGGTGCCGCCAGTGACCGTGTCCAGCAAGGCCAGATCGTCAGCCATGCGGGCCGTGGCAAACAGTTCGCGCAGCTCGCGTTCAAGGTCCGGATGCTGCCGGATGGCAGCTTCCAGACGCGCCATCGCAGGGCCGCTGCGAGAATCCTGCATGAGCTGGTCAAAGACCACCGCCAGACGCTCATCCCGCTCGTCCGCCGATTCTGCCATCAGGACCTCACCTCAGACGATCTGAACAGGACCGCTTCACTTCGCTGCCGCGAGGCGATAGATGCCCTGACCGTTCACCGTTTCCAGCATGTAATACAACTCGCCCGATTCATCCTGCCCGAAGGCCAGCACAGGAAACCCGGTGGACGCGATCGATTTGTTGCTGATAACCCGACCAGTGGTCGCGTCATACTGCAATGCCCAGATGCGGCCACTGATAAAGTCTGCGTACACATAGTGCCCCTGCAACTCAGGCAGCTTTGCACCTCGGTAGACAAATCCGCCGGTAATACTCTTGCCCAGCTGATGATCATACTCCCAAACCGGAGGAATCAAGGGGTCGGCTGCTGTCGCAGGCTTGTTATTGAACGGATATGAAGCCTCACGCACACTCCACCCGTAGTTTCCACCCTTCTGTACCAGATTCACTTCTTCCCAGAAGTCCTGACCCACGTCCGCAGCCCACAAATCCCCCGTCTTGCGGTCCACCGTCAGACGCCAGATGTTGCGGAAACCATAGGCATAGATTTCCGGCTGAGCACCTTCGCGGTTCAGAAACGGATTGTCCGCAGGAACCGCATAATTCTTCCCGGACTGCTGATGATCCACGTCGATTCGCAGCAACGAACCCATCAGAGTCGCCAGGTTCTGGCCATGCCCCAGCGGATCGTTGCGGCCACCACCATCGCCCAGCGCGATGTACAGATAGCCGTCATGCCCGAAGGCGATCGAACCCCCATTGTGATTCGAAAATGGCTGTGGAATCTTCATGATCACCGTTTCGCTGGCCGGATCCGCTTTGTTCGGATCTGCCCTGGAGACGCTGAATCGCGAGATCACCGATGTACGCAGCTCCTTCGAAGAGCTGTAGCACACGTAGAAATAGCCGTTGCTGCGGTATTGAGGATGAAACGCCAGCCCCAGCAGACCCTCTTCCGCGTCGGCACGAAAATCCTGAACACGATCGCGGATGTCCAGAAATACCTTTGCTTCAGAGACCGTTTCAGTACCCGGCATGACGAATACTGTGCCGATCTGCGACGCCACAAAAATTCGCTGACTGCCATCACCCGCATGCGTCAGCTCCAGCGGACGCATCGTCTGGATCTTGCCCTCGTCGTCCACTCCCTCGAAACCTTCCCAGGTGAGATCGGGGAACGCAGGAGTTCCGGCCACATTGAGCTGGCCATCGACGGGATCAGCCACCGTGCCGTCTTCTGACAGGACCCGAATACGGATGTTCCGGTAAGACACCGGGTCACCGTGATCCTGCAGGCAGATATGGCCCTTGGCCGCTTTGCCGAACTGCGGGAACTTCGCAAACTTACTGGCAGCAACTCGCTTGTTCCAGTCGTCACTGCCAATGTTGAAGTAGTAATAGCTGACGCCGTTGACCGCCACTTCGCACTGCTTCGGTGAAACTCGCAGATACACATGATTCCACTCGCCGGCCGGTCGAGTTGCGTCATCCATATCAATGCCCTTGAACCCCACCTGATTTTCAAACTTCACAGCCCATTCGGGCTTCTGCGGCTGGTACAGCTGGTACAGCCAGCCGGCTTTCTGCGGATCACGACCGTCCACATTGTCCTGCACCTGCACTTCCGGCCCCGAGGCCCATGGACGCGGATCATCTTCAGTGACTCGGAACATGATACCGCTGTTGCCACCCTTCGAGATTTTATATTCAAGGGACAGCTCGAAGTTCTGATATTGCTCAGCCGTCACAATGTCTCCGGCACCCGCACGGACCTTCTCAAGGGTGCCGTTGCGGACCTGCCAGCCGTCACTGAGCTTGTCCGAGCGATAGTTGCGCCAGCCGGCGGTGGAACGACCGTCAAACAACAGCTTCCAGCCACCTCGTGCTTCGCCCGCCGTCAGCTGCGGTAGCTGGTCCTGAGCACTGCAGCGGGCTGTAGGAAGCGTCCAGCAGGACAGCCAGCCGGCCACCGAAAATACCAAAAGCACGAACCGGCAACGATCACGGGCAATGACAGCAGTCATGTGGGATTCCTGCGGAAACACCGAGAGAACAGAATGAGCCTGACATGTTGGGCGAAACGGAATTGTACGGAATTCAGGAGGGGAAATCCAACCGAGCGGGTGCAGGACGGGCAGAATCAGGGGGGGGCCAAATTGGGATTAACGAAAAATACGTGCGGGGCTGCAGGTTGCAGTTTGCTGGGGTTGGCGAAAAACGCGTTGGAGACTGGTTCCTTACCAGAAAGAACATAACCGCTTCGGTTATGGGGCGAGTTTCCCGCAGAGACGCTGAGGCGCAGAGAGGTTGTGTGTTTGTTGCGTTTTCTCCGCGTCTCTGCGCCTCTGCG
>CAXBSH010000233.1:0-8922 GCA_963977705.1 uncultured Planctomycetaceae bacterium
CGGCTCGGCGGGAGCCTCGCCCTCCCGAGGGGGCGTTGCGTTTACTGGCCACTGATCACTGATTACGGTTCGGCGGGAGTCGCGCGTTCCTGAGGGTGTGGGCAGTCAGCCGGATTTGGCGGCGGCTGCGAGGGCGTGGAAGTCGTCGGGCGGGGGGGCATGAAAGGTCATCCATTCCCGCAGTATGGGGTGCAGGAAGCCGAGTGTCGCGGCGTGCAGCGCGTGTCGCTGTTCCGTGGGCTCGTCACCGTCGAATCGCGGCGATTTGCGGATCGTGCCAAAGGGTCCGTAGTACTCATCTCCCAACACCGGATGTCCCAGCTGTGCCAGATGCACACGGATCTGATGATTGCGGCCGGTGAACAGCACACATTCCACCATGCTCCAGCCGGCGTGTCGCTGCAGGACTGTCACTTTCGTGCGGGCCGGGCGTCTGTTTCGAGCATCAGCCTGAGCTGACATCAGCACGCTGTTGCCACCGGGCCGCTGTCCGATCGGCAGCTCAATCATGCGTGTCTCGAAAGGGGGTGAGCCTTCGATCAGCGCGACATAGGACTTGGACAGCTTTCCCTGCTGAAAGTCGATCGACAGCAGACGATGCGACAGATGTTCCTTGGCTGTCACCAGCAGTCCGCTGGTCATGCGATCCAGCCGATGCACAACTCCGGGACGCAGCATGCCACGGAAGGCCGTCTGCTGATCCAGATGACTCTGCAGCACATTTGACAGTGTCTGTTCCTGAAAGTCACCGACGGGATGAGCCACCAGTCCGGCCGGCTTATCCACGACGATCAGCCACGGATCCTCGTAGATGATCCGGACCGGAACGTTGCAGGGTTCCAGCAGTTTATCGGGTGGTTCCACCAGTCGAATCCGGACTCGCTGTCCGGTAAAGACGCGATCCGGAGGCTCGGCGGGCAGATCATCGATCCATGCAAGTCCCTCGCCGACCAGCCGATGCAGTCGCCACGTGGTATAGTTGCGCAGATGCTTTGCCAGGAACGAATCGATCCGAGAGCCGGACAGGTACGGCTCAACGAGGAATTCGACTTCCGGCAGCAGACCTGTCATGCGATCGGCATCAGCCTCAGGATCAGGATCGAACAATGGATGGCAGAGCCGGAGATCATCGGTGGTTGTGCATCATTCTGCCAGCACGGTCATGGGATCCATGGGCCACCAGTCCTGAATTCCCAGCAGCTGCAGCATGCGCTGTCGCAGTTCCTTCTGCAGCGGGTCTTCGCCACGCGGTTTTTTTGCCGCATCGGCCGGAATTGGTTCACCGATCCGGAAATGAACTCGCCATTCAGGATGCATGGTGACGCGATCGGTCAGATCTTCTTCCAGCCGGTGCACGGTTTCCACGATGCGTTCGGGGGTCAGAGGTCCGCGTTCATCAGCATCCAGATAGCCTTCCGGATACAGCGACAGTGTCTGGCAGTAGTAGCAGTTGGTCAGGACCTTCCAGCGTTCGCGAGTTTCCTGTGGCGTCAGGTTACCTCGCAGCAACTCGGGCAGAATGGCAGCGCGCAGATCCTTCACGCGAATAATCACATCACCAGAGCGTGGTTTGCCGAGCCAGCGACGTTCGCTGGGCTGCAGTACATGATCAATCAGACTGCGGATCCGCGGACGCACGGGACCGGAACGGGCATCACCCAGAATTTCCACTTCCCGCGCGGCCAGCAGTGCCGTAGCCAGTCGCCGAATGCGATCCAGCAGCGGCTGATCTTCATGCGTATTCCAGAAGGTCTGGCGTTCGATGCGTGTGAGCGCAGGATTGGCTGACGTCTCGGGATCACCCAGCAGTTCATAGCGAATGCCGACGGGGATCACGACAACTCGGGAATTCGGTGCCAGCTCGGCCCGTTTTTTCGCCGCCATTCGGGCGATGAAGGACACACCATCCATCAGGGGCAGTAATCGATCATTGGAGCGACTGATGACGCCTTCCGGGAACACGACCAGCGGTCGTTCGGCAGTCGACACAACGCGTACGGCCGTGTCCAGCGCTTCCCGATCGATGCCTTCACGAAACACACTGAAACCGCCCAGCATGCGGACGACCACAGCTTCCAGTGCTGACTGGTTGAAGATGTGCCAGCTGGCCATGCTGTAAACGTGGCAGGGCGTGGCT
Organism: uncultured Planctomycetaceae bacterium; assembly: GCA_963977705.1. Classification (GTDB taxonomy): domain Bacteria; phylum Planctomycetota; class Planctomycetia; order Planctomycetales; family Planctomycetaceae; genus SXXK01. Next base: position 2,138 of record CAXBSH010000233.1, read on the forward strand.
TTGCAGAGCATGCCGATCAGCATTGGATCGGCATCGCGGCAGTGATTGGGACACAGAATGATGCCGTCCTGTGCGGCGATACTGTTGCGCAGGTTTTCAAGACCGGTGAAGGTGTAATCGACAAGGCCATAGCGGCGCCGCAGAAAGGGTTTCAGCCACAGGCGAAACAGCTTTGAAAACCAGCGCGGGCGATAAGGCGGGACGAACCGATAAGGTTCATCCACAACGACTCTGTGCATGTCGGACGGAGCCCTCAACCGGATCAGGCCGGTTGCCTTTAATAAGCTGTGAAATGAGGAGGGTCGGAGTATCTGCGGAGTTCCGGCGTGGGCAAAGAGCGGGGCGGGCGAATGTGGGCGTGCGCTGCGGGCGGGTGCAGCAGCTTTCAGTGTGCGATCCCTGCACACCGGCAGAATCTGCCGGAAATCTCTGTGCGTGGTGGACAGTGCCGATTCCGGCAGTGGTCAGCGGAAGCTGCGAACAATCAGCTGTCCCCGTGCGTCGATGCGGGATTCCACAGCACCGGAAAGGCCGGTGAACAGCAGCTGTGAGCGCGGGAAGGTCCGCTGCAGGCGTTCCCGATGCCGAGTATCACGAGCACTGACCACGACGTGAGTGGGCCGAGTTTTTCCGGCGAGTCGTGGGGGATTTGCCGCCGGACTGCCGTGATGCGGGCTGACCAGCAGGCTGCAGGTCGGCAGGAGCGGCAGCAGCTCCTGCAGTCCGGCACCTTCCAGATCACCGGGCAGCAGCAGCGTGCGACCGCGGCAATGCAGAACAGCAGCAAGGCTGGCTTCGTTATCAGCCAGTTCCTCAGTCGCCCGACGACTCTGCAGAAAATCGACCTGCAGTTCGGCCAGTTTCAGTGAATCACCGTGCTGCAGGATTGTTGCGGGAATCTGCTGCTGCTGCAGGGCCGTCAGCAGCCGCTGAATTTCTGGACTGTCGTCTGCGAAGAACTGTCGCGTGGCCAGCACCTGCCCTACCGACATCCGTTCCAGCAGATCGGGAACGGCGTTGTAGTGATCCGCATCGGGGTGTGACAGAATGATGGCGTCAATCATGCGATGTCCGCGATGCCACAAAAACCCGGCGATCAGATCGGCCGTCCGTTGACCTCGATGCATCGCCCCGGCATCGAACAGCAGCACGCGATCATCAGCTTCCACCACAATCGCATTGCCATGACCCACACTCAGGACCGTACAGGTCAGGCCACTGACGACCGGGCGACTGCAGATGGTCGGAAACAGAATCAGCAGCAGTCCGACCATGGACAGCTGCAGGACCCGACGCAGGGGTGGTCGCGAGGCAGCTGCAGCCAGCAGCAGGCCGTACCAGACCGGCAGAAACCAGGTCGGCAGATCCGGAATCAACAGGTATCCCGAACGCACCGAGGCGCTCCAGCGGACTCCCAGATTCAGCAGTTCCAGCAGGCCACTGAATGGCAATGCCACCGAGGCCGCCAGTGGAGGCAGCAGGCTGCCCACAGCGACAAAAATGTAGCCGGCAATCAGCACGGCTGTTGTCAGCGGGATCAGTACAAGATTGACCACCATCCCGGTCAGGGTGACAAGGTGAAACTGTGAGGCGATCAGCGGTGCTGACAGCAGTGTGACGGCCAGCATCTGCCGACAGCAGCGAACAGTCCACTGGCCGACAGCCAGAGCCATCAGCAGCAGTCGCTGCGGCAGTGTCAGAGCATCCGGAGGTGCTGCGCGGGACTCGTCACGTTCCGAACCAGCCGAGACCCAGCCGAGCGCTGCGACAGCCAGAAATGACAGCCACGCACCCACATCAAAGGCTACGGCCGGATCAACCACAGCAAGGATCAGGACCGTCAGTCCGATCAGAGTGCTGAGACGCATTTCCCGACACAGCAGCTGCCCCAGCACAGACAGTACGATGAACAGCGATGAACGCAGGACGGACGGCCGCAGGTCTGTCAGAAAGGCGTACAGCAGACAGACCACAGCGGCAATGATCAGGCCGCGGGAACGAGGCACCAGCAGCAGATGAAAGATCCGCACGATGAACACGTACAGAATGCCCACATGCAGTCCGGAAATTGCCAGCAGGTGCATGGTGCCACTGACAGTATACTGTCGCTCTACCTCAGAACTCATCCAGCCGCGGTTGCCCAGCAGCAGTGCTTCCGCTGAGGCGCGGCCAGCAGCTGACAGGTGCTGCTGCAGCAGGTGCACGGTACTGCGACGAAACTGATTAAGCAGAGTGCGGGGCGACCACGGGGCCCCCGGCTGCACCATCCGGATGGCCGCGGGATGTCGCAGAAACATTACGGCCGAAACACCGCTGCGGCGAAGATAGCGGCCAAAGTCAAATTCGCCGGGGTTCTGGGGTTCCGGAGGCAGCTCAAGGCGACCGGTCAGCTGCACCCGATCACCCCAGCTGAGGCGATCGGACACGTCACCATCGACAGAGATGCGACAGAGGCCGTTGAGTGATTCGGTGTGTTGGGGCAGCTGTGCGGTGTCGGCCAGCAGCAGAAAATGAGTGCGGACTTCGGCCTGTGGGTTGACGACTGCGTCTGCGGGTGCTGCCGTGACTGGTGCGGCGGCAGCGACGGCGGTAGCGGGAATGGCGGCAACAGTTCCGGTCAGTCTGAGTGAGGATTGCTGCAGCTGTGGATGACGTTCCAGCAGCAGTCCGGGTTGTCGGCCGTCACTGCCGAAGTTGTGCAGTGACCAGAGCATGCCACCCAGCATCATCAGGGAGGTCAGTTGCAGCAGCTGTTCGGTGACTGGGGTGCGACGGCGACAGAGCAGTGAGAGTCCCAGAGCGACCATAGCCACGCAGGCCGAAAGGGCCGTAGGCCAGCGGTATTCATCTGCAGCGCGGATGCCGGCAATCAGAGCAATTGCGGCACGCAGCGGCGCAGGAATTAAAACCAGCCGGGCATGCAGCCAGGCGGAGGCAGATAGCAGAAACTGTGAAGTCATCAGGACCGGGGATCTCGTCGGCGACCATCAAGAATGGGCTGCAACTCCTCCACAAAGTCGTGCACGTCCTGAAATTCGCGATAGACGGAGGCGAACCGTACGAAGGCCACCTTGTCGAGGTCGCGGAGAGCATTGAACACCAGTTCGCCAATCCGACGTGTGGGGACTTCGCGTTCGCCGTCTTCGTAGATGGCAGCTTCAACCGCACCGACAAGTCGATCGATCTGTTCGGGACTGACTGGCCGTTTGTAGCAGGCCTTTTCGATACCCGAACGGATTTTGTCGCGGTCGAAGGGAACGCGAGTTCCGTCTTTTTTGATCACGCGGATGGGTGATTCTTCGATCCGTTCGTAGGTTGTGAACCGGCGTTCACAACTGAGACATTCACGGCGCCGGCGGATGGAAAAATCCTGGCTGGTACGTGAATCGATGACTTTGGTTTCATCGTGTTTACAGAACGGACATTGCACTGGAGCAGTCCCTGGTTGAGCACTGAGAGCGGCGGGGAACCGAAGTGCCTGTTGGAATTCCGGTCCGTGGCTCAATCCGCGAGTCACGGTGTCCGGAAGTCGACAGCAGCGATCCGACAGACCTGTCGGTTTGCAGTCGACTCACGCACGTCCGTTGTGTGTTATGTCGTGCGGAGCGAGCTTATGCAAGTGCTGAGCGTGGAAACCCGAGGGACTGGCGGAAAGGGGCTACCGAGTCGGAGGACTGGACGATGTGGAGTCGAGGCAGCGTGGAACGGCCGCTGGTGTGGCATTTTGGCAACAAGGTGTCAGGACTGATTCCGGCGGGCCATTCCGAGTCATTTTTCAGATTTCGGGCGGCAATTTCGGGTGCAAACGAGGGCGGATTGTTGAGGGAATGTGAACTGCCGACGTTGTCAGCGGTTCGGGGAAGCTGGTCACTTGTGTGCAGACCGGCGGAACCCGATAATGTCCGATGGCACCGGGGCGATCGGCGGCTGCAGTCAGCCGCGATATTTCCACCTGCGGGCCGTGGGCAGGAACGTCTGTGATCCTGCCGGGTCGGCAGCCCGCGGTGCATTCTGTTCAAAGTCGGGGGGATCATGAGAATTCTGACGCTGTTGTTTGCAGGAGCTGTGCTGATGACGTCTGTGGTGTCCGGTGCTGAACCCAAAAAGGAAGCTTTCGGCAAAACCAAAGACGGTGTGCCGGTAGAGATTTACACGATTGGCAACAAATCCGGCTTCGCCGCTCGCGTAATGACTCGCGGGGCCACGCTGGTCGCTCTGCACGTGCCTGATGCAGCCGGCAAGCTGGCCGATGTGCTGCTGGGTTTTGATGATGTGTCCGGTTATGAAGGTGATGGCAATCAGTATTTCGGCTGCACCACCGGTCGCGTCTGCAATCGGATTGCCAAAGGCCGGTTCACTCTGGACGGCAAAGAATATACTCTGGCCATCAACAACGAACCCAACCATCTGCATGGTGGTGTAGAGAAGTCTCTGGACAAGCTGATCTGGACAGCGACTCCGATGACTTCCGACAAGGGCGAGGGCGTGAAGTTTACGGTCACCAGTGCCGACGGCGATGAAGGTTATCCGGGACGTCTGGACGTCACGGTCACCTACTTTGTACCGGCCGATCAGAACGCAATCACCATCACGTACACAGCAAAGACCGACCGGAATACTCCGGTGAATCTGACCAACCACGCCTACTTCAATCTGGGTGGTGAAGGCAGTGCCACAGTGCTGGATCACATGCTGCGAGTAAACGCGGACAATTATACTCCGACCGATGATACTCTGATCCCGACCGGAAAGATTGCCGCAGTGGAAGGTACCGAGCTGGACTTCCGCAAGCGGACTCGGATCGGCGACCGTATTGAATCGATCGGTAAGACGGCAGCGATTGGTTACGACCACAATTATGTGCTGAATGCGGCAGAAAACGGTGCCACGATGCGTCTGGCGGCGGTGCTGGTGGATCCGCAGTCGAAGCGTCGGATGCGAGTCACGACGACGGAGCCGGGGGTGCAGTTTTATTCGGGCAACTTCCTGAAGGGTCAGGCGGGCAAGGGTGGCAAAACCTATGCTCACCGCAGTGCTCTCTGCCTGGAAACTCAGCACTATCCCGATTCGGTCAATCATCCCGAGTTTCCCAGTACGATTCTGAAGCCGGGTACGGAGTTCAGGTCGGTGACCAGCTATGCGTTTGACATTGATCAGCCGGCTGGAGCCGTGCAGCGGAAGTGATTTTTCAGTGACGGAATCAGACCCGGAAGTTGTCTTCCGGGTCTGTCGTCTGCAGGTTTCAGCGGAAGCATCGCATGTGGCCAGAGAGTGACCGAACGCACGAGATTCTGCGCGATGTAGCGGACGGTGATCCGGAGGCGGTGAATCGTCTGATGGACCGTCATCGGGACGCGGTGCGACGGATGGTGCAGCTGCGTCTGGACCATGCGGTGGCGCGGCGAGTGGATGCCAGTGATGTGGTGCAGGATGTGATGCTTGAGGCATCGCAGCGGTTATCAGATTATCTGAAGAACCCGGGCATGCCATTTCATCTGTGGCTGCGTCAGCTGGCTCTGGACCGAATTATCGACATGCACCGTCGTCATCGGGGTGCTCAGCGTCGTTCGGTGGATCGGGAGCAGAATTTTTCGGGTGTGGGGAATGACGAGCAGTCGGCGGCTGATCTGGCGGCTTTGCTGCGGGACGCCGAGCTGACTCCGGCGGCCGCCGCGCTGCGGAAGGAGCTGCAGGCACGATTTGTGACGGCGCTGCAGCAGATGGACGAAGGGGATCGCGAAATTATTGTGATGCGGCATTTTGAGCATCTGGGAAACAGTGAAGCGGCCGAGGCGCTGGGCCTCAGTGCTCCGGCAGCCGGCATGCGTTATCTGCGAGCGATTCGGCGACTGCGTGAGCTGCTGGGCGGGGATGATTCGTCACTGGCCGGAGGCTGAGATGCGGTTTGCCTCTGACGAAGACGCCATGCAGTATGCTCTGCGGCTGGCACGGCGGGGGTTTGGTCGAGTGGAACCGAATCCGCAGGTGGGGGCTGTGCTGACGACGGCGGACGGTCAGCTGATTGCGGAAGGCTGGCATCAGGAATGTGGCGGACCGCATGCGGAAGTGCATGCGCTGCGAGCAGCGGGTGAGCGAGCGCGGGATGCTGTGTTGTATGTGACACTGGAGCCCTGCTGTCATCACGGCAGAACTCCACCCTGCACTGACGCGGTGCTGGCTGCGGGTGTGCGACGCGTGGTGGTGGGTTGTGCCGACCCGGCTCCGCATGTGGCTGGTCGAGGACTGCAGCAGCTGCGTGCTGCGGGGCTGGCGGTGGAAGAGGGCGTGTGTGGGGTTGAGGCGACATCGCTGATTGCGCCGTTCGTGCGGCTGCAGCTGCAGCAGCGACCCTGGGTACATGCGAAATGGGCGATGACACTGGACGGGCGAGTGGCATCGCGGACCGGGCATTCACGCTGGATTTCGGGGACCTCATCACTGCAGTACGTGCATGTTCTGCGCAGTCGGATGGAGGCGATAGTGACGGGGGCCGGGACGGTGCGGACTGACGACCCGCAGCTGACGGTGCGACTGACGGAGGCGGGCGAGTCTGAGTTTCCTGCGGCGGCTCGGGTACCCTTGCGGGTGGTGCTGGACACGCACGGCACGGCAGTGCAGGCTGGCTGCGGTCTGCTGCGGACTCTGCCACTGGCTCCACTGCTGGTCTGTGTGGGCGCGGGTTGTGCGGAGGCGGAGTGTGAGCGTTTGCGTGGTTTGGGTGTGCAGGTCCTGCGAGCCGGTGGAGGAGCTGGCGGTGGTGTGGATATCGGGCAGGTGCTGACCGA
>CAXBSH010000234.1:0-8893 GCA_963977705.1 uncultured Planctomycetaceae bacterium
GTACAGACACCACGTCGCCCCTGCTGCCCTTCCATCAGCACATCACAGCGGCGAGCCAGAGTACCGAATTCGTCGCAGGACGTGACCAGATCAAACAGGTCACCACGCCATGCCGGGTCAACAATCAAACCATTGATGCCCAGTTTCTCCAGCATTTTCGGGAACCGACTCAGATCACCAGGCTGCAGCGGCAGACAGCGAATCGGGCGATCCATCTGCTGAAACGCCGCATTCAGAACCCGCGATGTAATATTCTCGGATTCACCGTAACCGACGACTCCCAGAAAACGAGTCTTGTTGTTGATGGCGTCCCAGTGGTAGTCATCACGCAGCTGCCAGACCGTGGGCTGACGCGCAAAGGCTTCCATACCCGGCTCAAGCGCCGCATAAATCCACGGCGACCCATACTTGCGACCCAGCAGCGAAAATGTCAACCCTGCTCGTCCTACACCAAGTCCCACAATCGGCAGGTCGCGAGGCTGAGTCACGGCAGCCAGCAATGGCCACGCCGCATCCATGTCTTCCGTCAGCCACGTAAATTTCACAACATCAGCCTTCGCCTGACGACACTGCTCAAAGATGTCATCTATGCGATTCAATGGGCGATTCAGACTGGTGAAGGAAACGACTCGCTGAGTTTTACCGAATCGCGGTATGCTGGTCGCCGCTTCCAGATCCAGTTCCACATAAGCAGGACCGGAAACAATCGCCTCACGCAGCAGCTGAATACGTTCCTGCTCTGTCCCCTTCCATGCACCGCCATCCTTCTCTGAACGACACGAAACCATGATGGGCTTCTGCACCACTCGCAGCAGTTCCCCCACATTCGGTTCATTGATGAAGTGGTCCAGACACAGTTCAATCAGATCGCAGCGGCTGCTGGCGTTGTAGAGATCCACTGGAGCCAGAGTACGACTTTCCGGAGTCACCGTGATGCAGATCATGATTTGTTTCCGAACTGGCTGTTGAGGAAAAAAAAACGCCTGCAGTTGCAGGCGTTTCAGCGGACGAATCAGCAGCGTTGATCATTCCGGACGATTCGTGTTCTTGTACAGAGCACTGGTTGAGCCGGTTGAAGGTAGAGGCCGTTTGGCCCGACCACCGACCGCACCGGAAATTGCCGCAGAGCTTTGGCGACTGCCGAAGGTGGCGTCGACAGATGTGCTCTTGCTGCCGTTCGGCAAAGTTGCCGGGAACGGCTTCGTAGGGCTCCACGCAAGGCTTTTGCGAGAATAACCGATGTAATCAAGGAACCGGGAAAGACTGAGCACATAGACGCCGTTATCAGTGGCAGCCTGCTCCATCCGAACCTTGATGATGCGGATCTTGTTGTTCAACTCACGCTGAATTGTATCCTGAGTATCCTCGTCACCAAGATCACCCACCAGCACGAATCGTGTGTTGGACGAGATCAGCGTGGAAATGTCCGCGTCAGTCACTTCTTCGCCATCACGACCAAGGATCTTCGCTTCGTCGTTCACTTCCAAAGTAATCGAAGCACCGTTGGCCGAAACCATGCGGCGGAATTCTTCACGATCACTGCCAGGATTGCCGTCAAAATCCAGTCCACCCACAACCGCAATTTCCATCGGACGGCCAGGAGAAAATACGGGCGAATAAATCGGGTCGGCCACAGCCATCGGCTCGCCCAGCTTCGGGTCAACGATGTCAGCCTTCGCCAGTGCCGGACCAAGAATTTCGGTGATGACAATCTTGCCCTTCAGGTCCTTGTCGCTTTGAGGCAGACCAACACCCGAGTTGTTCTGGCTGTAGACAGAGAACGTTGTGCCAACGCGGAGCTTGTCGCGAGACCCAATGTCCACAAAGGCCGTCAAATTGTGCTGGTCAATGAATGTCAGGCGACCGGCAGGACGTTCAAAGTTGAGATTCTCAAGGCTGAACTTGGCCGCTCGCAGTTTCTTCAGAGTGTCACGCTGCAGACTGATCTCGTCCTTCAGTGCAGCCACTTCACGCTCCTTCTCTTCACGGAAATCCGAGAACTCTGTCTGCGTCGTGGTCAGCTGCGTCTTCAGTTCGTCAATCTGGTCTTCACGCTGCTTCAGCTGTTCGCCATGAGTCTTCTCACGCTCAAGCAGTTCGGCTTCTTTCTGAGCCACCTGATCCTGCAGAGACTTCATGGAATTCTGATGGCTGACCACAGCAGCCTGCAACTCTGCAATCTTCGTGTTCAGCTGAATCAGACGCTCGGCCGCAGACGCCTTCTCGGCGTCACGATCATTGGCGTTGGTGATCATCGCACCTTCAAGAGTGTCGGGGATCGACGTCTCGTTGCCGGCACGACGAGCAATCTCCAGCTTGGTGTTGGTGACAATGTCGTCAACTTCCGGTTCGGGCCGACCCACAGCCGCCTTCAGCGACGTCAGATCCTGATTCAGGTTGTTGATCGCACCCTTGGCGTCAGACTCTGCCTTCTTCGCCGCGGCCAGATCCCTGGTCAGGTCATTGCTGTGCGACCAGGTCATGTACCACGCAACGCCCAGCCCGACCGTTAACAAAACGAAAACGGACAGAGAAATCACCAGACCGTTGCTGTCTTTTGACGCCATGATGGAACCCCAAAAAGTCGGCCACGCAGGACCAGACAACTTTCAGAACAACCAATTGATCAGCACCAGAACTGCCTTCAAACCACTGCTGACCAAACAGGTCACTGATGGCATGAAAACAAGTTTAACACACCGAACCCGTACAACCGAATCCACTGGCCAGCCACAACAAACCACGCTTGTACACAGGTTTGCATTGGGAAACACAGGGAATCTGGGCTGAATAGTATGCTGCGGGGAGCAGTCAGTATCCAGTCAAAAGCCGTGCCAGGGAAAGAAATGCCCTGAGTTTTCCACGGGAATGCGACTGACCCACACCATCCCCCGTGGACACGGAAATACAGGAATGCATCCCGAGACCAAGGGTTCTCTGGTATTTCGGAAGCCCCCATCGGCAATATTTGCAGAACTTTGCAGAGATCAGTCTGCACAGGTCGTTCACTGAAAACCGGCAGATCCTGCTGATCAGTCTGTAACGGTTACAGCGACCGGAACCAAATCCTGCTGGCTGCTCTCAGGAACCGGCTGCAAAGGAGTCCCCCGCAGACAAAACAGCGGCGAAAACCCGGAAAAGGAGCGGAATTGCTGCCCCGGACCTTCAGCCGCCAGCAACTGGCTGGCCACGGAACCACAGCCGATTGCGAACGGCATCACAGATTCCGCCAGCAACCAGTAACACATGGCCGGACGCAGCACAAACTCTGCAGGAAACTGCCACCACGATTGCCCCGCATCCAGCTCCGCTACACACACCGGTGCTGCAGCCGTAAGCGGACCGTCAATTGCCGCAGAATGCTGGAAAACGAACAGTCTGCCCTGCGCCACCCCCTGCTGCGGACCGACGCGGAACTGAAACGCCACATCCGACCAGCAGCTGCAATCCGGAGTCACCAGAGAAATCCCCGGTACCGCGTCGTTCACCACCAACTGCGACTGCGAAAACTGGCGTATCGTGCAGCTGGCCGGTAACGCACTGACAGACCGTAAGTCGCCGCGAGTCGGCAGCCCGGAGATACGGCGGCGATGTTCCGCCACCAGTTCCTCAAAACCACGCAGGCTGCTGCCCAGCCAGACAAGGCGATCGGATGGTTCCGGTAAAGACATAGGATTTGGTGATTCAGTGGTCATCGAAGTTGCACAGCACGAAGAAAAGTTCGCCTGCGGGCACCGAAACCGGAATCACTTGTCACACGTTCAGCAAGCTGGCAGGCAACACACCATGTCAAAACATCTCCGCACAAGATGAAAGATTTTTCTTAGCGAAGCTTTAAGAGTTTTGGAGGTTTGCGAGAAATTTGCGGGCTGTAGCGATTATGCGGGCAGAAAAACACGGCTTGGATCCCAGAGAATGATCAAACGAACACCATCCCAGCAGTCATTCAAGCGTTCTTAGACGCCCGTTTGAAGTCCTGAAAATTCTCAGTGTTTTAACCAAGTCAGGGTGTGCAGGTTCCTTGACCAGCCCGCAGGACTCCTGAATAATTCCCGCTTTTCGAAAATCCGGCAGGTCGATGTATTGTCAGCCGCAGCGGAGAGCCGCAGTCCATGCAGTCAATGAAGTCAGAAGAGCTGGCCGAATTTCGTGGAATGTTGAAATTGCTGCGTTCCCGCATTCGTGGTGACGTCGAACAACTTCGGGAAGAAGCCTTTTCGGGTTCCGAAGCCGGTAACGAGCAGCGTTCCAGCAACCACATGGCCGAGATGGGTTCCGACGCCTGGGACCTCGAATTCGTACTGCAACTTGCAGCAAGCGATCAGGGGGTGATTGAAGAGATCAATCATGCTCTGAAGAAAATTGACGATGGCAGTTTTGGGATCTGTGAAACCTGTGCCGAGCAGGGTCGTCCCGAGGCCAAATCTCGCATTGCCAAAGCTCGACTTCAGGCGATTCCCTACGCTCGCAACTGCATTGACTGTGAGCGATTGAAGGAAAAGAAGCGGTGAAGGACCGGTATCCCGCCAACCGCAAAGTCATCTTTGCAGTACTGACGGTCTGCAGCCTTGTAATCGATCTGGGCAGCAAAACACTGGTGTTTCAAAAGCTGGGTGGGCCCTTTCAAAGCACGGGCTGGTACCTTGACGGTTGGTTGAAATTTGAACTGCACACCAGTCTGAACAAAGGAGCCCTGTGGGGCGTTGGGCAGGGCTATGCGTTGTGGTTCGCAGCGGTCAGCGTGCCGGCACTGGTGGGCATTGTTTACTGGCTGTTCTTCCGTGGCGCTGCCAGCAGTCTCTGGCTGACCACCGCACTGGGATTGATTTCCGGCGGCACGCTGGGCAACCTGTATGATCGTCTGGGTCTGCATGGAGTGTCGTTTCCGGGTGATGATCGCACGGCGCTTGCCGTCCGAGATTTCCTGCACTTTCAGCTGGGACCGCTGGACTGGGCGATTTTTAATCTGGCGGATTCCTTTCTGGTCGTGGGCGCTGCCATGGTCTTTCTGCAGTCATTCCAGGCTGAACCGGAATCCAGCGTCCCGGGGGACTCGACAGTTCCCACTGACAACTAAATCGGCACTTCGGCTCAGGGCACAACACGATGCAGACCATGTGGATGCTGTTGTTACTTACCGTCCTGTCCATGCTGCCACAGCAGGCTGCGGGGCAAACGCCCGAACTGCTCAAACTGCAGGCTCGCACCCGCAGTCGTGTGGCTGCTGATTCCACCTTCTGGCACTCCACAAATCAGACCATCGAATGGCAGCCCGGGGAAACCTGCGTTGTTGTCTGTGATATGTGGGATAATCACTGGTGTCGTCCATCGGCCGAACGAGTGGCGGAGCTGGCGCCGCAGATGAATGAAGTGCTGCAGGCTGCTCGCGCCCGGGGCCTGCTGATCATTCATTGTCCCAGCGATACGCTCGACTTCTACAAAGACACTCCACAGCGACGTCTGGCTCAGTCAGCGCCGGTTGTACCAACCCAACCTGCACTGGAACGCTGGATCAGGCTGCTGCCCGAACGCGAGGGATCGCTGCCAATTGACGATTCCGATGGAGGCTGTGATTGTGATCCGCCCGTACAAAGCCAGCGCGCATGGACGCGACAGCATCCTGCCATCCAGATCGCCGCAGGCGATGCCATCACCGACAGCGCTGAAGCCTTCTATCTGATGAAGCAGCGCGGCATCAAAAATGTGATTGTGATGGGAGTCCACACGAATATGTGTGTCCTCGGACGCCCATTCTCCATCCGCCAGATGGTCCTGCAGGGACAGAACGTGGTTCTGATGCGTGACATGACCGACACCATGTACAACCCGGCCAAAGCCCCGTTCGTTTCGCATTTCAGTGGCAATGATCTGGTCGTCGAACACATTGAACAGCATTGGTGTCCCACAATCCTGAGCACGGAATTTACGGGACGACCAGCCTTTCGCTTTTCACACGATCGTCGCCCGCGCATCGCGATCGTAGCCTCCGAACCCGAATACAGCACTGCAGATTCACTGACAAAGTTTCGTACAGAACTGCAGCAGGACTTTCAGGTTTCAATGGTCTATGGTGATGCTGCTGATGGCAGCCTGCTGCCCGGACTGGATGTGCTGCAGTCAGCTGACCTGCTGCTGCTCAGCACACGTCGTCGCACACTGCCACCACCACAGCTGCAACTGGTACAAGACTTCATTGCCGCCGGAAAACCGGTCGTCGGGATTCGCACGGCCAGCCACCCATTCCACCTGCGAAATCAGCCCGCTCCAGCCGGACGCGCAGACTGGCCGGAATTTGACCTGCAGGTGAACGGAGGACATTACACCAATCACCACGGCGCCGGTCCCGAAACCACGATTCAGCTGGCCCCCGGCATCACCAGCGAACACCCCCTGCTCAGGAATGTCGATGTCGCCAGCCTTCGCGGCAAAGGTTCACTCTATCAGGTCAGCCCACTGGCCCCTTCAACCGAACCCATTCTGATGGGCAGCATCCCGGAAAAAGCTGTCGAGCCGGTTGCGTGGCTGAATCGTCGCAGTGATGGTGGTCGCACCTTCTACACCTCACTGGGACACGTCGGAGACTTCGAACAGCCGGACTTCCGCCGGCTGCTTCGAAATGCGTGCCACCTGCTGACACAACCCTGATCACCTTATGAATGTTGCCCTGCCCACGCCAGCAGCGGCGCGAACCACGAACTGTAACGACCGCCCCGCAGACTGCCCGATACCTGCAGCACGCCGGACACCGTACCACTCTCTGTCATACCCCCCGGCACCCACTCGCCACCTTCCAATCGCGCATCGTCAAGGAAGACTCCGCGGATCCTTGTGATCTGCAGTGGTGCCGCAGCCTGCCAGATCAACCGCGACTCCTCACTTGCCAGCACGACAACTCGACGCCACCCCGCACTGTCCTGCAGTCCCACCAACCACGCATCCGACAGCGGTCTTGCCACATCTGCTTCAATACGCTGCAGGCCCCCATAACAGAACACCAGCTTCTCACCAGCCCTGCGATGCAGAAAGACTAAACGGGCGACACCCTGATCCAGTGATTCCACCCGCTGCGGATCAACCGCCTCCCAGCGCAAACGAACTTTCCAGGCAGCGTCCAGCCAACGCTGCATATCGGCAGACGACCTACGAAACCAGGTCGCCGCTTCAATCGCCATCTGTTCCAGCTCAGCTGCCGGCTCAGCACCCACCACCGCACAACAGGCCAGATCCTGCAGCCAGAGATCCACCAGTTCCGAGCCCGGGTCCAGCGGCGGTGGCTGCACATTCACAGCGTCAGTGGCAGGACGCTGCTGCAGTAGCCGCGTTCGCTGCACCTCGGGCAGTCGATGCAGAATCTGCAGACCCGCCGCTGCCTGCCTCCACTGAGCATCTGTCAGTTCCGGCTGCAACTGCAGAAACCCACACAGTGATTCAGCCGCTGCCGTCAGCAACTCGGTCTGTTCAGAGACCACAGGAGATCTCTGCTGCAGCTTCAGACGCAGCCCCAGACGATCCTCCACGCCCGCACGCCATGCCGCACTCGATTGCTCTGTACCACCATGCACATGACTGCCATAGAACTTTTCCAGTTCGTCCGCAATCAACTCTCGCTGCTCACGCGATAACACCGCAGAATGCCCGACCAGCAGACCGCTCGCCCGATGATGTGCCAGACACCGATACAGATAGATGCGGTCGTATTCACTGAGTAACGGCAGGCCCGTCACTTTCTGCAGGCCCGCTCGCAGGCTCTCACCGGAAGCTGGAAAAGCTGCAATCAATTCCACCAGCTCTGTGCCCAGAATCCAGGCCGGATCACGCTGCCGAAATCCTGTCCCGTAGATCCCCGCAGCCTCCACTCCAATCACGGTGATCAACTGCTGCAGCAGAGCCACGGCCTGCCGATCGATCGTCTGTTCAACCAGCTTCGTGGCACCACGACGTCCCAGCTCAGAAGCTGCCCACCACGCGCCCAATGACAATGGATTCGATGCAGCCACCAGTCGACCGGCATACAGTCCACGAGTGGCATACTTGAGCCATGGACTGGCCTTCTGATAAACACCATAGCCGATCACCGCCCGCCGAATCCAGCCGTAGAGCGTCGCCATACTGTAGGACTGCACATTCAGCGGTAACTGCTCCAGCAGCACCAGCAGGTGCAGCCAGATGCGACTCGCGGCTCGCGCGATCTGCTCCAGACTGACCTCCAGCAGCGGGTTCTCACTGTCCGGCCGGTAGATCTGCGCTACCCTGCGAATCAACTGCACCGCCTCATCCCGAATGGCCTCCAGCTGCACACGACCATCCGCGAGGTAGCCGTTACTGCGAATCTTTTCATAGACCCGCTCGGCCTCCTGCTCCAGCAGCTGTCGCACCTGTCGATCCTGCTCACCCAGTTGCTCGGCGGCCTCAGGACTGAGCTCTGCCATGACATCCGCAGCCGGATATTCCACGAACTCATGGAATCGGGCGAATCGCACGGTCAGTCGCTCTTCACGCTGCTGCAACTCGTCTGCTCGCTGCTGCAGGGCCGCCAGAGCCTCGGACCGAGTCACTTCCAGATCCTGCAATGCCTGCTGGTACTGCTGCCGCTGCTGCTCAGCCTGCCGACAGGCATCCTCAACCAGCGGATGAGTATCAGCCAACAGCGGCCGCCGCACGGCAATCACCAGCAGCGGCAGCACGGAAACCAGCGACCCGGCCACACGCGGCCAGCCGTCAGGTACCCACCACTGCACCGCCAGCAATCCAGCACAGGTCGCAGCCGCCGCACCCGCAGTCTGTTTGTCCACTTGAAACACCATCTCAGCGCCCCGCCGCCGGGGTGCTCAGGACCGCCGTGACAGGAAAATGATCGGATGGATAACGGCCATCCTGCGAAGTACGATCAATC
>CAXBSH010000235.1:0-8886 GCA_963977705.1 uncultured Planctomycetaceae bacterium
GAATCGTGTTGTGTGTCGAGCCCAGGCCGATGCCTTTCACATTGCCAGCCAGCCGCGTGGTCGCATCCGACTTGTCAGCTGCGGACTCTGGCTGGACGGACGGTTGATGGACATCCGCGGCGATGGCTCAATGCAGAACGCTCGCGGTCTGCTGGAAGTCTTCGCCGAACATCTCACCTGCCTGCATACAGGCCCCCTGATCCACGCCAGTGACATGGACCCGCAGCAGCCACTTTCAGCACAACGACTGCTGCCACGCGTTTCGTTTCGCAGTGAAGCGTCCGTCTACGGCGCCCTCTCGCCTGATGCTCCACTGCTGCGCTCCGACGGAAACTCGTGGATCGAAGACCTTGAGTCACTGCTGACGTGGAATGGCTTCACCAACCTGTACGACAGCTACAGCATGTTCTGGATCATCGAAACGGCGAATCTGGATTTCGCCGGACGCCGGCTGGATTTTCGTGGCTGGCAGGAGATGTGGCAGAAACGCACGGACGGCGAAGAAACGGCAGCCGGCGTCTCTGCGGGTGAAATCTGGCGATTCCCCATGAAGTCGGCCGACACCACTCCACAATTGGCCACCATTGTCCCCGCCCTGTTCGAACTGAATGCCGCCCTGTTTCTCACCGGCACGGGGGACACCTTTCCCAGAGCTCGCGACGGGATGATCCCCGGAGTCAATCCTCAGGAATTACCGGCATTTCCGAAATTCCGGCCACAGACCGAACAGGTTGAACCGGTCGCCGCACCACCCGACATGCCCATGCCGCTGCTGATGCCAAACGGCCAGTAGTCCGGCAGGCAGGCAAAAAAAACGCCATCAGCCACCCGGCCCTCCGGATTCTCTCGCATTCCGGCACGTCGCGATGTATGCTTACCGGCACATTCTGCCGCTGTCGTTCGAAGCACTGGCTTCCGACTGCGACCATGATTTCCCTCCCACTGGACATCCGCCCATGCCTTTCACTCTGCCGCAACGGTTGCTCCTTCCGGCGTTTCTGCTGACCTTGTGGTGTCTGATTCCCACTTGTGTTCTGGCTCAGCAGCCTGCAGCCACAGCCAACACCGCCGACCGCAGCTTTGCCAGCCTTGAAGTCTATCCAACCCCGGTTGTGATCTCTTCGGTACGTGACGCGCGACGAGTCCTCGTCACTGGTGTCACTACTGATGGCCAGCGAATTGATGTCACAGCCAAGTCCACTCTGTCCACACAGACACCTGTGTTTGCGATCGATACGGACAACTATCTTACGCCGCTGGCTGCTGGCGCCGGCGTCCTGAAGGTTGAGGCCGCTGGTCTGTCGGTTGAGGTGCCTGTGCAGGTCGCTTCGATCGATCCTGTCGCCGTGGAATTTGCTCGCGAAGTCAATCCGTTGCTCAGCAAATTCGGCTGTAACCAGGGCCTGTGTCATGGTTCAGCCAACGGCAAGAATGGATTCAAACTGTCGCTCCGCGGTTATGACTCATTCTACGACTACCGCGCTCTGGTAGACGATATCTCGGGACGTCGTTTCAACCGATCACAGCCAGCGCAAAGCCTGATGCTGCTCAAGCCTACTCAGGGTGTTCCGCACGAAGGCGGTTTTCTGTTCGACGAACAGTCTCGCATTTATCGTGTTCTTGAGCAGTGGATTGCTGAGGGCTGCAATTACAAGGCAGACTCGGCCAGGGTTGTGGGAATTGAAGTTTATCCACCGACCCCGCTGCTGCAGCTGCGTCATGATCAGCAGCAGTTGCTGGTGTTTGCCCGATATTCTGACGGCTCGACTCGCGATGTCACTCGCGATGCAGTTTTCGACACCAGCAACTTTGAAGTGGCCACAGTCTCCAAAACCGGGTTGATTACTGCTGTTCAGCGTGGTGAAGCGGCTGCGCTCGTGCGCTACGAAGGCAACTACGCCGCCGCACCCATTTCAATCCTTGGCAACCGTGATGGCTACCAGTGGACTCCCCAGCCCGAGCAGAATTACATCGACGGGCTGGTCCATGCAAAACTGCAGCGAATGAAGATCCTGCCCTCAGAACTGGCCGGAGATGCCGAGTTCCTGCGCCGTGTTTCGCTTGACATCACTGGGGCTCCACCATCCATCGAAGAGATTCGCAGTTTCCTCGCGGACACCACAGAGACTCAGGCCAAACGCGCCGCCAAAATTGATCAGTTACTGGCCAGCTCCGGCTACGTCGAACACTGGACTCTCAAATGGAGCGATCTGCTGCTTAACCGCCGCAAAACGCTGACGGAACGCGGTGTCTGGTCGTTTCGTAACTGGATTCGCCAGGCGGTAGCATCCAACCGCCCCTACCAGGAATTTGCAGCCGAATTGATTACGGCCAGCGGCAGTACCTTCGAGAACCCGGCTGCCAGCTACTACCGCATTGCTCGCGAACCGAAAATGGTCATGGAGAACATGACTCAGGTGTTCCTCGGCACCCGCTTCAACTGTAACCAGTGTCATGACCATCCTTTCGAACGCTGGACCCAGCGTCAGTACTATGAGCTGGCGGCATGGCTGGCGGACGTGGGACGACGGCCACTGCCTGATGGTGATGAGTTTATCTTCACGATGGGCCAGGCCGTCCCGGTGGTCAATCCGGATACCAACCAGCCAGCGGCACCGAAGTTTCCGTTTGAGCATACCGGAGCAGTCGATGCTGCCGGCACTCGTCGCGAACAACTGGCGCAGTGGTTGACCGCCAAAGAGAACCCTTATTTCGCCAAAAGTATTGTGAACCGGTACTGGAGCTACTTCTTTGGCCGGGGCATTATTGATCCGGTGGATGACATCCGAGCGGGAAACCCGGCTTCCAACCCGGAACTGCTGGACGCGCTGACCAAAGACTTCGTTGAACACAATTATGATCTGAAGCGTCTGATTCGACTGATCTGCACTTCAGTCACCTACCAGCGCAGCCTCGCTGCCAACCAGTGGAACGAAGACGACTCCAGCAATTTCTCGCACGCTCTGCCGCGCCGGCTGGCGGCCGAGCAGTTGTACGATTCGATTATCCAGGCTGCCGGAGCTCCGCGTGCACTTCCGGGCGTTCCAGCGGGGTTCCGGGCTGCCGAGTTGCCTGACCCGCAGGTGGAAGTGGCGTTTCTGGACATGTTTGGCCGACCGCCTCGTGAATCACCCTGCGAATGTGAACGCACCAGTGATGTCAGCCTTGGGCAGACACTGAACATGGTGAATGGTGCCACGATTGGCGACGCGATCGCTCATCCACAGGGCATCATCGCTCGTACCATGGCATCAGGCGCTTCTACCGAGCAGCTGATAGAGACAATTTATCTGTCGGTGCTGTGTCGCCAGCCTGCCGCTGAAGAACTGCAGCAGGCGGTCGGCTACTTCGCCTCAGCTGGAACTCCGAAGGAGGCGGCCGAGGATCTGATGTGGGCACTGATTAACAGTCCGGGATTCCTGTTCAATCGCTGAGCACTTCGCAGGACCGGTAAACAAAAAAAGGGGCCCTGAAGATTGCTCTTCAGGGCCCCATCTGTTTTCCTGCTGACCGCTGTGCTGCAGCGATCCTCAGATCACCAGTTCTTCGGGTTCATCACCCAGAACCAGTTGTTCTTCTCTTTGTTGAAGTTCAGCTGCCAGTATCCGTCATCCCACTCGAGGGAGACTTCACGCCATCCCATCGGAACCTGTGGGTACGGATAGAACGGTCCGATGTACGGCCAGGCACTGGCACTGTACTGGGTCGGATAGGACACAGCGGCCGAGTTCGGATAGGCGGCATAAGCCGGCCATGCGTAGTTCGGCAGATTCGGATTATTGAAGCTGGTCGGAGCATACCCACTGGCTGTCGGCGGAGCACCTGGGGCACCCATCATCATGGGAGCAGGTCCCATAGCGACCGGTGTCGGAGGAGCCATCATCTGCTGTGGCATGGCCATCTGCGGTGGGTTGGCCGGAGCCGAAACCCGAGCAACTGGCTGGGCAACAGTCAGACGATTGTTCATCTGACGCACACCAGGAACTGCAGCAGCGGCACGATGCAGAGCCTGACGCTCAGCGGCCGTTCCCACAGAACCTTCCAGAGTGCAGACGCCGTCCTTGAAGCGGACAGTCATCATCTCACAGTCAACGCCACAGCTCTGGACTGCCTGAGCAATCTGCTGAGCAGTTTCCTGATTCGACTTCTGTGCAGGAGCCGGGGCCGGAGCTTCAGCGGCAACCTGCTGAATCATTGATGGCTGCTTCGCTGTCGACTGCTCATGGGCTGCCTGAGCAATTGCAGGCTGACCAGCAGTCTGCGGAATATACTTCAGGTTGTTTTCCACTCGCTCAATGCCCGGCACGCTTCCGGCAGCACGCTGCGCCAAAGAGCGCTGGCTGGGATCGCTGACCGAGCCACTGAGAATCGCAGCACCATCCCGGACTTCGATTTCAATCCCGGTGCCTCGAACCTGTGCTGTCTTCAGGGCTGCAGCGACTTCATTCGCCAGCTCCTGATTACGCCCCTTCTCAGCAGATCCCGAGAACGGCAGCACTGGCTTGAATTTTCCCCCCAGAAACCCGTCTGCACTGGCGACAGCCGGACTGGCTGCCAGAACGCCCAGCACGAGTAACCACTTACCGTACTTTCGCATGAAAGCTCTCCTCCGTGAGGTACCTTCCGTTTCGGACCGCGCTCGTTCTGCTGGGAAACCGTCCCGGTGGTTCACTGAATCTAAACGCTCGGTTCTGAACCCCTCCCGGTGAACGCCAGCACCGGAAGCCCTGATATGCTCAGTCCGCCTGCTACCCGCACAAATTCTGATCCCCAGAATCCATCCGCAGCAGCGCAACAGAAAGTCACACCCCTTCCATCGGATCGGTCGTACCGTCTGGATAAGCAATTCTGCCTTTTTGGTTCCTGTCGGATGTTCCTGCGGTGCCAGGAAGTCCGAGTCTCAGGCCTTTCCTTGCGCAACTTCTGCCGAAACAGGCCGACTCAGACCACCGACTTCTCACTTTATCCGGGCTGGAATCACAGGAACTCCGCTGCCATACTGCCCCGAACAGCGGAATACGCAGCCCGTTCTGGAATCTGACGGAGCAAGTGGATGATCGAGACTGAAGCTGGATTCAGCAGGAACCAGAAACTGGCGGTGCTCGCAGCTGGCTTCGCCGCATGGATGTTCGCCGGTCTTGAAAATGCCCTGTTCGTACTGATTCATCGTCAGATGATGCTTTCTTTGCTGCCCGCCGGGTCCGCTGAGGCAGTGATTACGGAATGGTTCGCGTGGAATCAGGCGGCTTTCATGCTGGGAGCCGCCGTCGGTGGGTGGCTCTTCGGGCTGATGGGCGATCGCATCGGGCGGACTCGGGCTCTGGGTGCCAGCGTCCTCTGCTATTCGCTGCTCACACTGGCCGCATGGTGGATCACGCAGCCAGGGCTCATGTGCGGTCTCAGGTTTCTGGCCATGCTGGGATTTGGAGGTACATGGCCCAATGCGGTATCGCTGGTCACTGAAGCGTGGCCCGGGGCATCACGGCCTCTGCTGGCCGGAGTCATGGGTACGGCAGCAAACTTCGGCTTTGTACTGCTGGGAACAATCGCTCTGAAGTTTGAAGTCACGCCCGACTCGTGGCGCTGGACTCTGCTTGTCGGCGGATCTCCCGCAATACTCGGGCTGTTGATCCTGTGGCTGGTCCCGGAATCGCGACGCTGGCTGGCGCAGCGGGCTGCCGGCGCTGCTGGTTCCACGGCTGGTGGACCAATCCGAAGCTCTGTCACCAGCCAGCTCTTCAAACCACCACTGCTTTCGCGCACGCTGATCGGAATCCTGCTGGGTGCAGTTCCGGTCATTGGAACGGCCGCCAACGCCAACTGGGTCGTGCCGTGGCGCGACCAGGTCGCCGCTCGGCAGGCTGAGCAGGCGGCCAGCGCAGTCCCCGCCCTGGGCAACGCCACATCTGCGAAGAAGAAGACCGGGCAGAACCCCCGCGACAAAGCTCGCACAATGATCAGCCGCTCCAGCGGCGCTATCTTCGGCAGCCTCCTCGGAGGCCTTATTGCGACGGTTGCCGGCCGACGCCTCTCCTACTTTCTTATCAGCCTCGCCACTTTCGCTGTCAGCTCTCTGCTGTTTGGCACCATGCAGCCGGATGATCCATGGTTTGACTGGGCCGTATTCCTTCTGGGATTCTTCGGCGTTGCGTACTTCGGCTGGCTGCCGCTGTTCTTACCGGAGTTATTCCCGGTCAATGTCCGCGCTACCGGCAGCGGTATCTCCTTCAATTCAGGACGAATTGCCGCCGCTGCCGTCAGCATTTTTGTCGGACTGCGCATGAGTTCCTTCGGAGGCGACTATTCGGCCATCGGACTCTGGACCGGGCTGATCTATGCGGTCGGAATGCTGGTCATCTGGCTGGCTCCGTCCGAATCACGCAAACCACAGCCAGCCTCACAGAATTCGCAGACCTGAAACGCCTGCCCCCAATCACGGAATGCTCCGATGAAATATCGCCCACTCGGCAGCACCGGTCTCGAAGTGTCAGAGATCAGCTTCGGAGCAGGACCGGTAGCGGGCCTGATGACCGGGACGGACTTCGAGCAGCAGTTGCAGGTTCTGCAGACAGCATTCGATACCGGAATCAACTGGATCGACACAGCAGCCGGCTACGGCAACGGAGCATCCGAACGAGCTCTCGGCAGCGCACTGCAGCAACTGGACTCTCGTCAGCACATCCAGATCGCAACCAAGGTTCGGATTCAACGCCATTCGTCAGTTTCGATCTGCGAACAGATTCGGACCGGGATCACAGACTCACTGCAGCGACTGCAGCGACCGCACGTCACACTGCTGCAGCTGCACAATGCCATCACCGATCAGCCGGATCAGGAACCATTTTCGCTGACGCCGGAGGAAGTCCTTGGGCCCGCCGGTGTGGCGGCTGCCTTTTCCGAGCTGCGCCGTGCAGGCCTGATCCGCTGCTGCGGACTTACAGGCACGGGCTCGCCAACATCGCTGCGTCGAGTGCTGAAAAGCGGACTCTTCGACACACTGCAGATCCCCTTCAACCGACTGAATCCCAGTGCTGGAGTGTCCCTGCCACCCGATTCTGTGCCTGTGGACTACGGCAATCTGCTGGCCGACTGCCAGCGTCTGCAGATGGGTGCGTTTGCCATCCGCGTGCTTGCCGGTGGAGCAATCGCCGGCAGACCACCCAGCGCGCACACACTGACCACACCATTCTTTCCGCTGTCTTTATATGAACAGGATCTGCGACAGGCCCAAACATTGCCGGAAGCCACTCGGCCGGATACCGCTGTGCCGCAGGCCATCCGGTTCGTCCTGAAACACCCGGCAGTCTGCTCAGCCATCATCGGATTCGCTGAGCCCGACGAAATCCGGCAGGCATGCGCCGTCACCGCCTGATCAGGGCGCCGCAGTACGAGTCGCCGAAACGTCAGGACCAACCACCTGACGCAGATCGATCAGCACCGAAGGTCGCTGATACGCCTCTTCGCTGCCATGCGCGTAGGTGACCCACATTTTCAGATCCGTTGCATCGTAGACCACGTTAATAACGTTGCCTCCCTTGATCGGAATCTGATTGGCCAGCTTCACGAGCGCCTCACCGTTCAGCTTTCCGTGACCACTCTTCAGGGTTGGAAACGCGCCCCGCCCCTCGTCATTATAAACCACACAGCTCAGCACGTTCGGAGCGAACTCATCAGTGGCATCGTTATCCTTCCAGATCATCAGACGTCGATCTGCAGGCTCAGGGGAGTGAGCCCGCACCTTGACGGCTCGACGATCCGTACGACCATCACCGAATACGAAGTGATAACGCTTCGTCATCGGCTGCTGACGAAAAATCTCCAGCGCCTCGGTCAGCGAATCCGCGTCATACAGCATGGTTCGAAAGAACGCCGTGAAATGCGGTGCATGCACGAAATAGGGAGCCTCCTTGCCAGACGCATCACCCATTTCTGACAGGGCAATCCCATGAAAATTCATGCCCGTGTGCGCCCCACTGAATCCCGCAAATGTCGGTACCACATGCGGCGATCCCACATCCGGCACATAAATCACGATGGCGGCAAAATTGTGAGCACCGAGTTCCAGATTCCAGTCCAGATTTCGAGTCTGATACAGGTGACCATCCTCCGTTGCCTCACCCCAGGCCGCGATACTGCTGCACGAATACGGCATCAGCAACGGCACAGCATGCATCGCCTGCAGCGTTCGAAGCGGTAACCCCGTGCCATCTGCAACTCCCGCCAGCTCCTGCTCAAGGCGATCGTCAGAGTACGCCGAGGAACGACTCCAGACCTCCTGCAACTGCTCCTCTGTCAAACCCAGCTCTTTGCAGATTGCCGGCAAAGCCGCCGGCAGAAAAGTGGTGATCTGCTGTTTGAGCGATTGACCAAGCTGTCGCCCCATCTCATACGGCGTCCCTTTGACAACAACCAGCGGAATCTCGGCATCACCCTGCCGCACGACGCTTACCCGAGCCTCACTCTGCACCGCCGGACGCTTAAAAAAATCAGCAGTCTCTGCAGCTGCAGTCGCCGGCCCCTGCCCCGTCAGTGCCGCAGACTTGTCACCCGCCGGCTCGTCAGCAACCGCACTCACAGCCACACACCCACAAACCAACAGCCACGACAAGCTTCGCAACATGACAGGAAATCCACTACGGGGTGAGAAAAATTCTGACCCGGACAGTATTCCATTCGAGGCACATTCCGTCAAACTGCAGCCTGCCCTGCCACACCCGTTCAACCGGAAATGGAACCCGCCCCATGACATTGCTGCCACGCGTCTCACGCAGAACAGTCGCCTGCACTGCCCTTGCCGCCGCTGCCGGATCCCATGCCACCGCTGTCGCAAAAACTCAATTCGAACCACCGCAGGTCGCACCCGACTTCAAGATCACCAGACAACAG
>CAXBSH010000236.1:0-8872 GCA_963977705.1 uncultured Planctomycetaceae bacterium
GGGACACACCTCAATCCGAGGGGACACACCTCAATCCGAGGGGACACACCTCAATCCGAGGGGACACACCACAATCCGAGGGGACACACCACAATCCGAGGGGACACACCACAAACGACTCGCGGAATCCGGTATTCATTGACGTTCCCTGAGGCAAAGCCACAACCCATGACTGCGGTGTGTCCCCGCTGAGCAGCCCCGCGGGGCTGAAACGTGGTGTGTCCCCACCAGGGCCCAACCCGAAACGGGGTCCCAGACGCGGGGACACACCACAAACCGGGGGACACACCAGCTGCAGGCGGCGTGCGGTTTTCGGAGACATGTCTCAAAACCGTAACATACCCTGCAAATCGCCATCATTGTTCCCAGCGATACTGTCGGTACCCCGACTCACTGTCCCCGTGCCCAAAGCAACGGAGGCGACCGGCTCACAGCATCGAACCGATCCATCGCAAAGTCTGCTGTGTCCCCGATTCACCCACCCGATTCACCCAATCAGTGACAGACCACGAACTGGTACATGGCAGAGCGATTCGAGACTGAAAGAGCACCATGGGGGCAAACCGTGCCCCGGCAGAAAGGTTCTCCGTTTCCCTCTACCCAGCATCACAGAATCTGCTCAGGTGGCAGTGGCCGTGCTGAGACTGCATCCCAGTTCAGCAACGGCGGACATCCCTGCATCTCAGCCCGGTATCCAGCGATATTCCTCGGGAATCCATTACTCCCACGGGTCGATCCACATGGAAGCAGCTGGCCCCTCGTGTTTTGGTCATCTGCGCTGTTTCCTGCGCATGTCTCCGCGGGACAACATGCCTGATGCGTGACTGCAAGCAGAACGTTGCGACGAGTCACCATTCGATGTGAGCCCCCGCTGTCAACACGCCACCACGCGATCTCAGCCGCACAAACGGCACGCTCGGCATAATCGTTACGACCGCTACAAAGCTCACATTCAGCAGGAATGCTACAAGCCGAATCCTGTCCCCTCCCACTGCTCGTTTTCACTGAGATTCGTTTGACTGATCTGGATTCGCCCCACCAGCCAACCCTATCTAAGGGGGTTCTGGATATTTGGGACGTTTGCATAAATCCGGTTGTTTAAGTCAGGCAGTCGTTTTGTTCCGGCGACACCTGTGGCGTCTTCAAAACTGCCACGGGAACTTCTGTTGATCGGAAGCATCGTCAGCAACAGCTGCTGCCGACGCGTTGTGATTTCACTCCATACCTTCTGTTGCTCATCCCATTCATTCAGGTCCAACTCGCCATTTCTGGTCGTCACGTCTGTTTTCAGATCATCGGCTGTTTTTCTGGCTGTTCCAGCTCCAACACTCATCAGTGCTGTCATCAGGATGTCGTCATGTCCTATCATCTTCGCCAGTTGTTTATGGCCGCAATTGCTTCTGCCATTCTGCTGCAGGGAGCAGTGGTTTCTGCCCAGGAAGGAACTCAGAGTGGATCCAACGGCACCATTCGGCTGAAGCCGATCAAGGTCAGTTCTCGCCCCAAGCCCAGTGCTGGTGGCTCATCAATCAACTCGGGCAAAGGTTCAGTAAATTCGGGAAGTGGCAGTCTGGCCAAACCATCCCCACCGGCTTCACCAGCTGGTGCCCCTGTTGTGACACCGAAGATCGTTGTTAAGTCAACACCTCCAGCGCCCGCAAAGACAACAGCAACGGCTGGCTCTACAACGAAACCGGCTCCTTCTGCCAGCACAGCATCGGTCCCGAAACCCGTTACCAGCGTCACTACCGCCAAGCCCACCCCACCGGCGCCCACAAAGACCACAGCAACCTCGGGATCAACAACTAAGCCCACTCCACCTGCCAGCACAACATCGATCCCGAAACCCGCGACCAGCGTCCCCACCACAAAGCCCACCCCACCGACGCCCACGAAGACAACAGCAACCTCGGGATCTACATCCAAGCCCACGACACCTGCCAGCACAACATCGGCCCCGAAACCCGCGACAGGCGTCACTACGGCAAAGCCCACCCCACCGGCGCCCACAAAGACAACAGCAACCTCCGGTTCAACAACCAAGTCCACGCCGGCTCCGTCAACCACTTCGATGTCCAAGCCGACCAAGCCTGCCGTAGGCCAGAATCCCGTTGTTAAAACTCCTCCCAAAAAGGAAGAACCGAAGCTCAAGGAAAAACCCAAACCCACAATTCCGGTGAAGTACGACCGAAAGGAATACCTCAAGAAGGTCAGCGAGAATAAGGGTAAGGGCAAAGGGAACTTCCTTGGCAACGGGTATTACGGAGATGACAACCCGGCAACTCAGTATTATTGATGCAGACGGCGTTGGTTGAACAGCATCGAAAAAACTTCGCAGGACAGAGCTTTGGCTTTGTCCTTTTTTTTGGCTCAACGTAGTCTGAAGTGCGCGGTGTAAGGACGTCTTTGGTAGACCGCCGCGCAAAATGGCCCTCCCAGGGGGCGCGACCGTCCTCGGTTCGTTAGCGCAAGGCTCCCGCCCCGCTCAAGGTTTGCTGCGGCGCTGTGTGCGTGCGACTCAGCAGCAGGTTCGCCCTCCCAAGGGGCGCAGCAGCTGCGCACAGGATTTCGCGTTGCTCCCTTTTTTATTGCCGCCGGGGTTCCTTGAACTGTCCTGTTACCCTGGTTTCTGCAGCTGATATCTGCGATCTCCGCCCGCACTTCAACAGTGTTTTCCCACTCAGGAACGCCCAGCCAAGTCCTGCGACAACTGCTTCCCCCGAAAGAAACCATCACAGACGCCCAACACCGTAATACCACTCATCCCCAGCGGATGCAGAACCAGTCGAAGGCCTGAGTCGGATTTTTCGGCCTCCTGAAGCCAACTCACCAGCCGTTTTGCTGATCCAACCTGCGTTTCGGTTGTAGTTCCACAATCAATTGGGTTCAATACAGGGCTCGATTTCGCCTTTGGTGTTCCGCATGTCCACAGTGACCACACTTTGTAAGCATCAGCGGTCATCTACGGGGTACATCCACGTCATCAGTTTCAGCCCCGCTCCTGCAGGCGGGTTTGCAGCGATTCCGTTTCAGAAAGCAGTCCAGACGTGCCAAAGTCTGATGTTGTATTTCGTGTACGGCCGCAACAGTCTGTCTGTTGCTGGCCTGGCCTTGCAGTTCTCCTGACCTTGATCTGCTCGTTTGTCTCCGCGGACGAGCCTCCCGCGGCTCCGGTCAAAGACCAGAAGACCCCCCAAATCAACGTGCGCTCTGGCGCAACCGGCCGATTTGTGTTCAGTCGCTGGGGTGCCGTCACGGCGACAGTCGCAAACCCGGGTACGGAAACGGCCAAAAGTCTCGTGGTTGTCACGCCATCTTCTGGTGGGCTGCAATATGCCCGTCGCCTGGAACTGCCCGGACGAACATCGTTCGATGCGACGTGGCCCGTACTGGTCAGTGGCCAGAAACCGCAGGGTCTGGTTGATTTCCGCTATCTGAATTTCCCCAACGGCGAGGACGACGGAATCATCCGGACTCGCAGTGACGAATCCGAATTGCCTTCGTTCTCTGTTCTGGCTTCTGAAGGCCCCATGGGTCTGGCCGGATATATCCCGGATAATCGTGACAACGCCCCAGTAAACGAATACCTGCTCGGTTTCACTCAGGCTGCCCGCTACAACAAACTCACGGTTGCTGGTCTGACATCCTTCCTTGCACGTGATATCAGCCATCACAGCGAATGCCTCGAACCGCTCGATGCGTTAACAATTGGTGACCCGCGCCTGGCAAATCATCCGATGGCCTGCGATGCCATCCGACT
Source organism: uncultured Planctomycetaceae bacterium (assembly GCA_963977705.1). Classification (GTDB taxonomy): domain Bacteria; phylum Planctomycetota; class Planctomycetia; order Planctomycetales; family Planctomycetaceae; genus SXXK01. Next base: position 3,761 of record CAXBSH010000236.1, read on the forward strand.
ATGGCTCCAGCGCGGCGGCCGCATGTTTCTGCCACTGGATGTCGTTGGTGAAGAAGTTGTACGGGTCCTGATGGGCGATAACTTTCCAATGACAGTTGTCGGTGAAACATCGGCCACAAAAGTCGTTCTGGACCTCAACCCGGACTACCCCAAAGCTCAGTACCCGGTCCGCTCAGTGACTCGCACGTTTCCGGAACCAGTTCGCTGGCTGCGTATTCAGCCGGGCGCCGGGGAAGTCATCTGGTCAGTGGATGGCTGGCCGGTAGCGCTGCGAATTCCCGTCGGTCGCGGCTTCGTGATTCTGACAACCATCGAATCGTCGGTTTTCGTGGAATCTCGCGGCGAGGCTCCGAACGGTGCCCCTCCTTACACAACCATTGCATCCTGTCGTCGCATGCTGGACACACTTTTCGATTTCCGAACTCAGTCCTTGATCCGCCAGGAGACTGCGGCTGCTCATGCTGCCAGCCTTGTCGGATATCAGATTCCAGGGCGATTTACCGCACTGCTGCTGCTCAGCATCTTCCCGCTTGCTCTGGCGTTTGTGGGCATCGCCGTCCTGCGACGCTCGGCTGGTGAAAAACTGATCTGGCTGGTACCGGCACTGGCAGCAGCCAGTGCCGTCCCGGCAATCCTCGCCGGTGTCAGCATCCGCTCGGTCGCTCCCAATACACTGCTCGAGACTCGCATCATGATGGCCGGCACGGGGGCCAGAGACGTGGTGGCCGATGGATTTGCCAGTGTTTACGTTCCAGCATCCCTTGACCTGCCTGTATCCTCTGACACCGGCACCATCCTTGACGCTCAGGCAGAAGCCGCCAACCAGGACTATCGTCGGCTGGTCTGGGAGGGAGCAGCTCGCAGTCACTGGGAACGTCTCAATCAGCCCAGCGGATTGAAAACCTATGGTCTTCGCGCCGTCCGCTGGTCGGACCAGCAGTATCGAATCGTGGGCACCTTCGACGAACAGGGCTTTGTTGCATCACTGCAGGCTCCGGGGTTCGAAGCGGCCGAGGATTTTCTTGTGGCCGGCCTGACCCCTGATCGCATGCGTCTGTCGGTTGTCGATGGCATGCTCAAAGCCACTCGCGAAGACATCCTGACTCCCGGTCAATTCTGGTCCACCACCCTGACGACGGAAGAGCAGCGTCAGCGAACGACACTGATGGAATCTGTCTTTGACAACAAGGATCGGACCGAGCCCTTTCCTGCAGAGCCACTGGTACTGTGCTGGGAAGGTTCCGATCAGACGCTCACAGAATTCACATCCGACAATCTGCGACGCACCCAGAATACTCTGATGATGCAGCCGATTCGCTGGAAGCCACCAGTGGCTGGCAACCCAATCACGATCCTGTCTCCGTTTATGTCGATGCGATCGATCGAAACTCAGACCGGGGGTTTTGGAGGTGTCTATAACAACCCGCGCAGACAGTGGGTGGCCATGGAGTCTGCCTCGGACACACTGCTGGAATACCTGCTGCCTGACGTCTGTCGTCCGTTCCAGCTGGAATCGGCCGAGATCGTGTTGTCCATCCGTGCCGGCTCGCGTAAGGTCAAACTGCTTTCCGGTACGCCGGACAATCTGCAGTTGATTCAGGAGCTGGACAGCCCGCTGGGCACACTGACCATACCTGTCCCGGCCGAGTTGGGTAAGGAAGCCTGCCTGAATGGCCGCTTCTACCTGCAGATTGAGGTCAGCGAAGTCGCGGGCAGCAGTCCTGACAGTATGGACCAGGGCGAGCAGGACGATAACTATGCCGTCAGCCAGTGCCTGGTGGTGCTGAAAGGCAGTCGTCAGGAATCCTCTCAGGAAATTGCTCCTGCAAACCCCTGAACAAGCAGGACTTTGCCGGGTTTCAGTCAGTTTCCGCACCGAATCAAACACTCAGAAAACATTCTGATCTTAAATAGACAACCAACAGGCCGACCTGCAGGGACCTGATTCGAAGAAAGCAGACACAGATGGCCAGTAATCAGCCAGTCGTTGAAATCAGTGAGTTGTCCAAACACTACGGCGAGTTCATCGCTCTCGACAAGCTTTCGCTCAGTCTGAACCGTGGCAGTATTCTGGGCTTTATCGGTCCGAATGGGGCCGGTAAAACGACAACTATCCGCATTCTTGTCGGATTGTCTCGTCCCACATCCGGTACAGCTCGCATCGCCGGTGCTGACTGTGTCCGCGAACTTTCCAAAGTTCGTCGGCTTGTCGGCTACATGCCCGACAAGTTCGGCTCCTACGACAACATGCGAGTCCGCGAATACCTCGACTTCTTCGGCGCCGCTTTCGGCATTCCTCGTCGCGAACGCCAGAAACGCGTCTCTGAAGTGCTGGACCTGACCAACGCTGTCTGGATGCAGGACCGCTATGTGGAAAGTCTCAGCCACGGCATGCAGCAGCGCGTCGGCATCGCTCGCACTCTGCTGCATCGTCCAGAAGTGCTGATTCTGGACGAACCAGCCAACGGACTTGACCCCGAGGCTCGCATTGAAATGCGTACGATCCTGCTGCGTCTGGCCGCCGAGGGTCGCACGCTGATCGTCACCAGCCACATTCTTCCTGAACTGTCGCGAATCTGTGACCAGGTCGCGATCGTTGCCGGCGGTAAGCTGCGCGCGATGGGCACGCTGCAGGAAGTCACTCGGACGCTGTCACAGCGACGCACTGTGGAAATTCAGCTGCTCAGCGGCGAAGGTATTCAGGCAGCGGCGGCCCGAGCTAAGAAGGCTCTGGAACCCGAAGCCGACGTCACAGTCTCGGAAGCGGAGACCATCATTCGCTGCCGCACATCAGCCGGTGACGAGACTCTTGGTGAACTGCTGCGGGCCATGATTCTGGCAGGTGATCGAGTCGGGCAATTCCGTGAAGTTGCCGGAGACCTTGAAGAGGCCTTTGTCACGGCAGCTCGCGAAGCGGAAGCGGAACGCGATGCCGCGGGCGCTGCACAGGTTGCCAGCAAGGAGGTGTCGAAATGAGTGGCATCGGAGTAATTCTCAGCCGTGAACTCCTGGCTCTGCTGCGAAGTTCACGCGTCCTTGCAATTCTGCTGACGGTCTCTGTGGCAGCCGCCTTTGTCGTGCTGCTCAAGTGGCCAACTACAGCCATCGTCGATCTCGATGGGGCTCGCGGTCGCGAAGTCTTCCGCTGGATTACCTACGCGATGCTGGCAGCCTCGATTCTGGCTGTCCCCGTATTCCCATCCACGTTGCTGGTTCGGGAAGTGCGGCGACGAACGCTGGAGCTGCTGCTCAATTCACCGCTGTCCCGGTCATCGATTTATTTCGGTAAAGTGCTGGCCATGCTGGGCTTCGTCGTGCTGCTGCTCAGCACAACCGTCCCGGCGATGGCGGCTGCATATCTGATGGGTGGCCTGACACTGACCGGCGATATTCTGCGAATGTACGCCTTTCTGCTGGTGGTCTGCCTGCAGCTGATCGTGATTGGGCTGCTGGTGGGCACATGGAGCCGCAATACCGAATCAGCACTTCGCTGGAGCTACGGCGTCACATTCGCACTCACGATTGTGCCATGGTTCCCGGATGCCTTGTTCCCGGGAGGCACCAGTCCGCTGGCCCGCGGGATGGCACTGCTGAAACTGATCTCGCCGGTACCCGGCCTGCTGCAGATGCTCAACCAGAATTCCTTCAGCGGTACAGGGCTGATGGAATCACGGGATGCCGTGCTGTACTACCTGACCTTTGCCGGACTGTTTATTGTCGTCGGCAGCGCCGTCTGCATTTCACGACTCAGTCACGCACTGCTGGACCGTTCGCGTTCTCAGGGTTACATCACGGACGATCAGGAAGGCTGGATTCAGGCCAGTCGCCGACTGCTGTACATCGTCGACCCGCAGAAACGATCCAAAGGCATTCCGTGGCTGGTCAATCCAGTGATGGTCAAGGAATTCCAGTGTCGCGAGTTTGGTCGTATGCACTGGCTGCTGCGACTTGTCGCCGGCTGCGCCGTCCTCTCGCTGCTGCTCACACTGGCATCGGCTCGCGGTACAGAATCACGCGGAGTCGAATACACCGGGGCCTTGATTATTGTGCTGCAGGTGTCCTTGATCGTACTGCTCACACCCGGTCTGGCGGCCGGAATGATTGCCGGCGAACTTGAAGGCGGCAGCTGGAATCTGCTGCGAGCGACTCCGCTGGGTCCTGCTCGAATTCTGTTCGGCAAGCTGGTCAGCGTGCTGATCACACTCGCCCTGCTGCTGTGTGCCACCTTGCCTGGCTATGCCGTGATTATGCTGATCAAGCCCATTCTGCAACCGCAGGTGGTCCAGGTACTGGGTTGCCTTGTCGCATCGGCCATTCTGGCGATGCTGGTCAGTGCAGCGGTCAGCAGCCTGTTTCGATCGACAGCAATTGCCACCACGGTGGCCTATGGTGTCCTGATCGGGCTGTTTGGCGGCACTATGCTGGTGTGGGTCAATCGTGACGCACCGTTTGGCCATGCCATGGTGGAAAACACTCTGCGACTGAATCCCATGGCTGCCGCACTGAACGCCATGCAGGCCAGTGGATTCACGGACTACAACCTGCTTCCGTCAGCGTGGTATGTCGCCGGAGTCTCCTCTGTGCTGCTGCTGATTCTGCTGTTCGTGCAGACCCTGCGACTGACGCGACCAGACTGACGTTGCAGTCCTGTCACCGCAGACATCATCACCCACGCTCGTGCACTAACGACAGCGTGGGTGTTTTTTTGCAGTTCAACGAAAACTCAGAAGCAGACCGGCAAGGTACAGTTTGACCGAGGTTCGCAAGCAGAGGTCAGTTCGGTCTGACAAGCAGTTCCTGAATGACCAAAGTCGTAGTCTGGGCTTCAGCCCGGGCACGAACTTCTCGTCACCCCTGAAATCCCCGGCGTTCTTCAGGGGACGGGGCGCAGCAGCAATAACGAAAGGGACCAAAACCGTAGTCTGGGCTTTAGCCCGGGCACGAACTTCTCGTCACCCTTGAAATCCCCAGCGTTCTTCAGGGGACGGGGCGCAGCAGCAATAACGAAAGGGACCAAAATCGTAGTCTGGGCTTTAGCCCGGGCACGAACTTCTCGTCACCCCTGAAATCCCCGGCGTTCTTCAGGGGACGGGGCGCAGCAGCAATAACGAA
>CAXBSH010000237.1:0-8824 GCA_963977705.1 uncultured Planctomycetaceae bacterium
GGCTTGGGCTCCTTTTTCTGTTTGGGCATGTGGCCGCCGACGTGGCCGCCGACGTGTCCGACCTGCTGCGATGCCGCGTGAGCCGCCTGGGCGGCGAAGCGGTCGCCGGCGAGCTCCGCGGGCGGCGGCCGATAGTCGATCTCCCCGCCGGGCAGGAAGAACAGGATCAGCGCAACGTTGAAGCCGTTTAGGATATGGCCGAACGTATCCATCGCTCAGAATCCCAATACGCCGGCGGGCAACGACACGCCGAGCACCTTGAGCTCGGCCGTGCTGAACGGCAGCAGCACCACGTCGTCCTGGTCCTGGCCGAAGCCGGACTGGGGCGACTGGGGCTGGCCGAACGCATCGGACTGGTGCTGGCACCGCCGCTGATTTTCCCGGCGGTCAGTCAGGGAGCCCTCGGGATCGAATGTCGAGCGGACGACACTGTCACCCGTGACCTGCTCGCTCAGCTGGCCTGCCCGGTGACAACCGCAGAAGTGCTGGCTGAACGATCGCTGCTGCGAACACTGCGAGCCGGCTGCCACGCGCCCCTCGGAGTCTGGTGCAGCGTCGAACAACAGCAGCTGACACTGACCGGAGTGCTGCTGTCACACGACGGCAGCACGCGTCTGGAACAGACCGTCTGTGGAATGACAACGGAACCCGAAGTCGCCGGGCAGCAGGTCGCTGAACAGCTGCTGGGATGCGGTGCGGAATCGCTGCTGCAATAGGCCGCTCAGCCATTCAGAACTGCAGCGCGTCCAGATCGGCCAGCAGCTGATCCATCTGTTCGCGATGTCGCTGACGGATCCCCACGCTCATGCCCACAGCATCACGACCGTCAAGGATCAGTTCGCGATCCCGCTCCTTGACCGCCATTTCCAGCGCACTTTCACCCTCATCCCCGCCAAACAGCCTGGTGAGGTCGATCTTCAGTCCGCCGACTTCACCATCAGCACCGGCGATCGCCGCTGTTTTGTGATGCGGGAAAATGATGGCATTCGCCGGACACACGCGACTGCACGCCGGACAGCCCTTCTTGCAACTGTCCTGCTGCTCAACAAGAATGCGATCCAGAGCATCCACGCCATAGACGCCGAACAGACAGAAGTCGATGCACTCCATACAGTTCGTGCAGCGGCTGTAGTCAATCACAGGATACCAGCGACGACCTGTGTCTTCCGGCAGCACAGCCTTGTCATCCAGCGTCGCGGCTCCACCATCGAAGTTCCGCCGCGCTTCCAGCTGTCGCGCTGGCTGCAGATAACGCTGCAACTGTTCAGCCGATGGATTGCCACCAATCCATGACAACAGATCAAAACCGGCAGCTGACGCTGACTGCACACTGTCGCGCAGACGACGAATCTCGCTGAGAAAATCCTGACACTTCTCTGAGGCTCGAAAGTCGATGCACCACAGGTCCCGATCCGGTATATCCACACTGCCTATACCCGCAGCCTGCTGACTGTCCGAACCTGATTCAGATTCATCATCATCATCATCCGACTGGTCCGCTTCATCCGCCGCCTGCAGCAGCGTTTCCGCCAGCCGTCCACGAATGCCGGCTCGATCCAGCGTCCAGCGAATTGCACGCTCATAAAGCCAGCCCAGCACGACCAGATCACCCCGTACCTCCCGCAGAAACTGCAGGCCCGAATGATTCTGAGGCATATCGTAAAGATGCGGGACCAGAGTCACACTGATGCCGGGCTCTGCCAGCAGCGCCTGAGCAATTTCTTCCTCCAGACGACGCTTCGTCGGATTACGGCCCTGAGCCTGTGAAATTACAACCGTCAATGTGCTTGTAGTAGTTCCTGACATGCCCGATCTGCACCCCGTTCTGAGATCAGCCCTCGTTGATCTGACCCTTGATTGTCCGCTGCGCCTCTTCCCAGGCTGTCTGCAGATACTGCAGATACTGCTCGGCTGTTAACAGCTCGCCCTCCGGCAGAAACTCATACAGCCAACCCGCACCATAATTGTCCGCGTTGATCCCCGCTGGATCCCGCAGCAACTGCGGATTGAAACGCAGCACCGTTCCAGCCGACGGCGGAAACATCGATGAGACCGCTTTGGCACTTTCGATTTCACCAATCTCCTGACGGTCACGAACAACCGCACCCTCGTCAATTGACCACTCAAGGAAATACACGTCCTGCAGCAGACGCACCGAATAGGCAGTGAAACCCACCCGGTAAACGTCCGGACCACAGGGCTGCAGCCACAGATGCCTTCTGGAATACAGCCGGTCAGCCGGCATCTGAGCCTCGTACTGGCCCATCATGAATACAAATGGCTGCTGCATCGCCTAGTCCGCCGCTCGCAGATCAGCCGTCACCCCAAAGTCCTGTCCGGCCGCTTCCACTTCCTGCTGCAACAGCAACGGATCAACACCCGCCGGTAACGCCAGCTTCTGTATCATCTCAAAGGATTGACCGTCCTCAGACCGCTCTGCATGCATCCCCGTAATGTCGACACTGTGGCGAGCCATAATCTGGCTGAGCCGACGAAGCACGCCCGGTTCGTTCCGACCACCCAGCCGCAGACGGAAATGCGTTGTCCCCGGAGCATACTGGGCCGGAGCCGCAGCGGTTGCATCCTGCTCACGCAGCACCAACTCAATGCCAAAGGGACGACACGCGTCCTGCAGATGATCCCGAATGATCGATTGCTCAAGTGATCCCGGAAACTCAGCCGAAAAAATCATCGTGAAATGGCCCCGGACCACCGTCTGGCTGGCCTCACGCAGATCACCCCTGAGCTCTGTGATTGCGCGAGTCACCGCGGCCAGAATACCGGCCCGGTTGGCTGCCGCCATAATGATGATCCACTCCTTCATCGTTCCCCTTCCCCGCTGACGCTGTACACAGTCCGCAGCCCTGGAAACAGTTCCACCCCGCAATACAGCATACCGTCCAGACCCCGCGAATCAATCACCCTTCCAGTGCGAATGCCGGAATCAGTCGTTCAGCTCAAGAATCGCTTCCACTTCCACCGGCACATTATAGGGTAGTGAACCCATGCCCACGGCACTGCGAGCAGCCTTGCCGGCATCGCCGAAAATCTCCACCATCGTATTGCTGAATCCATTCATCACCGCCGGATGACGCTGGAAATCCGCCGTGGAATTCACCATTCCCAGAACTTTCACAATCCGACGCACCCGATCCAGACTGCCCAGACTGGCTTTGATCGTCGCCAGCATCGTCAGTGCAACCACCCGAGCCGCAGCAGCCCCCTGCTCCTCAGTCAGCTCGGAACCCACACGCCCCGTCACCAGCTTTCCATCCGGACCGTAAGGCACCTGACCGCTGACATAAGCCATCCGGTCCACCACCACCACCGGAGTATAAACGCCACCCGGAGGCGGAGGCTGAGGCAGAGTAATTCCAAGTTCCGCAAGTCGAGCTTCCACAGACACGGCAATCGCCTTTCTGAACACTTCAGTTTGAGAAATCGAGGGGCGACGAACGGCCACAGCCCGTCGCTCCGAACACCTACTGTAATTCAGCCAACACTCTCACACAAATCAGCCAGCACACCCACTATTCGCCAAAACAATACAGCTGATCTCCCACACGCACAAACAAACGACCGTCCGCAATCGCAGGCGTCGCATGCACGTCACCGCCCAGATCCGCTGTATGACGCTCCTCAAAAGATTCCGCATCCAGCACCGTCAGCCCGCCATTCACGTTCACCAGATACACCTTGCCGTCACCGGCAACCGGAGATGCGTAATAGTCATTCGTCATCTGCAGACGCTTCTGCTTAAGAACGGCTCCCGTGTCCGCCTGCAGCACCGTCAGAATGCCACCATTCTTCACCATAAACAACCGCCCTCGGTAAAACAGCGGCGACGGACAATACGGAATCTGCTTCTGATGCTCCCACAACACATGCGTCTTCGTGATATCACCCGTACCACCCGGTCGAATCGCCAGGACCACATTTCGCCCGGCCACGTGCGGCCGACTGGCCACTTCATACTCAGCCTTCGTCAGATGCTGATCCTTGTTGCGATCCAGCTGCGAGAATCGCCCTTTGAAGGGATGATCCGGAAACTCGGACTCCTCAATCGTCCCATTCCCGTCCTTGTCCGCTGCAAACAGCTCGTCAGGTGTCAGCGGAGTCACACGGTCTTCAGCATCATTGCCCGGTGAGAAACAGGCGGCGTACAGAATATTGTCGTCGCCTATCACAGGCGTCATATTGATGATCCGCGACACCCCACTCACACTCCAGACCTCCGCACCCGTCTCAAGGTCATACGAGACAATCCGCAGCGTGGCCAGCACCACAATCTGACGTCGACCGCCAACGTTCCAGATCAGCGGCGTTGCATAGTTCCGCAGAAACTCGGAACGATCCTGACGCCACAACTGACGCCCCGTACGTCGATCATAAACGGCAATAAATGAATCCACGTCATGATCCTGCACCAGCACTACCCGCTCACCATCGATCACCGGGGAACTGCCTGCGCCAAAATCGTTGGCAAACGGCCCCATCCGCAGACTCCACAACGGCTGCCCTTCCACAGTCCACGCATGCAGTCCGCTGCTGCCGAAGAAACCCACCACGACCTCGCCGTCCGTCACAGGTGTGGACTGAGCCAGACTGCCGGTCGTGTGAAACTTCTCTTTGGTCTCCCATGGCACCTTCTGTTTCCACAGCTGCCTGCCAGTCGCTCGATCCAGCGACAGCATCACCAGATCTTCGCCATCCACTCCCGTCAGAAACAGACGCGAACCGGCAATCACCGGTGACGAGTGCCCGCCAGGTAACTGCACCTGCCACTGCAGCTGCTGATCACGCGCCGGTTGCCCCGGCAACGACTGCGACGAATGACTGACACCCCCGGATCCCGGACCGCGAAACTGCGGCCAGTCCTCGGCCTGCAATCCACAGCAGCCCAGCACCGGCAACAGCCAGCACAGCACGGTTGAAACACTGCCCCACACCTGTTTCCCGGAATTCCTCATGGCTTTGTCTCCGCCGCCTGACCCGTGGTTGTTCTGACAAATCGTGTCAGCAGCGGAAATGCTGGTTCCGCCATCTGACCATGATCAAACCCCTGTAACTCGTGCAGTTCCACCGCCGGATGCTGCACCTCCTGAAACATTCGCCACAGATACGCATTTTCCTCGTAACGGCCCAGCAACTCACGGTTCCGATCACCAGTGATCAACAGAATGGGAGCACAATCAGCACGCACGTGAAACAGCGGAGCATATCGGTCAATGATCGGCTGCCGATCGCTGATGCCCTGCTCGCCGCGAATCGTAAAATGCGTAATCGCCTGCCCGCTGAACGGTGCCAGTCCAGCCAGCTGATCGGCCGAAACCCCCTCGGCCTGCAGCCAGCTGCGATCCAGTCCCACCATCAGCGTCAAATAGCCACCCGCGGAATGGCCGGCAACCACCACTCGCTTCGGATCACCCCCATAACGCCCGATATTCTTCAGAACCCACGCCACAGCAGCAGCCGCATCCTGAATGTAGACAGGCGCTTTGACGGCCGGGCTGAGTCGATAACCGGCAGCTGCCACCGCAAATCCTCGGCCCCGCAGCTGCGCAGGAACCGATCGCTGCCCCTTCGTCAATCCACCTCCATGAAACCAGATCACCGTGGCGAAATCCCGCTGCCCCTCAGGAACCACAAGGTCGATCTGACAACGCTGTCGACCCTCCTCATCAAGTCCTGCCGTATCCCGATACTGCAACCCAGCATGCAGAACCTCGGCCGCTTTCAAACCGACCTCAGGCGCTGCTGCCGCAGATGTCGACTGGGCGGCAGCCGGAACACTGCAGGACACCAACCACAGCAGAGCCCAGAACACGCGAAATTTTGCTGGCATCCCGCTTGCTTTCAAAGACCAGAGATAATCACTGACATCACCGACTACCGAGCCCCGGTGATCTTCCGGATGTAATCCACTTCAGACTGCCGAAACGGTCGACCGTCCGCTTCAAGCACATCGTGAAACCAGACCGGCGGAGGCCCATCATAGGTTTTACGCCACGAATCCCACGGATATATCGTCTGCGACTTGCCGTTGATAAAACCCCAGCACCAGGCAGACACCCCACGCTGCTTCATCACACCCAGATGCGGCTCAAATTCACTGCCGTTCGGGCGAGCCATGAATTCCGTGCACTGCAGCGGACGACCGTACGCTCCCAGGCGATCAATACACCGCTGCAATGAGGCCACATCACCATAGGTATGAAAACTGATGATGTCACTGTTCGACAGCTGGATGCGCTTGCAGTCGTCCAGCTCGGTCGTGTTTTCACTGTCACGCCAGACCCCCGAAGTCAGCGGCTGTGAAGGTTCGGCAGCACGAGCCCACGCAAACGCCTGAGGCAGCAGACGATTCACCAGCTCCGGCTTGTTGCGCGGTTCCAGATCCGGACGCTTCGCAGCACCCCCATCAAAATTGTCAGGCTCGTTCCAGATGTCCCACGTCACAACACGCTTGTCGTTCGCAAAACGCCGCACAACCCCCTGCACATAAGCCTGCAGATGCGGCCCCTTCGTCGGGTCCTTCAGAATTTCAATACCAGGACTCTGGACCCAGCCGCTGTTATGAGTAAACGGCAGCGGCGCTGGCTGCAGGCCCAGTCGCGGTACCGGATGCCAGCAGCTGTCAAACAGCACAAACATCACCCGAATCCCATTCCGCTCGGCAATCGCCAGGACCTCATCACAACGCTTCAGAAATCCGTCGCTGTCCTGCACCCAGAGCAGATCATGCAGAAAGATTCGCGCTGTGTTGAAACCCAGTTTTCGAGCATAACCGAATTCCCGATCAATCACGTCCGGACTGAATGTCTCGGCCTGAAACATCTCCAGCTGATTCACGGCATTACTGGGCAGATAATTGAATCCAGCCAGCCAGGGAATCGTGTTGTGCCACGCCACCGCACGCTCACGCTCCCACCGACCCGGCGCATCAGGTACGGCTTCATGCTGTTGAGCCCTTGCCACGTGACTGCCAGCCAGCAGAACGATGCTGGACAGCAGCAGCAGCATGGCTGAACGACAACAGCGAGCGGACAGATGACAGATCAAACTGGACAGCATCGGTGATACTCCGGAATCCCATGACAGCAGACTTCAGGCACTGCCGTCGCAGCGGCAGAACAGAACTGAGCGGAAAGACAATAACAGACCCGCAGCCGAATGTCATTTGTGCCGGCGACCGCTCAGCTGTCGGCCGCATCATCCAGTGGCGCCAGACTGACACGGCGACACAACGGCAGCAGTCCACAGCCGGCACACTGCGGCCGACGAGCAATACACGTGCGACGACCATGATGGATCAGCCGATGCGAAAAATTGATCCACTCGTCCTGCGGCACCAGCTCCATCAGCTCACGCTCGATAATCTCCGGGTTATCCGACCTGACCAGCCCCAGCAGATTGGTCAGGCGTTTCACATGAGTATCAACCACGACTCCCGAAGGAATCCCGTACCACGTTCCCAGCACCACACTGGCCGTCTTGCGTCCAACACCCGGCAGAACAACCAGCGCCTCCAGGTCCTGCGGTACTTCTCCCCCATGCTGTTCCTGCAGCTGTGCAGCCATCGCTCGGATGTTGGCAGCTTTGCTGCGAAAGAATCCCAGCGGACGGACGATCTCCTCCACCTCCTCCTGACTGGCTGCTGCCAGCGCCGCCGCATCAGGAAATCGGCGGAACAGTTCCGGAGTCGATTTATTGACTCGCTCATCCGTGCATTGCGCTGACAGAATGGTTGCTACCAGCAGCTGAAATGCGTTTGTGTGATACAAGGCGCATTCAGCCACAGGAAACAACTGCTGTAACCGCTGCACAATCTGCAGCGTTCGCTGTTTTTTCTGAACGACAGACTCCCGAGTTTGACGAGGCACAGCTTAGCACTCCCTGAATGCAGGAAGGGGCACGCAGACACCGCAGACCACACTCTCGGTCAGCGACACTGCGGATGCAGAGCCAGTGACACACAGCCATGGCTGGCCTGCGCCACCGTGGCCGACCAGTCCGCCAGATAACCGCGCATCGTCCGCAGACCACTCCAGGCAGGCAGCTTTGCCTTCCGCGCCGCCAGAGTCTCTGCTGAAACAGCCACGTGAATGACGCCCTCCAGCAGATCAAACGAAATCTCGTCACCGTCCTCCACACAGGCGATCGGCCCGCCCACAGCCGCTTCAGGAGCACAATGCACCCCGATGGCACCGTGGGAAACTCCGGAAACTCGAGCATCAGACAGGAAGGCAATCTTCCCATCCAGCTCCGGAACCGCAAGCGCCGCCGTGGCAATCAGTACTTCCGGCATCCCGCTGGCCACCGGACCAAGATAACGCAGAATGATGACGCTGCCCGGAGTGATCCGACGCTGCTCGACCGCACGAACAATGTCCCGCGGATCATCAAAACAGACGGCTCGGCCCGTGAATCGCGGATCCTTCATGCTGGAGACTTTGAACACGATGCCTTCAGGAGCCAGGTTTCCGAAACACACCTGCATATCGGCAAACGGCTTGTAACAGTTGTCGCGACTGACCAGCAGATCCTGCCCAGCCGGCGGTGGAGGAACGTCCCGCAGATTCTCTGCCAGCGTCTGCCCGGTGACCGTCAGACACGATCCATCCAGCAACCCGTTGTCCAGCAGATGCTTCATCAGAACCGGAGTCCCCCCGATGTGATGCAGATCCACCATGGTGCGTGGACCACGGGGAGCAAATGATGCCAGCACCGGAGTACTGCGGAAGATCTGCTGCAGATCCCGCAGAGTAAAGTCCACACCGGCCTCACGAGCCAGTGCCAGAATATGCAGTACACCGTTTGTCGA
>CAXBSH010000238.1:0-8810 GCA_963977705.1 uncultured Planctomycetaceae bacterium
CAGTGGCTGTGTTTTTCTGAATGCTGACCAGGCGGAAGTGTGTGCGATGTCGCGAGCGACCAGTGCGCGGGTGGTGTATTTTGGCTGTCAGGCGGAGGGATCCGGGCGGTGTGCACTGCGTGGAGTGGAGGGTGGGCGGATCCGTTTCTGCAGTGGGGCGGACGAATTTGAGTATGAGGGTGGTCAGCAGTTGCTGTTGTGTGCAGCGGCGGCGGTGAGTGTGGGTCGGGAGGCCGGTTTGTCAGCTCGACAGATCGCCGCTGGCTTATTGCGGTTTCGGCCGGATCGTGGTCGAGGGCGACTGTTAACGGCGGGCTCGTGGCGCATTCTGGATGAGACTTATAACTGCAGCCCGGCGAGTGCCCTGGCTTGCCTGCGGGCACTTGGTGACTGGTCCGGTGGGCGTCGGATTCTGGTGCTTGGTGATATGCTGGAGCTGGGACCGGAGGGACGGCGTCTGCATCGAGAGGTGGCGGCAGCGCTGGTGGGTTCTGCGGTGGATGTGGCTGTGTTTTGTGGTGAATTTGCGGTTGAGTGTGTGGAGGCTGCTGCAGCTGCCGGATTTTTGCGGGGGCAGTTGCACGCGGTGGCGGACAATGCCGAGCTGCAGGGGGTATTAGCGGGAGTGCTGCAGTCCGGTGATCTGGTGTGTGTGAAGGGATCGCGTCGGCTGCGGTTGGAGCAGACGGTGGACTGGCTGTTGCGTGTTGGTGCTGGTGCGGCAGATCAGCTGATGCCGTAGCGTCGACATTTGCTGAAGAAGGTGCTGCGGGGCAGATTCAGGCTGCGAGCGGCCACCGCTTTATTTCCTCCGGCCGCCTTGAGTGCTTCGCGAATGTCGCGTTCTTCCTGCTGCTGATCGACAGCCGCCGGGGCAACTCGCCGGGCGACTGCGGTGAAGGTGCTTGTGTTGCTGGTGGTCGTATTGGTTGTGCGGACGGAGGCTTTGACGGGTCGAACGACGACGCTGCCGGTGCGCAGTTCCGTGGGGAGATCGGCGAATGTGACGACGTCGCTGTCGGCCAGCACGACGGCTCGTTCGATGACATTTTCGAGTTCGCGAATATTACCGGGCCACGGGTGAGCCTGCAGGGCATCGAGAGCTGCGGGTTCGATCTGTCGAATTTGTTTGCGAGTTTTCTGAGCGGCGCGACTGAGGAAGTAGAAGACAAGTTCGGCGAGATCTTCGTGTCGATCGCGGAGTGCGGGAAGTGTGAGTGAGACGACATTCAGTCGATAGAACAGGTCTTCGCGGAATTCGCCTTTGGCGATCAGTTCTTCGAGGTTGCGATTGGTGGCTGCGACGACGCGGACATCCACATCGATGGTGCGATCGCTGCCGACGGGTTCAAAGCGTCGTTCCTGCAGGACTCGCAGCAGTTTGACCTGAGTTTCCGCGGAGATGTCTCCGATTTCGTCAAGGAACAGGGTGCCGCCGTGTGCGGCGAGGAAGCGTCCGGGTTTGTCTGCATGGGCTCCGGTGAAAGCTCCGCGGACGTGCCCGAACAGTTCGCTTTCAAGGAGCGAGGAGGAGAGTGCGGCGCAGTTGACGCAGATCAGGCTGGCAGCGGCGCGTTCGCTGTTGCGATGAATGACTCGCGCCAGCAGTTCCTTTCCTGTGCCGCTTTCGCCGCGGATCAGAACGGTGGAGTCACTGCGAGCGACCTTGCGGACCTGTGAGAGTACGGCGAGGAGAGCGGGGCTGCTGCCGCGAACGCCTTCGCGATCGAGTTCGACATCGGACTGCTGTACGGGGTTCTGTCCGGCTTCCTGCTGCAGGATTGTCAGTTCCGCGCGGAGGGCGGTGAGTTGCCGCTGCTGCTCTGAGATACTTTCCATTTTGGTTTTGAGTTCGGCATTGAGTCGTGCCATGGTCTGGTTTGCGCGTGAGCTGTGCAGTGCGAGGACGCTCATCTGAGCCATCGCCTGCAGGAAGGCGAAGTCTTCGGCGGACCAGGCCAGTCCATCGCGACGACGTCCGAGCAGGATGACGCCGTGCAGTCCATCTGCGACTTCGAGGCGGCACAGCAGTTCAGCGCGGAGGTCGTGCAGCAGTCGCTGCACGGGTTCCATGGATTCGCGATTTGCGGAGGGCAGGCGGGGGATGATGGCGGAGGGTGCAGATTCCCCCTGCAGCAGTTCGGCCGGCAGTTTATCGGGAGCTGCTGAGGTGCCGCGCGAGCCGATCTGTCGCAGGATCCCCTGTCCATCGCGAACGTAGATGGCGGACCATGACGTGCCGGTGACATCTTCGCAGGTTTTGAGCGTCATTTCGGCCATGGCTGAGGGGTCAGCGAGGTAGGCGGCCGAGCGATTGAGTTGCTGCATAGCGCGATCGAGCTGATATTTTTCGCTGAAGAAGCGGCGATCGACGACAGATTGCAATTGATCGCGGACCCAGAGGCTGAGGCCTGCCGCCAGCAGCAGGATCAGGAACAGGGCGATCTGCTGGGTGGTGGAGGTGCTGAGGGGCAGGTTCCATGACTGGGCCTGCATACCGCCGGCGGCCATCAGGACAGCGAAGCCGGCGGAGACGAGCAGTGACATGCCCACGTAGCGACGGTTACGGTCATCAACATCTTCTGCCAGCATCAGGCGGTCACGAAGCATGCCGTAGGAGTAGGCGGCCATAAACAGCATGCTGGCGACGAACATCGGAATCTGAGCTCGCCCGAGGGCAAAATCAACAGGTCGAAAGAACGCGAGGAAGACGGTGTAGCCCATCGGCAGTGTGGCCAGCAGTGCAGCGCCGAGGATCGCTACAACCTGCCGGCGTTCGCGTGGCGTGTCGCTGTGGAACAGGCTGAAGGAGAGGCGTGCGACGGTGACGGCGAAATAGATGGAGCCGATGCCCATGCCGATCTGTGCGAGGATGCGGAGGTGTTCAAGCAGTTGCAGGGATGTTTCGACGGGGATGCGATCAGAGCCATCCCCGTAGCAGATGATCTGTGCAACGATGGCCAGTTTCTGAAAAGCCGTGAGGGGGCCGCTGGACAGGGATCCATTCAGGGCCCAGCAGGACCAGTAGGTGAGAACGATGAGGAAGCTGATGACAGTGGCTGGGCCGTAGACGGCCAGTTGTTGTCCGCGACGCCATGTTCGCAGGCCTTCAAATTCGCGGGGGAAGGTGAGGAAGAAGTTCAGCACCAGAGCGGGCAGCATGGACGCGCAGATGATGAAGGGAATGTTGAGCAGGGGGTTACCGGGCAGGATCCACCAGTGAAATCCGGGAACGAAGGCGCCCATGGCGGCGGTCGACATCAGGCAGAAAGCGCGGGCTGCTCGGTCATAGGGGCGGTACCACCATGAGGTGACGGCGAACATCAGAATGGTGAGCTGGCAGCCGAACCAGATGATGGTGAGTCCGATTTCGAGTGTGGTGACGGGGCGGATGGGGAGGAACGCAATCTGAGTCAGCCGGCGTCCGTCCGGGCCGGCGGTGGCGTTACTGCGCTGGTATTCGACGGCCACGAGGCGGACTGCTGGAGAGCCTGGGTCGCGGGAGTAGACTTCGACGAGCGGTGGGACTTTGAGTTCGACGGGATCGGAGCCGGGGGCCAGTTGTCCACCGGGTGGAATCTGGGCAAAGCGGAGTCCCTGGAGAGCTCGCACAAAATCGAGAAAGGTGTGGATGGGTTGTCCGTTCAGTTTCAGTAGTCGATCGCCGGGTTTGGGCGCGGGGTCAGTGGTGACCCATGAGACGTCGAGGTATTCCTGGATTTCGATGCCGGGGCCGGATCGGCTGGATTCGGGGAGCAGGCAGCGGAGTCCGGCATCGGGGAAGGTGGCGACGTACCAGAGTGTGACGACGCAGTAGAAGACGGTGCAGCCGAGGAAGGCGGCAACGAGCCACCGGCCGTCATTTGCGGATCCGCCAGCGATTCGGGATCGTCCACTGATAACGCTCATGTGATGCAGTTCGTCTCACGCCTTCGGCGCCGTAAAACCTATGGGTTGAGTTTGAGTTCGGCGCCGAAAATCACCACGAGAAAATGGTTTCGGCGCCGGTCGTCGAACAGGAAGAGTTGGATCTCGGCGCCGAAACACTAGCAGACAGAACGCAAAAAGCCAGTGAATGGGTGAAAAATCGCGCCAACCATCAGGATCGTGTGGGTGCGGTGGTGATGTTTTCGATTTTTGCTCTTTGGCACAAGATATGCTGCAGTTGGGAAGTATTGAGCGTCCTCCGACGTTCGTCAAACGTGCTGAACTCATAAGCCAATAGTCGATTTGGTGACCCAGCCTGATCGGCCTCCCCAGCTTCCAACAGTTCACTCCCCGCACGTCTGACGGAATCGCCGGAGGACGTTTTTTTTGCGCGGTTTGGGGTGAAGTGTCCGCATCCGGGGGGGATTGGGGTGTCGAAATAGTTGATGTGTTGCTGTGTTGGTTGATTGATTGAGCGTTGACAATCCGTGGTGCTGGCTGGAAGATGGGGTGACAGAAGGGAGCGTTTTCATGCGTCATTCTCGCAGTTCGGCGTCTCGCATCACGGCATCGATGTGTCCGGGCCCGGTTTCCAGGCGTAGTATTCTGGAGGCGGGATCGTTGGGATTGGGGATGCTGGGTCTGGGGGATGTTTTGAAGTTGCGGGCAGAGCAGCCGGCGGCGGGATCGGGTGTTGGTGCGGGTGCGGCCGAGACGGCGGTGATTTTTATCTGGCTGCCTGGGGGTCCTCCGCACATGGAGATGTACGATATGAAGCCGGAGGCTCCGGCTGAGTATCGTGGCTTATTTTCTCCGATTGCGACCAACGTGTCTGGACTGGACGTCTGCGAGTTATTGCCTTTGCATGCGAAGTGTGCGGACCGGTACAACATTATCCGTTCTGTGGCGCATGAGTTTGCTGACCATGGTGGTGGTCACAAGCGATTTCTGACGGGCCGTCTTCCGGCGACGCCGACGGGCTTCGTGAATGATGCTCCGGCGGTCGGTTCGATTGTGGCGCGGTGTCGAGAGCGAGTGGCGACGGGGCTGCCGAATTACATTTCGGGTACTGAGCCGGGCCGAGCGGGCGTGGACGTTTACAGTTTTGGTGCGGCGTGGCTGGGGCCGTCCTATGTTCCGTTTAATGTGCCGGGCGACCCTGGTGAGGCGGGATTCACGGTCAGGAATCTGTCGGTGGACAAGGTGGCATCCAGTCGTCTGGAGGACCGGGTGCAGTTATTGCAGGGATTTGATCGGCTGCGGCGGGGGATTGATGAGAGTGGTGTGATGCAGGCGATGGATCAGTTCAATCGTCAGGCGGTGTCGATGCTGACCAGTGATGCGGCTCGAACGGCCTTTGATCTGACTCAGGAGCCGGCGGAGCTGCGAGATCGTTATGGGCGTCACTGCTGGGGCCAGCGGGCCCTGCTGGCTCGTCGTCTGGTGGAAGCAGGCTGCAGTTTCGTGACGATGGTCATGGAGAATCCGTATCAGTCGGGTGTGCAGTGGTTGAAGAACGGCACCTACAACTGGGATTCGCATGCGGTGAACTGTCATCTGTTCGATGATGCGGTGGTGCGGTTTCCGATTTACGATCAGGCGGTGACGGCGTTGGTTGAGGACCTGTATGCTCGCGGTCTGGACAAACGTGTACTGCTGGTAGTGACAGGGGAATTCGGTCGGACTCCGCGAATCAATTCGACGCTGGGCAGTCAGACGGGCGTGATGCAACCGGGTCGTGATCACTGGCCGCAGGCGATGTCGATGCTGGTGGCTGGTGGTGGGATGCGAACGGGTCAGGTGATTGGCAGTACGAATTCGAAGGGTGAGGAGCCGAAGGAGCGTCCGTTGACTCCGAATGACCTGTGGGCGACGGTATATCGTCATCTGGGCATTGACTGGACTCAATCGTTTCCCGACTACAGTGGCCGTCCGATGCCGATCCTGCCTTTTGGGGACCCGATTTCAGAGCTCTTGCCGGTCAGTTGAGGGCTGGCGGTGTGCATGGAGTGGTCAGCGAATTCCGGCTCCGGCAGTTTCTGCTGATTTGGTCTGGAGCCGTTGCGGGGAATTGCTTAGATTTCAGGATTCAGCTGCAGAAAGGCGTCTGCAGTGTTGAGTTTAAGCAAGTACCGTGGCAGGGAGGCCTGGGATGTCGTTGGTGCGGTTTGTGCATACCGGGGCGTTGCGTCTGGGCAGTCCGATTATGGGACTGACTGACAGCCCGGAGTGGCTCAGACGAATCGCTTCCTCCGCTGTTCGGCAGTCGGTGGTTCAGTTATTTGATGCGGCGTTGGCTGGTGGCTGTCAGTTTGTGTATGTGGCGGGCCGGTTGACAGAGCGAGCTGAAGATTTGCGGCCGGCGGTGAACTGGCTGGCGTGTCAGTATGAGCGTCTGCGGCTGGCTGGTATTCGGCTGGTGCTGGCGGGTGCAGATGCGTCAGAGGCGGCGGAACTGGGTCTGGCGGACGCATTGGTGATGCGTCGTGGTGAGCGGCTGCTGGTGAGCTCAGGGGCTGCGGGGCTGCGTTTGCAGGTGGCAGCTGCGGGGCGTGTTCCGGCGGGGGCATTCAGTTTCGAGGCGACTGAAGCGGGTCTGAGCGGGGTTGAGGGTGTGGCGGAATGTGGCTGGCTGCAACCGCTGTCGGCGCAGGAGTCGGGTGGTGGCTGTCTGGTGTGTGAGTTGGATCTGCAGCAGGGAACAGTTGCAGTGCGGCACAGTGCGGTGCAGGTGCTGCGGTTTGTGCGCGAGCAGCTGAATTGTCCTGACGGGACGACTCCGGAGCAATTACTGCAACTACTGCAGTCAGCGAGTCGAGGCTTTGCGGGTCTGCGTGGAACGACTGTGGTGGAGTGGGAAATTGACGGTCGTCTGTGTGCGGACAGTCTGAGTGGTTCTCGTCTGCGTGAGGTGGAGTTACTGCGTGATCTGCGTGCTGGGCTGTGTGCTGGTCATGCGGGTGCGTGGCCGGCGCGAATTCGATTTTCGGATCGCAGTGAGTTGTCTTTGTCGGCTGGTGTAAGCGTCCTGAGTCGGGAGCTTTCAGAGGCTGTGCAGCGACGTCATTTGCGGCGACAGTCGGTGGAATCTGCCTGTCATCCGATGCAGGGGCTGCCGCTGGGGACTGGCAGTGAGGTAGCGGAAACACTGAGGGTGCTCTGGCCGGCGGCCTGAGTATTCGAAAGAGAGAGTCAGCGAAGAAGGATCTTCAGCGATGTATCTGCAGACAGTCAGAATTCAAGAGTTTGGTGGGCTTTCCGGTCGAGTTGTGGAGTGCCTGTCGCGTGGAGCGACGGTGCTGCATTCTGTGTCAGCGGCGGAGCGGCGGGACTTTGTGGCGTTTCTGCGGCAGATGTTCCGGCCGCGATCGGCTGATTCGCATGCAGGTTTATGGCATGGCAGTCAGTCCGGGGCCTCTGCTGCGGGCGAGATTGAGCTGCAGTCTGGTGAGTTGTTGTCGCTGCAGGATTCAGCTGGTGCGGGAGTTTTGCCGAGCTGGGTTGATGAACACGTATTTCGTGAGATCTGCAGTCCGGGTCTGGCGGAGTCGGGTCGTTTTGAGTTGTTGCTGAAGCTGTGTCGTGAGAGTGACCAGCGATTGACTCTGGAGTCGGAGCGGCGTCAGGCGGAAGAGGGTCTGGAGCGAATTCGAACTGAGCGGGACGGGAATGGCTTATCGGGTGGTTTGATTCATCGAATTTCGGAACTGCGTCGTCAGCAGGGCGAGCTGCAGGGGCGGATTGCGGCGTTGCGGAAACCGGCGGAATCACTGGCAGCGCGGATTCGTGCCCTGGAGCAGCAGCGTGCTGTGCTGTTGCCTCGGCTGGCGACTTTCGAGCTGCGGTTGGCGGGTTTGCAGGAGCGGGTACGTCAGCTGGAGTCGGTGCAGCGTCTGCGTGCTCGACGTGACACTGCGGCTACGGCGGAGGAGACTGCGGAGTCCCTGGGGCAGTGGAAGGCGATCACAGCGCTGATGGCTCGCGAAGTGGCGGTCTGTCGTCGTCAGGAATCCGGTTTGCTGGCGGGTGCAGCGCTGCAGCTGCTGCAGTCTGCGACTCAGGTGTCGCCCGACAATCTGTTGAGTCAGCGTGCTGCCCTGATGCAGCAGTGTCTGGAGCAGGGGCTGGCTGTTACGGAGTTACTGCAGGCGGAGTTGAAAAGGATGACTGAGACTGCCGGCGAGGCGGTACAGGCGGACGAGTCTTTGCGTCTGCTGGCCGATACGGAGCTGCGTGCGGCACTGTCGACTGCCGAGACTGAGCGGGATTGCTGCAGCAGTGAACTGCAGCAGCTGCAGGCCGAGCTGGCGACTGTGGAGCAGAGTCTGGAGTGTCTGCGGAGTGATCTGCAGCCGGCATTGACTCTGGAGACGCTGGATCAGCTGCGAGCGACGATTGCGGAGCTGGAGGCGGAGACAACGCAGCTGGAGGAGCAGAGGCGTCAGCTGGATCAGGCTGAAGAGACAGTGAGTGAGCTGCTGGCAGCGTTGTCTGAGCGTCCGGTTTACAGTCTGCTGGAGACAGCGGGTGCGGCGTTGCGGCGAGCGACGGGTGGCGAAGTGCGTGATCTGAGCTGGGCAGTGGATGGTGGGTTGCTGGTGTCACCTGGAGGTGAACCGGCGGCCGTCTTGCTGCATGAGCTGGACGCTGCCGTACAGGATCTGGTTGGTCTGGTTCTGCGACTATCGCTGCTGCAGCTGCGGGGTGCAAATGTGCCGTTGATTCTGGACGGTGTGCATCTGCATGCCGGGGAATCGTGGTCTGCGGGGACGGCGGCGGTGCTGGAGTCATTTGCAGCGGCTGGCCAGCAGATTCTGGTTCTGGCGGAAAGTTGTGATCTGCCGGATCAGCAGGGACGCTGGCTGGAGGTCCGGCCCTTCCCC
>CAXBSH010000239.1:0-8759 GCA_963977705.1 uncultured Planctomycetaceae bacterium
GAAAAACACATAGCCAACAAACCACAATTTGGCCAACGGCCATACACAACGTAGCCCTGGGCAACGCCCAGGGAAAAACACACGGCCAACAAACCACAATTGGCCAACGGCCATACACAACGCAGCCCTGGGCAACGCCCAGGGAAACACCCAACCGAAAACCATTGATTTACTCTTCCGCAGCAGCGGAGCGGCATCACAAACATCGCACTTTTATGGGTAATCACGAGCCTACCCGAGGGTTGCGGTCTTGCGCGTCCTCGGCGGGTGAAGTTCCTGCTGAACCGAACGGTCATGGATTGCGGTTCGGCGGAAACCTCACCTGTCCTCCTGGGACCACCGAGCACCAGTTCGGTGCCCCCTCACGACAACACCCGTTGGCTTCCGCCAACGGCTCGCCCGTACCCCTGCGTTTTTCTGTAGCTTTTCAAGTCCCTTATTAGCTGTAGAGCCCTTTTCGGGGACAGCAGCCAGATGCAGGCATCGACCGTTCACGAGTGTATTCCGGTACGGTACGCCTGCTCTGAACCCGCCCCGATACATTGACTTCCAATCGGCACAAATGGTCGCAATTCTATCGGTCTGAGTTTGCCCGACGTTGCCTGCTGCGTCAGAATCCACCAGTTCGGAACCGGCAAGCCTGTTGTGTAATTGGTCGATTCTCCCCCAAATTCCGTACAAATTTCCTCCCGCAGCCGGCCTTCTGGTGCTGTTTGGTCAGGTTCTGTCGCGGTTGCTCGGGGCTGTTCAGCAGTCTGTTTTCAGGCGATTCCTTATGACGTGTCTCGGTCGGCCAATCATGGCTTTCTGGCTGGTGTCCGCCAGCCTGTGCATAGTTCCCTTCGCAGGATCTCAGTCCGCCAGTGCTCAATCGCTGACGGGGCCTGATGTATTTCCGGCCAGTACAGCGGCATGCCTTGAAATCGCAGACCCTCCGGCATTCCTGCAATCGCTGGTGCAGCATCCTCTGGTGCAGCGGGTGCAGGCAATCGACGGCGTCCGCAAGGCCCTTGCCAGTGCCGATCTGCAACCTCTCATGACCGGCCGCAATTTCTTTCAGCTGCAGATGGGCATGCCATGGCTGGAAGCGCTGCAGGCCATTACGGCTCAGGGTCTGTGGCTGGCGGTGGACAGCAGCGACAATTCCGTAGCTCTGTTGATTCACGGTCGCGACGAGCAGTTGATGCAGGATGTGCGATTGAAACTTCTGGAACTGACTCGACTGACTCCACCGGGCAACGGTCGACTGGACACATATCGTGATATTCCGGTGTATCGGCTGCCGCAGGGCGGTGCCGCTGTCGTTGGTGAATGGCTGCTGGTTGTGAATAAAGCAGAAGCCGGCAAACGACTGCTGGATCGCCTGCTGGATCTGAAAGCAGCCGATGAACAGTCTTTATCGGCAGTGCCCGCATGGCAACAGGCGCGTGCGTCTCGGCCACTACAGGCGGCAGCGTCATTCTGGATCGGGATGCAGGCGGTCCGCAGCGCGGTAAAGAATCAGAAAGTCTTCACGGGGCAGGCTGACAACCCTGCGGTCGAGCTGTTGTTCGGCGGACTGCAGAACGTGTTGAACAGCACGGACTGGCTGCAGGCACAGCTGCAGATTGCAGAGACCAGCCTGCAGCTATCCGTTGCGGCACCTTTTCAGACCGACTGGATTCCCGAAAACCGTCAGTGGTTCTTTGGACCGGCGGCCTCCGGGACGGTTCCGGCCGTGCCACAGGTTACCGAACTGCTGGGAAGCGTTGGCATGTACCGCAACGTGTCAGAGATGTGGCAGCGTGCCGGTGATCTATTCAATGCCGATATCAACGATCGCATGGCGGAAGCCGAAAGCAATCTGGGAACCGTCTTTGGGGGGCGTGATTTTGGTGACGAAGTACTGGGAGCATTCGGACCGGAAATGCAGTTGCTGGCGGCTCGCCAGCGTTTTTCGGCCGAGCAGCCGATTCCTGCGATTCAGTTGCCGGCCTTTGCTCTGGTGCTGACGATGAAGGATGCAGCCACGATGCGTCCAGAGCTGCGGCGAGCCTTCCAGAGTGCGATTGGGTTTTTCAACATCACTGGAATTCAGGAGGGTCGCTCGCAGCTGGAAATGGATATGCAGAAAACGGCCGACCAGGAGCTGGTGATTGCCCGTTACCTGCCACCGCGTCGTCCCACCGCCGGGGAAGCACCTCCGGTTCCACTGATCTACAATTTTTCTCCGACTGTCGCCTTTCAGGGTGACGTCTTTGTGCTGTCATCAACGGAGCAACTGGCGACTGAGATTCTGCAGGTTCCGCGTCAGCCGGCCGCATCAGCCAACATGCGGATGGAATTGCAGGCAGCAGTTGCCAGTCAGCTGATCGCCGACAATCAGCAGGCCATGATCACCCAGAATATGCTCACGAAGGGTCAGACTCGTGAGGAAGCCGAAACGGAAGTTGGTGTTCTGCAGCAGCTCATCAGTCTGGTTCAGGGCCTGACGCTTCAGCTGCGCCCTGACACGGCGGCCAACCGGCTGCAACTGGAACTTGATCTGCAGTTGACGCCAGCCACAGCTGAAGCAGGTCAGTCCGTCAGGGAGGAATCTGATCGTGGCAACTGAGCTGACTGCTGAAGAATTGTGGCAGCCGTTTGAACCGGGTGTGGACGGTCCGTGGGATCTTCCAGCGGCAGCCCATCTGTTTCGTCGGGCGGGTTTCGGAGCAGACCGAAAGCAGCTGGAGGCAGCTGTCAAAAAAAGTCCCCAGCAGGTCGTTGATGAACTGCTGGACGTGCCGGAGCCAGCGGAATTTCTCAGCGAGATGCAGACGCTTGCGACCGCTGCCATATCGGGCGGCAATGTGGAACCATTGTCGGCATGGTGGGTCTATCGAATTCTTGGAACGCCCCGGCAACTGCTGGAAAAAACTGTGCTGTTCTGGCACGGTCATTTCGCCACCGGGGCTGACAAGGTCACGGAACCGCAGTTGATGCTGACACAGAATCAGCTGCTGCGACGACTGGCCTTTGCCGGCTTTGGCGAGCTGGTTCACCAGATCTCAAAAGACCCGGCAATGCTGCTGTACCTGGATTCCGCATCCAATCGTAAGGCGCACCCCAATGAGAATTATGCGCGTGAGCTGATGGAGCTGTTCTGTCTCGGCGAAGGTCAGTATACGGAGCAGGATATCCGGGAACTGGCCCGCTGTTTCACGGGCTGGGAAGTGCGTCGTGGTGAATATCGTTTCAATCGTTTTCAGCACGATACGGGCAGCCGCGCATTTCTGGGTGCCAGCGGTGAATTCAGCGGTGAGCAGGCCGTGGATGTGGTCCTCCGTCAGCCACAGACAGCGCAGTTTATTGTCAGTAAAATGCTGCGTTTTTTCGTACTGGACGAACCTGTTGACGTCGTCGCACTGACAGCGCCACTGGCCCGGCAGTTCCGTGACAGTGGTCTGCAGATTCGGCCACTGCTCCGAACAATCCTGACCAGCCGACTGTTCTTTTCACGTCGCTCTGTGGGTCGCCGGATTAAATCGCCGGTTGAGCTGGCTCTTGGACTGCTTCGTTGTCTTGAAGGGACCACAAATACCGTTGGATTGGCAAAGTCTCTGCAGCAGCTGGGGCAGGGCCTGCTGTATCCCCCCAGCGTCAAGGGTTGGGACGGCGGGCGAACATGGATCAATTCTTCGACGCTGCTGGGTCGCAGCAATCTGATGCGGCAGTTGATCACTGATCCGAATACTCGCTTCGGTCGCCAGTCGCTGCCCGATTATCTGTCAGCTCGTGATCTGCGAGAACCGGCTGAAATGCTGGCAGAGCTGCAACTGCTATTGTTTGCTGTACCGATCCCACTGAGGTCTCGTGACAGTATTCTGTCACTGATGAAACCGCGTTCAGAAGCCGCTTTGGCGGAAGGTCTGCATGCGTTGTGTACGTTGCCGGAATTCCAGTTGTGCTGAATCAGGAGAAGTAACCATGCGGATAGATCGTCGACGATTTCTGCAGCGGACGTGCGCGGGTTCAGCGGTACTCAGCTATGGCGGTCTGGTCCCGCTGCCGCTGCTGGCATCTGCCCTGCGGTCGCAGGCTGAACGGATCCTTGTGGTCGTTGAGCTGCAGGGTGGCAATGACGGTTTGAATACGGTGATTCCCACGGCCGATCCGCTGTATCGTCGGCTGCGTCCGACACTGGCTGTACCCTCAGCCGATGTATTGTCGATTGCCGATGGGATGGGCTTCCATCCGGCGCTACGAGGGTTCGCAGATCTGCTGCAGGCCGGGCAGCTGGCTGTTGTCCAGCAGGTGGGTTATCCGCAGCCGAATCGTTCGCATTTCGAGTCCATGGATATCTGGCACACCTGCCTGCGCAAGGACCAGCAGCGTCCTGACGGCTGGCTGGGGCGGTGGGCCGAACGAGTGCAGGCCGTCGGGGGTGATATTGCAGCGATGCATCTGGGAGGTGAGAAGCAGCCTTTTGCACTGATGTCCCGCAGTCTGCGGGTACCCTCGATCAGGTCACTTGAGGAATTTCGACTGCGTGGCACTGAGGACTCTGAGTTTCGCACAGCCGTACAGGAACTGGCCGACGAGCAGCGAGAGAAGGAAGACGATCTGCTCAGTTTTGTGGCCAGCAGTACAAGTTCTGCGCTGACTGCCAGCGATCGCCTCGCCGGTGCCGCAAAAGCCGGACAGACCAGCGTTGTATGGCCTCAGAGTGGCCTTGCGGAACGTCTGCGAACTGTTTCTCAGCTGATCCGATCAGGGCTGCAGACGCGAGTGTACTATGTGACTCTGGGTGGATTTGACACACACGCTCAGCAGCCGGATGCTCATCGTGGCCTGCTGCGACAGTTGTCAGAGGGAATTGCGGCCCTGCTGGCCGAATTACAGATCAGTGGTGACCTGCAGCGAACGACCGTACTGGCATTCAGCGAATTTGGACGCCGTGTGCAGGAAAACGCCAGTGCAGGTACGGACCACGGTACTGCCGGACCGATGTTTCTTGCAGGTGGATCCGTACGGGCAGGCCTGCACGGCCAACGTCCCGATCTGAACAATCTGCAGGATGGCGACTTGCAGTTCTCTACCGATTTCCGGGAAGTCTACTCCGCCGTCCTGGAACGCTGGCTGAAAGTCGATTCTGCCGACATTCTGTATGACCGATTCCAGCCCCTTGATCTATTCTCTGTCTGACCGGTCTTTGCAGTGCCACTGTCTTCCTTTTTACTGGCATGGGCCCAACTGACACATCAGCGAGTCAAGCTGGTGGTGGCGACGGCTGGCGTTGTTGTGGCGGTCATGCTGATGCTTGTGCAACTGGGCATCCGTGAAGGTGCCATGGACAACAGCGTAGCCATTGCTCGTCGCATCACAGCCGATCTTGTGCTCGTAAGTCCTCGCACCAAAACCATCTTTGCTTCTGCGACCTTCCCGCGTTCACTGCTGTACCGACTGGGAGCGATTTCCGGAGTTCGCAGTACCGGTGAGATGTATATGGCCCAGGGCCGCTTCCGGAATCCATGGGACAAGCTTGAGTTTCCTGTCAGTATCTACGGCATTGATCCGCGTGAGCCGATGATGGACCTGCCGGGGCTGGATCCTTATGCCGCAGAGCTGCAGCAGCAGGATCGCATTCTGTTCGACGGACTCAGTCGCAAAAACTACGGACCAGTCCTTGGGTTTCTGCAGCGTGAGGGCCACCTTGATGTGGAAATCAATCTGCGAAAGATGCGGATCATCGGTGCCATCAACGTAGGAATCTCAATCAATACCGACGGCAATCTGTACATGGCCCCCGCAAACTTCCTGAGACTGTTTCCGGATCGTCGACCAGGATCCGTGGATGTGGGCCTGATCCGACTGCAGTCAGGTGCCGACATTGAACAGGTACGCCGGGCTCTGCAGCCACTGGTAAATAACGAGGCACGCGTGCTGACGAAGGAAGAACTGGTCGCGATGGAAATTGCCTTCATTCGCGAAAATGCACCGATTGACTTCATCTTCGGGATGGGTGCCGCAGTTGGTTTCTTCGTCGGCTTCGTCGTCGTGTATCAGATTCTGTATACAGAAGTCACAAATCACCTGCCCCAGTACGCCACACTGAAAGCAATGGGATTTTCAGATCGCTACCTGCTGAAAGTGGTGTTCAGCCAGGCCATGCTGCTTTCAGTCCTCGGATATTTCCCAGGCTTCTTCATGGCCATCGGTCTGTATCGAGTGGCCACAAAAGCCATCCAGATGCAGTTCTACATGACTGCTGAACGAGCTCTCCTGGTGTTTGCCCTGACGATCCTGATGTGCTGCATGAGCGCCGCTATGGCTATCCGACGACTGCGCACCGCAGACCCCGCCGAAGTCTTCTGAAAAACAAATCACCACACTCAGCAACCCACAGCACCAGCCACTGCCAACTGATCACTGGCAACTGAAAACTGATCACTGATCACTGATCACTGACCACTATTTCCCGTTCCGAATCGCCCATAAGTGCCCGAACGTCCGCAGATAGAGCGTGCCGCCGGAGATGGCCGGAGACGCTGACTGATCTTCACCCAGTTCATTGACAGCCAGCACCTTGAACTCCCGACCAGCCTGCACAACAGTGATACGACCATCCCGAGCAGTCAGGTACAGTTTGCCATCAGCATACACCGGGGAAGCGCGATGCCGCTGCCGATGAGTTGCTTCGGAATACACTTCTTTGCCGCTGTCAGCTTCCAGCACTGTCAGATTGCCATTCTCCATGCACAGATAAACCAGACCATCCAGAATCAATGGTGAAGGGACATCCGGCGTCCGTTTCCAGTCCCACAGGCGATGCTTCGCAGAGCTGGTGATATCACCACTTCCTCCGGCTCGAATTGCCAGCAGCGGATGCTGCTTGGCTGAAGGGGCGATGATCAGACCGGGAGCAGTTGCTGGTGAGGCCACAAAACGCAGCGTGCGATCGTAGGGCAGAACAGTATCATCCCGCCGATTCAATCCGCCGCAGCGCCAGACTTCATGACCGTCCTGCAGATCATGAGCGATGATGAAGTCAGCACCATGGGTCAGCAACAGTGTCGTTTTGTCATCACGATACAGCACTGGTGACGCATACGAATGCTCGTTCTCTGCTTCGGCATCGCTGGGGCGATCGACTTTCCAGACTTCCGCACCCGTTTTGCCATCCAGCGCCACCACGACGGCTTCCCTCGTCTGAGGATTGCCTTCGCCATGAATCAGCTGCAGATACAGCTTGCCCTGCTCAAGCACCGGCGTTGAACTCATACCAAACTGAATCTGAAACTTACCGTATCGGTCCTGCAGATTCAGTTTCCAGACCTGTTCTCCGGTGACTGTGTAGCAGGCCAGAGTTCCATCGCCCATGAAAGTCCAGACATGCTGGCCGTCGGTCACCGGCGAAGGCGATGCTGAGTTGCCTTCGTCACCTCGAGAATTCTGGTTGCCCTTTGCCACCACCTGCTGCCACTGTGGCTTCCCGGCCGTATTCACGCACATCAGCAGCAGTTCGCCAGCCTCATTGACGGAGGTCAGAAAGATGCGCTCTCCCCAGACTACGGGTGTCGCACCTGCTGGACCGGGCAGGGCCAGTTTCCAGGCCACATGCTTGTCCGGCCCCCATTCTGTTGGCAAATTCTGCTCAGTGCTGATGCCGTTTCCCGCAGGCCCACGCCACGCAGGCCAGTTTTCAGCAGACGCAGAACCAACCACTCCGCCGAACAGCAAGACAGCAAGACATTTTCGAAACAGCATGGCAGCAATTTCCGACAGAACAGGAAACAAACACACTGCAGACTGGCGGGAGTTTGAACAACGGACGCACGTTCGTCAATTCCGCGACTGGTCGCACTGGCCTGCAGGCTGTCGGCAAAAAGCAGAAAATCATTCAACCGGCTTCACCAGCACTCCCCCCTGACGGTCCAGCCACTTCTGCCAGCGACGGATGGCATCGCGACGCCGCGATGCATCAGCTGCCGGATAAAAGTTCTGCCGATCGCCAGTAATCTGCTCAAGTCGATAAATGGCCAGCGTTCGTACTCCCAGTCGCTCATCACCGAGATACGCCAGCAGCTGCTGGGCTGTCTCAGGTTCGGCTGCCCGCACTGCATTCACGCCATTCAGCAGACTGTTGATGTTGATCGCCTCAGCCATCGGCAGCCGCGTCGATAATGACTCCCGAATCAGCTCACGAGCTGTCTCAGACGAACCGGCAATGGCCTGCAGCCCGTCAATAATCCGCCGCTGCACCACTTCGTCAAGGTCCTCAAAAAACAGATTCAGCAGACTGTCAACACTGCGAGTCAGCACCAGTACTTCGGTGGCCAGCAGGCCCACTTCAGGATTACGATCTGCCACCAGCGGCAGGATTGCTTCCCGCGGATCTCCACCAGCCTCCAGTGATTTTGTCAGCTGAGTGCGAACACTGGCCGCTTCCGGAACCGGCTCAGTCTCGGGCGCCAGCATCCAGACGGGAATCGTGGCCGGAGTTGAAGGGATCTGGCGAAATCCAGATGTCTCGCCACCATCCACAACCTGCCACTCAGCCTGCACACCCGCCGGCAGCATCTGCAATTCGCCACCCGCAACCTGCAGCATCGCTGTTCCCTGCAGCACCGTGACCTGCACATCGTAATCACACTTTGCGGACAACAGGGCTGACAGCAGAGCCGACGGCTCCGCCGCTGCAACGCCAGTCACTGCCGACTCCTCAGCACCAACCTGAAACACGCCCCGCAAGGCACTGCGCAGTCGTTCCTCGGAATAGTCTGTGAACACATCCTTCC
>CAXBSH010000240.1:0-8750 GCA_963977705.1 uncultured Planctomycetaceae bacterium
AGTGGCGGGCGGTGGTTCCGGCTGAATCTGGTGCGTGATCTGACGAGCGTGGCAGATTGGGTCACGAGGAGGTTTGGTAATGAAGCGGCGAGTGGTGGTAACGGGCCTTGGCGCTGTGACTCCGCTGGGCAATGACGTGCCCACGATGTGGCAGTCTCAGTTGCAGTGTCGAAACGGCGTTGGTCCGATTACGCACTTTGATGCGTCGCGGTTTCCAACGAAGTTTGCTGCCGAGGTGCGGGACTACAACTTTGATGCTCAGGTGGAAAACCCGGCTCGTTTTGCTGACGCCGGTCGCAACGTGCGATATGCCATCGGAGCTGCGCGACAGGCGGTTGAAGATTCCGGGATTCATACTTCACCGGGTTTCAATCCGGCACGATTTGGGGTGTATCTGGGTGCCGGCGAAGGTCAGCAGAACTTTCTCCAGTTTATGTCTCTGGTGTCAGAGGCGTGGCGTGACGGAAAGATTGACCTGCGGAATTTCACCGAGAGTTTCATCAGCCGGATGAATCCTCGTTACGAACTTGAGCTTGAGCCGAACATGCCGGCTGCTCATCTGTCCAGCCTCTTTAATGCTCAGGGACCAAACCTGAACTGTCTGACGGCCTGTGCTGCTTCCAGTCAGGCCATTGGCGAAGCGACGGAGATTATTCGTCGTGGCGAAGCCGACATGATGCTCTCCGGTGGTGCTCACAGTATGATTCATCCGTTCGGGGTAACGGGATTCAATCTGTTGACGGCACTTTCTGAGCGAAACGAGTCGCCTCAGACTGCATCGCGTCCGTTCGACCTGAATCGTGACGGCTTTGTGCTGGGTGAAGGTGCCGGGATGCTGCTGCTGGAGGAGCTGGGCCACGCACAGGCTCGCGGTGCTCGCATTTACGGCGAGATCCTTGGTTATGGATCAACCGCAGATGCCTACAGAATCACGGACATTCATCCGGAGGGTCGCGGCGCGGTGGCCTGCATTAAGATGGCTTTGCGCGACGCGGAACTGAATCCTGAGCAGATTGGCTACGTCAATGCTCATGGAACCAGTACTCGGGTCAATGACCAGGTGGAAACGATGGCCGTCAAGGGTGGGCTGGGTGAACACGCATGGAAGACTCCGGTTTCCAGCATCAAGAGCATGATGGGACATCTGATTGCGGCAGCGGGTGCCGTTGAGGCGATTACCTGTCTGCTGGCGATCAGGGATGGAGTGTTGCCACCAACGATCAACTATGAAACTCCGGATCCCGAGTGTGATCTGGATTACATCCCGAATCAGCCACGTGAGACTCGAATCAAGGCGGCTCTTTCCAACAGCTTTGGTTTTGGTGGGCAGAACGTGGCTTTGATTCTGGGTGGGTTCTCTGGTTAAGTGGAAAGTGCAGTCCGGCGGTGGCGATCGTCGGGGCTGGAAAAAACGAATGGTGCTGTGGTGTGAAATGAGTTGCTGACAGTCTGAGACTGAAGGCAATCCGAGGGGGGGAAACAGGGGCTGGGAGCGGCTTCTGAGTGGGACGTGGTAGTGACGGATCCTGAACAACTCATTGTCTGCTTTAAACGCAACTGGAGTGTTCCCCTTGATCTGGTTATATGCAATTCTGGCGACGGTTGTATTGATCCTTGCCGAGCGGATCCTGATTCGGCGTGTGGTGGTACCTTCAGTTGCTGGTATCCTTGAGAAAGCGCCTGCCTTTCGGGTTGTGCCTGGCCGGCCCGATCCGCGTGCGCAGCACGTCACTTTTCAGACGACAGACGGTATCAGTCTGACGGGCAGTCTCTGGAACGGTGACCGTCAGGACGTCCAGGGTTTGATTTTGTATCTGCCCGAGATGGACGGCAACCACTGGATGGCACCGCAGTACTGTGATGCGTTGATTGAAGATGGCTATGCGGTGTTTTCTTTTGATTTCCGCGGTCAGGGCGACAGTCAGCGACCGGCAGGTTTCACAGCCAGTCACTGGCTGACTGAACTGGAGATGCGGGACATCAGTGCGGCGATGGATTTCATCGAATCTCATCCGCGACTCAGCACGCTGCCGATTCTGGTATTTGGCGTCAGTCGGGGGGGGGTAGCGGCACTGATGACGGGTGCTCGGTATCCAAGGGTCCGCGGGGTAATTGCGGACAGTGCCTTTGGAACTCTGACCATGATCCGCTTCTTTGCCGACCGCTTTGCAGATTTGGTTCTGCCGAAATGGCTCTATCGGCTGGTTCCGGGCTGGCATGTCGAACGTACGCTGAGGCAGGCGATTGCTCACAGCGAGCGTCGTCGCGGCTACCATTTTGTGCATCTTGAGGACGAGGCTGCGGGGCTGGAACCGGACTGTGTCCTGTTGATCTCGGGCAGTTCCGACACCTATGTGTCGCAGGATGTTGCGGGTCGCCTGCACAGCCTTGTCGGCAAGGCGGCTCAGCATTGGATCGCCGAAGGTGCTCGCCACAACATGGCTCGCAGCGTACATCAGGCCGAGTATGATCGTCGCATTCGCCAGCACGCTGCTGACTGTCTGCAGCCAGCGATTATTTCCGTGGATGCGGTGCTGCGGTTGGGCAAGAGTGCTGTTTCGCAGGCTGGCTGAACTGTCCCTGGGTGGGTGACGCTGCATCCCCCGAAAGCTTGCGCCCCTGTCGTTTCACAGCTTCCGTAAAACTCAGAAAGCTCTGACAGTGTGAGGCCTGTCAGAGCTTTCTGATGCGGAGGAGGTTTCGAACCGACGCTTAGTCGAAGAGTGACGAGAGTCGGAAGGCTGGTTTTCGGGCAGGTGCAGCAGGCTTCACAGCAGGCTTCGCCTGAACCTTTGCCGTTGACGGTGCACTGGCCGTTCGTACGGGCGTTTTTGCGGCTGGGGCCGCCACTGTCCGGCTGGCTGCGGGTTCAGCGGCCGCTGGTTTTGCAGCAACTGGCTTTGCAGCAGGTACTGGCTTTGGTGCAGTGGCAACCGGCACTGGAGCTTCGACGGGCAGCTTGACTGCTGGTCTTGCGGCAACAGCGGGTCTGCGACTGGATGTGATTCGGACCACACCTTCCTGCGAATCCTGGGTGTTGGCCGAGGCATGCAGTCGGCTGACGTGCTGGTGCACAATCGGGGTTTGTCCCGGGACGGGGCACAGGCGATTGTGGAACAGCGCCGGATTTGGTGTTGGAGGAATCATGCCGGGTTGTGGCTGCCACGTGGGCACCTTGTGCAGGTAGTAACCTGCCTGAGCCGTATCAGCCGGCTGAGCCACGATTGGATACTGAGCCGTGAATCCGCCACCCTGAGTTCCGTAGGGGTGGGCGGGGACGATCTGCTGGTATTGTGCCCAATTGTAATTTACAGGCATGTTGACAGGCGGATTGAACCCACCGTCTGGGTACACCTGGAACCGGCTGAGGGGGCAGGCCGGATTGTTGCACTGCCCCGCGTGCTGATGACCGTGCTGACAGTGCTGGCAGGTACTGTGACTGACAGTGACAGCCTGAACCTGAGCCGATCCGGCGGGCTGCTGAGCCTGGGACGAGCCTGCAAAGGTCAGTGCAGTAGTTACTGCAAGGCAGGCTGCTGAAAACATCTTCATAACGCCACGCTCCGGAAAAAGCTGTCTGATCCATTCAGGAATCTGAAGAGAAGCTCCGTTCTTCCCTGTTCGGTCACGGTACTGTGATTGTCCGGCGAGGAAACCGCCGGAAAATCACCACGTCTGGAACTTCATACGCTGCGGGCTGGTCTGTGGATTCCAGGTACCGAGCGTCGTGATGCGGCTGGATGGCATCCCGGAACTGTAGTTGTACTGGTAGTTGACATTGGGAGCAGTCGGGATGACGACAGGCAGCCCATTGGCACCGGTAGCGTACAACTGAGTATCCGCCGGGTTCACGTAACCCGGATTATCCGCATACACAGTGTGATACTTTCCAAAGAGGGGCAGGCCTTGTCCACAGTTTCCTGATGGAATTGCCCATCCGAACAGACAATTGCACAATTCGTTTCCGGCATGAGCAGGCCCCCCGTAAGGCGAGGATGACCAGCCTCCATGAGTAGTGGAGTTCCCGAAGCCGTGCTGCCCAAACAGGCGACCATGGTTGCCATGGCCTCCATGGTTGGCGTCATTCGGGTGGCTGGGGCGGTAGATGGAACCATTACCGTTGCCTGCACCATGTCCATGAGCAGCATCGGCTGCGGAACCATTTCCATGACCTGAGCCATTGTGGCTGCCGTTGCCGCCATTGGCTCCGTGGCCCGCATGGCTGCCGTTGCCGTTACCATTTCCGTGGCCATTTCCGTTGCCGCTGCCGCTCCCATGACCGCTGCCTGATCCGCTGTGGCTGCCTTTCGACTTGCCACCGCCGAACAAACCGCCACTCAGCAGACCTTTGCCACCGAACAGCCCGCCTTTGGATTTGCCGGCTGCGTGTCCCGATTCGGCACAGGCATTCGGATCGGCGCCTTCACCGCAAGGACCACCAGCACCACCTTCTGCACAAGGACCACCTTTGCCACCTTCTGCACAGGGACCGCCTTTACCGCCTTCGGCACAGGGAGCACCTTTGCCACCTTCGGCACAGGGTCCACCCTTATCGCCTTCTGCACAGGGGCCACCTTTCCCGTCTTCGGCACACTTGTCACCGAACAGGAAGCCGGTCTGCTGGATTGCCGTACCGGCAGTTCCGCGGGCCTGACCACGACCTTGAATTCGCACGACTCCTTCATCATCGGCCTGAGCGAGTCCGGCCATGGAGGCGAGGCATGCGGCAACAGCAGTGTGCAACATCATCTTCGGGGAAATCATAAGCCACCTGAGCGGAGTGAGAGCCTGGGAAAAGGACCGCTGTGAAAAAGGGTCTGCGTGAAAGCAGTCAGTGGGTCAGTTGACGGGAGGCATGAAGAAGGCGAAGGGGCTGATGGAAGAGCGATACTTCACATCAACCTGAGTCCCTTTGAGCTTCCAGTTTTCCTGTGACCAGACACCGAACGGCGTCACGACCCAGTCACCATTGACTTCGTAGTAGTAGGGCGGGTAGAGCGCCTTGTACTGGTGAGCGTACAGCATTTCATGGGGCTGCAGAGCAGGATTGGTAATGACTGCTCCACCCATCTGCTGTGGGATACCAGCGACTGGTGCCGGGTACAGGCTGGCCCCTGTCTGCGGGTATCCTGGCAGTGCCTGAGCGGGGCCTGCGGGAGCTGGTGCCTGCTGGAAGCCGGTATAAGCGGCAGCAGCGGTCTGGCGAACCGGGACGGCTGGCTCATAGGTTTGCCAGTTGCGGCCGGGGTGCAGCGGAGCGGCCATGCCGTTACCGGGCTGTACGGCACTGAAGTACTGAGGGCCAGCCGTGGTGCTGGCATTCGGTACTCCGGGAGCCTGCTGGATCGGTCGTGGCTGTTCAGCCGCGGCGGTGGTCGGACGGGCTGCCGGGGCTGGGGCCGACACGGTTCGGGTGGGCTTATTGTCCTGTGGACTGCCGGCGGTGCGTCGGATTGACACGGCCTGTTTCTCGGCATCACTCACAACGGCTCGTTCAACGCCTGGCTTCTGTGCTGAGGCTGATCGAGCCTTCGTCTGCGGGCTGCTGTCGCCGCGGTTTCGCAGCCAGCTCATGATTCCCTGAGGTGCGGGCTTGCCGGAGGCTTTTTCTTCAGCCGGCAGACTGCCTGTTGTCAGCACGCCGACGGCCAGCGCGACCAAACTACTGCGTAACATTTCAGCCCCCTCCATGGATCGCCGAGCGTCGCTTTTCAGAACCGTCCGGAATCCTTCCGGACCTGAGAAAACGATGATTTTTTCAGGGGGAAATCGCGGTCTGCGCGCTGCCCCTGGAATCTTTCCTGAGTAAGTATTCGGCCGGTTTGCGGGGGGAGAATGAATCAAACAAGCAGCCTGTATGCTCCGGAAAGACAGCAGAACGCTCGTTCGCCAGAAATCCTGTGTAGTTGGTAAATTTTGCCTGGTTTTCCTGTTTTCGCGCGTCGGTGTGGTCAGTCGATCTGTGGATTTTGTCCGGGATTCCCTATGATCCAGTTTGTTGGCTGTCCGGGCAGGTGTTGGCTCGGAGAACCTTGAAAATCAGCAGGCAAAGGACGCCGCAGTGGCTCGCAGAAAGACGACTGGCAGGGGCAATAATTCAACGGGTGCCGTGGATCCCGAGGCCAGTGTGCAGTTTGTTCCGATCAGTGATGAAACCAGACGTCGCTATCTGAATTATGCACTTTCGGTGATTACCTCGCGGGCTTTGCCGGACGTTCGTGACGGTTTGAAGCCGGTGCAGCGTCGAATCCTGTATGTGATGTACGATCGTCTGCGTCTGACAGCTGACGCGAAGACTCGCAAATGTGCCAAGATCTGCGGTGACACGACGGGATCGTTTCATCCGCACGGCGAGGTGGCGGTTTACGAGGCGCTGGTGCGTCTGGCTCAGGATTTTACTCTGCGATATCCCCTGGTAGAGGGTCAGGGGAATTTTGGATCGGTGATGGGGCTGCGTGCAGCGGCCAGCCGTTATACCGAGGCGCGGCTGTCACGGTTGTCTGAAAACCTGATGAGTGAGCTGCGTTTTGATACGGTGGATATGCGACCGACCTATGACGCGGCCGATCAGGAACCGGTGATACTGCCGGCGCGGTTCCCTGCCCTGCTTGTCAACGGTTCGGCCGGGATTGCGGTTGGGATGGCGACAAGCATGCCACCGCACAATCTGGGCGAAGTGATGAAAGCTGCGGTGCATCTGGTAGAGAATCCGGAGGCATCTGTTGCGCAGCTGATGCGGTTTGTCAAGGGGCCCGATTTTCCGCTGGGGGGCCGGATTGTCACTGATCGTGCTCAGTTGCGAGAGATGTACGAAACAGGTCGTGGTTCGATTCGGATTCGCGGCGAGTGGCGGTTTGATGAAGAGGGTCGGCGACGAATTGAGAATCGGATCATTGTGCACTCGATTCCCTATGGTGCGGCCACGGGATCGCTGATGACTGAGATTGGCGAACTGATTGCAGCGCGCAAGCTGCCTCAACTGGAATCCGTGAATGATGAAACGAACGAAGAAAACGGGTTACGGATTGCCATAGAGCTGAAGTCCGGAGCGGACGCCGAGGCTGTGATGGCGTATCTGTACAAGCACACGTCGCTGGAGCAGAACTTCAGTTACAATGCGACCTGCCTTGTACCGGCGGAAAACGGTCAGACGATGCCGCGCGTGCTGAGTCTGAAGGAGTTGCTGCAGTACTTCCTTGATTTTCGGTTTCAGACGGTTGAGCGGCGATTGCAGTATCAGCTTGAGCAGTTGCGACGTCGGATTCATATTCTTGAGGGTTTTGCCATTATCTTCGACGGCCTTGATCGGGCGCTGAAGATTATTCGTGCCAGCAGTGGGAAGAAGGATGCTGCTGCGAAGCTGATGGCCGAGTTTCCTCTGGATGAACTGCAGACAGACGCGATTCTGGAACTGCAGTTGTATCGCATTTCAAAGCTGGAGATCGGCAGAATTCGGGAGGAGCTGGCTGAGAAGCAGGCGGAGGCTGCACGTATTGAAGCGACTCTGAAGTCGCGGACTAAAATGTGGAAACTGATCACAACGGAACTGGAGCAGGTGGCGACGGACTTTGCTGACGGGCGTCGTAGCGAGCTGGGTTCGGCTGAGGAAGTTGTCGAATACGATCCGCAGGCCTACATCGTGCGCGAGAACACCAACGTCGTCGTGACGAAGGACGGCTGGATCAAGCGAGTCGGTCAGCTCAGCAGTGTCTCACGGACCCGAGTGCGGGAGGGTGATACGGTACTGACCGTGGTGCCCGGCAGTACTCTGGATCACGTAGTGTTCTGCTGTTCGGACGGAGTGGCCTACACGCTGCCAATCGATCAGATCCCGGTTTCTTCGGGCTACGGTGAACCGCTGGCGAAGCGAGCGAAGATGCAGGACGGCGTGAGTGTGGTGGCGGCGATGACAACTGATGCACGTTTCATACCGGATCTGGACAGTGTGGGTGACGAC
This sequence comes from uncultured Planctomycetaceae bacterium, assembly GCA_963977705.1. Lineage (GTDB taxonomy): Bacteria > Planctomycetota > Planctomycetia > Planctomycetales > Planctomycetaceae > SXXK01. The sequence continues at coordinate 7,958 of CAXBSH010000240.1, forward strand.
GTCGGATTGACTCTGCTGATAGCCACTCGCAGCGGCAACATCATGCGTTTGCCGTTTGAAGCATTTCGTACGGCATCCACCAAGGCTGGTCGTCGTTTCTGTCGTCTTGCCAAAGGTGACCAGGTGGTGGCAGTGGAGCTGGTGCGTGATGCTGAGACGATATTCATCGCATCGAAGCGCGCTCGAGTGCTGCACTTTCGAATCGATGAGGTTCCGATTCTGGGTGGGGCTGGCAAAGGCGTCCGTGGCCTGAAGCTGGAGTCCGGCGACGAGGTTCTGGGAATTGTGCAGCTGTCGCGCCCCAGTGACTGTCTGAGAGTTCGCAATGACAACGACAGTGTGCTGAGTTTCGGACAGACGAAGTACCAGGTCAGTTCCCGTGGTGGACGAGGAGTCAAAACCAGTTCCCGGACAAACTTCCTTGAAATCCTGCAGCCGGAGATTCAGCTGGTGGACTGGAGTCAGTTTGGCGGGGTGGGCGAGTAGGGTTCAGCGCACGTAGACGAATTCGTTGCTGTTCAGCAGGATTCGGCACCATGCCGGAAGTCCGAATTCCCTGATGAACTGCGCTGCCTGCTGCAGTTCCTGTTCTGATGCCTGTCTGCCGAGAGTTGTTTCAATGATCCATGCAACCTGAGTTACTGTTTCGTCGCCTGTCTGACGGCGAGCGGTATCGGCCAGCGTCTCTGCGATACGAAACACCAGATCGTTGTTCAGCAGTGCAAGAGCCTGCAGGGGCGTGGTTGTCACGGGTCTGCGTTGTGCGGCTGCGGAGGGGTCCGGACAGTCGAAT
>CAXBSH010000241.1:0-8723 GCA_963977705.1 uncultured Planctomycetaceae bacterium
GATCAGTGGTCAGTGGTCAGTGATCAGTAATCAGTGATCAGTGGTCAGTGGAAGCTCCTTGGGAGGGCGAGGCTCCTGCCGAGCCGGGGTTTTGGGGAAACGCGTCCCCGAGCTAGTGCTCGGTGGTTCCGGGGTGGTTGTTGCGTGTGCGGATCTGATTTTGCGTGGATTCGTAAAAACAGCCCGGTTCTTGCGAACCGGGCTGTGGGTATTGACCAGAGTGGATTGGCTGTCAGCGGATCACTTTGCGATCACGCGGGCCATTTCGAGGACTTTATTGGAGTAGCCCCATTCGTTGTCGTACCAGGCGACCAGTTTGACGAAGGTGCTGTCGAGTGCGATGCCGGCTTCGGCATCGAACACGCAGGTGTGGCTTTCGCCGACGAAGTCTGTGGAGACGACTTTGTCTTCGGTGTAGGCCATGACGCCTTTGAGAGCGCCCTGTGAGGCGGCTTTCATTGCGGCACAGATTTCTTCGTAGGTGGCGGCTTTGTTGAGTTCGCAGGTCAGGTCAACGACTGAAACGTCTGACGTGGGAACTCGGAAGGCCATGCCGGTGAGCTTCTTGTTCAGCTCAGGGATGACTCGACCGACGGCCTTTGCAGCGCCTGTGGACGAGGGGATGATATTTTCCAGGATGCCGCGTCCGCCGCGCCAGTCTTTGGCACTGGGGCCGTCGACTGTTTTCTGAGTTGCGGTGGCTGCATGCACCGTGGTCATCAGGCCGCGCTTGATGCCGAAGGTGTCATTGACGACCTTGGCGAGCGGCGCGAGGCAGTTGGTGGTGCAGGAGGCATTGGAGATGATGGTTTCACCGGCATAAGAGCCGTGGTTGACGCCGTAGACGAACATTGGAGTGTCGTCTTTTGACGGAGCCGACATGATGACCTTTTTTGCTCCGGCCTTCAGGTGATTGTCGGCGGAGGCGAGGTCGAGGAACAGTCCGGTGGATTCGACGACAACGTCGGCACCGACTTCGTCCCACTTCAGGGTTGAGGGATCTTTGACGGCGGTGAGTCGGATGGACTTGCCGTTGACGATCAGATTGTTGCCATCGACAGCAACGTCACCACGGAAGCGACCGTGGACTGAGTCGAACTTCAGCATGTAGGCGAGGTAGCTGGGTTCGAGCAGGTCATTGATGCCAACGATTTCCACATCGCTGGAGAAGTTCTGAACAGCGGCACGGAAGACCATCCGTCCGATGCGGCCGAAACCGTTAATACCAATCTTGATCATGGACCGTGTTACTCACATTAATGAGGCCTGAAAAGCAGGTTTGTACTGGGGTGTGATTGTAGCGAAAGCGGAGAAAAACGCAAAATCAGGTGGGGGCGTGTGCGGGAAAGCGATGGAATGTGCGATTTGCGGGAAAAAGTGGTGCATTCAGGGTTGTGCGAGGCATTCTGCGAGGATTTCGTGGGGGGATTCTGCTTTGTGGGATCGAGCAGAGCGGTAGCAGGCGTCGACGAGGGCCATGGTCAGCAGGTTGCGGCGTCCGGAGATTTCGGGTTCGCGCTGTTCCTCCAGTGCACACAGCAGCTCGGCCATCGGACCGATGAAGGCATCCGGGAACCACACTGAGTCCCAGTGTGGCGAGTGCCAGCGTTCCTGATCGGCGATGGTTGAGTAGCGAAGTGTGCTGGGTGTGCGAGCGGGATAGTCGGGCCAGCCGATGGTTCCGAGGGCCAGGCCATCAGTCCCCTCGACTCGCCAGCGAATCCCGATGTCGGCTGCGCTGCCTTCGCGAGCAGGTCCGGCCCAGACGTCATCCCACAGTGAGGCGCGAAGATTGTCGGGGAATTCGAGGATGCAGAGTGCAATCCCATCTTCGTGCGGAAATCGTCGGGCGGTTCTGGGGTCCGGGCGGACGCTGGCGAAGACGCGTTCCGGATCGCCCAGCCAGTAACGCAGAGTATCCAGATGATGAATACTCATGATCCGCAGCGTGACCCAGCCCTGGCGTTCCTGCCACGGCATCCAGTGCGGAATGGCGCGCATTTCGATGGTTGCCAGTACGGGAGTTCCCAGTGACTTCTGGCTGAGCAGAGTATGGCAGGCACGGACGGACTGGTCATAGCGCATGTTCTGATTGACAGCCAGTGTGACCTGATGCTGTTCGCACAGTCTGACAATTTCGACAGCTTCACGGCAATTGGTGCCGAGGGGTTTCTGAGCGAGGATCCCGGTGAGCTGATGGGGTGCATTGAGAGCTCGTCGGATGACGTCTGCCTGACAGTCCGGCGGGACAGCCACATCCAGTACCTGAACATCCGGCTGTGCGACAACTTCTTCCACGGTACTGCAGACGGTGGGGATCTGCCAGCGGCTGGCAACAGCGGCGGCCTTACTGTGCGATCGGGAGGTGATGGCAACGGGGCGCAGTCCGTGCTGGGAGTAAGCGGCGAGGTGGCAGTCGGCCATGATGAATCCGGCGCCGATACAGCCGATGCCGACGGAGCGGTTTTGTGGCAGCTGTGGCTGAACGGACTGCAGAATCCGGAGTGCGAGCTGATCCTGTGGTTGCGAGGTCATGGTTTGGGTGGGTGCGACGTGTGGAAGGAGGGAACAGTGGAGTGGTGGCAGCGACTATTTGACCAGTCCGGGTGTGTGATGAAAAGTGGCAGGGGGCGGAAAACGGGTGGATCGGCTGTTTCAGTTGCGGCAGATTTCCCTGGCGTTTTCCACAACTCTGTGCGAGACTGTGGCCTGCGGTTCTGACCTTGCAGTCTGCGGTTCTTCCTGCCCTGCTCTACCCTCCTGCTTCCCCACCGGTTATCTCCATGTCACGTTTGTTTCTGTCGCAAGTGGCTGCCTGTCTGGCAGTGTTCGGTTTGTGTTGCAGTGATGCTGCGGTATTGGCCTATCAGGAGACAGCGGATCCCAGTCGTTTTGAGCTGACTGAGCTGGTGCGGGGTCTGGTGCAGCCGATGGAACTGGCGGTGGGTCCGGATGGCACGGTGTGGTTGATTGAAATCTCGGGCAAGTTGCGTCGGCTGTCTCCGGGCAGCAGTGTGCCGGAGCTGGCGGGCGAGCTGAAGGTAACGACTGAGCAGGAGAATGGCCTGATTGGTATGGCGCTGGATCCGCAGTTTGCGAAGAACGGCTGGATTTACCTGCAGTATTCTCCACCGGACTATCCGGGCCAGCACATCAGCCGCTTCACGATTGTGGATGGTCAGCTGGATCTGTCTTCCGAGAAGCTGCTGTTGAAGTTTGAAGAGCAGCGTAAGGAGTGTTGTCATCATGCCGGTTCGCTGCATTTCGGACCGCGTGGCGAGTTGTTCATAGCGACTGGCGACAATACTCATCCTCACGGGGATTCCCAGGGGTATGCTCCGATTGACGAGCGTCCAGAGAAGGCTCCGTGGGATGCTCAGAAGTCGTCCGCGAACACCAGCAGTTACAGTGGAAAGATTCTGCGCATTCGACCGACGCCTGAGGGCGGTTATGAGATACCGGAGGGCAATTTGTTTCCGGCGGACGGTTCAGCGGGTCGTCCGGAGATTTACGCGATGGGTTGTCGCAATCCGTGGCGGATGACGGTGGATCAGAAGACGGGTTATGTGTATTGGGGTGAGGTTGGTCCGGATGCAGGTGGTGACAGTGCGCGGGGTCCGCGTGGCTATGATGAAGTGAATCAGGCGCGGCAGGCGGGGAATTTCGGCTGGCCGTATTTTATTGCCAACAATCAGGCGTATGCAGATTTTGACTATGTGACGGGTGTGGCTGGGGCGAAGTATGACCCGGCCGGTCCGACGAATACGTCGCCGAACAATACGGGTGTGCGGGTACTGCCACCGGCTGTGTCGGCATTTATTTACTATCCGTATGGAGATTCGGCGGAGTTTCCGGCACTGGGCAGTGGTGGTCGATCGGCCTGTGCAGGTCCGGTGTATTACTACGACGCTGAGCTGCCGTCAGCGGTGAAGTTTCCTGCCGCGTTGAATCATACTCTGTTGATCTACGAGTGGACTCGGAACTGGATCAAGCTGGTGCAGCTGGACGATCAGGATCGCATCGTGAAGATCGAGCCGTTTATGCCGCAGCAGAAGTTTGTGCGACCGATTGATATGCAGTTTGGTCCTGAGGGAGCGTTATATCTGCTGGAGTACGGAGAGACGTGGGGTGTGAACGCGGACGCGCGGCTGGTGCGGATTGATTACATGCGTGGCAATCGTCCGCCGGTGGCAGTGGCAGCCGTAGAGAACAACATTGGGCCAGTGCCATTGAAGGTCAGGCTGTCCGGGAAGGGCACGCATGATCGTGATGGCGAGGACACTCTGACCTATGAGTGGCGATTGATCAGTGCGGCTGATCCGCAGGCCCAGCCACGAGTGCTGGGGACGGGTCTGGAGATTGAGGCGGAGATTGCGGAGGCGGGCGTGTATACGGCCGAGCTGATGGTGCGGGACACTGAGGGTGCCAGTCGTTCGGCGACGGTGCCGGTCCTTGCCGGGAATGCTCCGCCGGAACTGCGTTTTGCCAGTCCGCAGTCCGGTGACTTTTTCGATCCTGCTCAGCCGATCGCTTATCAGCTGGTGTTGCGGGATGCGGAGGACGGGACGAATGATGAGGAGCAGATTGAGTCTGGCAGTGGTCAGCCTCTGGATCCTGAGGGGCCGGGTCGAGCTTCGGTGAATGCTGTGTTTCTGACGGGGCCGATTCCGCGCGCGGGAGTACCTGCGACTGACGATCTGACGGCTCCGAGCGGATTAAAGCGGATGAAGAACAGTGACTGTTTCAACTGTCATGCGGTGGACCAGAAGCGAGTTGGTCCGATGCTGCTGGACATAGCGAACAAGTATCGGGGTGTGGAGGGTGCTCTGGAGGTATCGGTACAGCGTGTCCAGAAGGGCTCGACAGGTGTGTGGGGCAAGATTCCGATGATTCCTCATTCGCACAACACGGTGGACGAGCTGCGTGAGATGGTGGGCTGGATTTACAGTCTTGAGCCGGCTGGTCTGGTGCGAGTTTTTCAGGGGTTTGCGGGTGAGGTGTCGGTACCGGCTGAGGAGGCTGGTAAGTCGGGGTATTATCGTCTGGAGGCGGTGTATGCGGATCGAGGAGCTGGTCCGGTGCCATCGTTATCCAGTTCAGTGACGGTGTTTCTGCGTCAGCGGCTGGTGGAGGCGGAGCAGGCGGATGAGGTGCGCGGCCCGCAGATACTGAATTCAGGGAATGCGAGTGGTGGTCGATTTATCGGGGCCATCAATCATGGCCATGTGCTGCGATTCAGTGGTGTGCAGCTGGATCAGGTGGGTTCGTTGAAGCTGAAGATTGCATCGGCGGGAGCTGGTGGTGCGATTGAAGTGCGGCTGGACAGTGCCGAGGGCGAGCTGGTGGCGGAAGTGCCGGTGGAAGTGAATGGTCAGTGGGAGCAGTTTTACGAGCGGACCGTGGATGTTGGCAAGCGGGCTGGTCGTCGCGATCTGTTCATTCGATTTACTCATCCGGGGCAGGCCGGTGGTCTGATGAATCTGGATGCGATTGAATTCTTACCGCGGTCGGCAGAGCCGGCGTTGTAGTGGGAGTGTGGGGGTCACTGAGGGTGGTGTTCAGGCGATTTCGGGCAGTCTGTAGCGAGCGACGATGGACCGTCCGGCGCGGAGGCCGTCGACGGCTGCCGTGACGATGCCACCGGCGTATCCGGCTCCTTCACCGATGGGGTACAGGCCGCAGATTCCAGGGATCTGCATGGTATCCAGATCGCGGTCGATGCGGACGGGCGAGCTGCCTCGCATTTCGGGGCCCACCAGCACGGCTTCGGGCAGGTACTGTCCGCGCCATTGACGGTCCATCAGAGGCAGTCCGTTCTGCATGGCACTGAGGATGGACGGGGGCAGGACAGCAGCAAGGTTTGAGGGTCGAACACCGCGTTCATAGGAGGACGGGATATTTTCGGTGGTGGCGGGTGTGCGATTGGCCAGGAAGTCACGGGCGCGTTGAACGGGGGCGGCATAATTGCGGCCCGTCATTTCGAAGGCCAGTGTTTCGTAGTGTCGCTGCAGATAAACGCCGGCCAGCGGGTGCTCACTGCCGAATTCGTGAGTTTCCAGCGTGACCACCAGTCCGCTGTTGGCATACGGCGTATCGTGCCGGGAATTGCTCATACCGTTGGAACAGAAACGCAGCGGTTCTGAGACGCTGGGAATGACGATGCCACCGGCGCACATGCAGAACGTGAACAGATCTTTCTGTCCGCGTGCGACCAGTGAGTAGTCGGCGGCCCCCAGCAGCTGCAGATAGTCAGTATGTCCGTATTTGCGTTGATTGATGAGAGTCTGTGGGTGTTCGATGCGAAGTCCCAGCTGGAAGGCTTTTTGTCTGAGCGGCAGTCCGCACTGCAGCAGCATTTCGTAGGTATCACGAGCACTATGGCCGATCGCCAGCACACAGACGCTGGTGGGAATATAGCCGGACGATGTGTGGATCCCGCGCAGGTGGCCTTCGTGAACATCGAGGCCTTCAAGTCGGCAGCCGAACTGATACTGACCGCCGAGGGCTTCGATGCGGCGGCGATAATTCCGACAGATCATGGGCAGTTTGTTGCTGCCGAGGTGCGGACGATGTTCATAGACGAGTGAGGGGCGACCGCCACATTCGACGAAGCTGCGGAGAACCCAGTCGACGTCCGGTCCGGTGATACGGCAGGTCAGTTTTCCGTCACTGAAGCAGCCGGCACCGCCTTCGCCGAACAGATAATTGTTTTCTGCGTCATGAACTCCGCCACTGTCGAAGTCGCGGATGGCGGGGACGCGTTCTTTGACAGCCTGTCCGCGTTCAATGATCAGCGGGCGGTAGCCTTTGAGTGCGAGGAAGTACCCGGCAAGCAGTCCGGCGGGCCCTGAGCCTACGATGACAGGTCTGCGGGGCAGTGGTTCTGAGCCGGAGTCTGGTTCGTGGAAGTCTGTGGGCTGCCACGTTTCGACGGTGACGCCGTGTCGGCTTTTGAGGGGTGGTGGCGAGTTATCGTCACCGAGGGCCAGCGTGTAGACGAATTCCAGTCGCTGACGATTGCGAGCATCGAGGCTTTTGCGGAGGATGCGAATGGCCGGGATATCGTCACGACGTACCTCGAAGACTCGAGCCAGCTCTTCGGCCAGCTGAGTTTCCGGCAGTTCGACGGGTGTTCTGAGATTTGTGACTCGCAGCGGCATGTCCGCCAGAGTAATCGGGAGAAATCGGTGTGGCAATGGCAGGTGTCCGGGAAGCCACCGATTCGCTGAAGCTGTAGGTGGATTCCGGTGGAATTCTGCGGATGGTGGGGTGTCTGATGGGGATTAGTGTGAACGGTTTGATCGGGGGATTGCTGCCGCTGTTGTGCTGTGGCGGTCTGTTGACAGTCGAAGCGTCCGGGGGCGTGGCGAATGAAGCGCGGCCCAACGTGCTGGTGATTCTGTGCGATGATCTGGGGTATGGGGATCTGAGCTGTCAGGGGCATCCGATTGTGCGGACGGAGCATCTGGACAGTCTGGCGGCGGGTGGTCTGCGGCTGACCAGTTTCTATTCGGCAGCGCCCGTCTGTTCGCCTTCACGTGCGGGGCTGCTGACGGGGCGGTCTCCGAATCGAGCCGGGATTTACGACTGGATTCCCGCTGCCGGACCTCAGCAGCCGCCGCGCCCGGATGCTCGTGAACAGGTCCATCTGCGCAGTTCTGAGCAGACGCTGCCGGGATTACTGAAAGCTGCCGGGTATGCAACCTGCCTTGCGGGAAAATGGCACTGCAACAGTCGATTCAACAGTCCCGAGCAGCCGCAGCCGGATGCGGCAGGATTCGATCACTGGTTTGCGACTCAGAATAACGCAGCGCCATCGCATGAGAATCCTGTCAACTACATTCGGAACGGGCAACCGGCGGGTGAGCTGCGGGGTTACAGCTGTCAGCTGGTGGCTGATGAGATCATTGACTGGCTGCGGCAACGACACACGGCTGGTCGCAAAGAGCCATTTTTTGCCATGGCGACATTTCATGAACCGCATGAGCCGGTGCAGTCCCCGGCAGACCTTGTGGCGTTGTATCGACCGCATTGCGGTTCGGATGACGAAGCGCAGTATTATGCCAGTGTGCATAATGTGGATCTGGCGGTGGGGCGACTGGTGGCCGTGCTGGACGAGCTGCAGCTGCGTGAGCAGACACTGATTGTGTTTACATCGGACAATGGCCCGGAGACGCTGAAGCGGTACAAGGGGTCTGAGCGATCGTGGGGACGGACCGGGATTCTGCGGGGCATGAAACTGCACACTCACGACGGTGGTCTGCATGTGGCAGGTATCATGAACTGGCCGGGGGGAATACAGTCCGGACGCACTGAGGATGCTCCAGTGTCGGCCCTTGATCTGCTGCCGACTGTCCTGGAGCTGGCTGGTATCAGGCCGCCGGAAGGTCGGTTGCTGGACGGGATCAGTCTGGTGCCATTGCTGCGAGCAGGTGTGATTCCTGATCGGCCGCGGCCGCTGTTGTGGGCGTATTACAATGCGGTGAATGAGTGTCGAGTGGCACTGCGGCACGGGCGCTGGAAGCTGCTGGCCCGGCGCGGCAGCAGCGCCCAGGAGGTGTTCGTGGTCACCTCGCTCCAGGCTGAGGAGCTGGAAACGGCCCTGGAGACCTTGCGCCGTGGCGGCGATCCAGGTTTGCGACATCAGAGGTGACAGGCCGAAGAACGCTCCATAGCCTTGAGGCGTAAAGCCATCACTGGTATGACCAGGTCCCATGCAGCTT
>CAXBSH010000242.1:0-8702 GCA_963977705.1 uncultured Planctomycetaceae bacterium
GGTTTCGCGGGCTGAAGCCCACGCTACGGTTGTGTGTCCCCGGTTGTCTACGGTGTGTTTAGCCGTGATGCGGTGTGGTTTCGCGGGCTGAAGCCCACGCTACGGTTGTGTGTCCCCGGTTGTCTACGGTGTGTTTAGCCGTGATGCGGTGTGATTTCGCGGGCTGAAGCCCACGCTACGGTTGTGTGTCCCCGGCTGTGTACGGTGTGTTTAGCCGTGACGTGGTGCGGTTTCGCGGGCTGAAGCCCACGCTACGGTTGTGTGTCCCCGGTTTTGTACGGTGTTTTTAGCCGTGATGCGGTGTGGTTTCGCGGGCTGAAGCCCACGCTACGGTCGTGTGTCCCCGGTTGTATTTCTGCAGGGCTGAAGAAGAGGGGACGGATTTTTTGTCGGTGGTGTTTGTTTTGAAGACGGGGGTTACGGGTTTTGTGTTTGCCCGTGGGGGTTGTCGGTTGAACGGAGGACAATGCGGAATTTCAGGGCTGCCAGTCGCATGGCGACAACGACAAAGGTGGCGGCTGGAAAGGCGACGGATTCGCTGACGGCCAGCTGCTGCAGTCCGATCAGGCCCCACCCACCAGCGAAGGCACAGGTGGCATACAGCGGGGTGTCGGGCCGAAACAGGCCGGGAACTTCGTTGCAGACGATGTCGGCAATCACTCCACCAAAGGATCCGGTGATGACTCCGAGGAGCACAGCCACGAACGGGGGCACCCCCTGATCAAGTGCCAGCTGAGTGCCGACGATGCTGAACAGTCCCAGTCCAAGGGCATCGGTAAGATCGAGCAGCCTGACGGCTCGTTCGGGGATCCGTGGTAACAGCGACAGACCGCAGGCAACGGTGAAGACGATCACGGGGTATCGCGAGTGTTCAATCCAGAACAGGGGGTGTCGGTCCAGCAGCAGATCCCGCAGGCTGCCGCCGCCGAAAGCGGTCATCATCGCGACAGAGACGACTCCTACGAGGTCAAGTCCCTTGCGACGTGCTGCGAGGACTCCATAGACGGCCCCGCTGATGACGGCCATCAGTTCGATTGTTGAGATCATGGGGTGGGTCCGGCTGTGGCAGCCGGTCGTGGCTTCTGCACAGTCGACTCAGCCCCACTATCACTCATTTGTTCCCAGGCAGCTCCTGGCTGCATCTGAATATGCCACGCTCGTTTGCGAATCTGATCTTCCTTGAGCAGTTTGTAGACGTGTACTTCCAGTTCTTCGATTCCCGGCAGCGGCTGCAGTTCGCGAGTCATCGCTTCGATTCGTTGTCTGAGGTGCAGCATGGCCTGCACGTCGGCAGGGTCTTCGGACGTGGGATCCGTTTCGGACTTGATGGCGACTCGCAGCATCATCGGAGTCCGTTTGTGAATCTTGCGTTGCCCCCCGTTGACTCGTGGTGCTGAGCCTGGGAATTCCCGCACAATAGCTTCCTGCAGAGGCATGAAGGGAATCAGATGCAGCGTCCAGTATGTATACAGGAAGGCAGTTGCCAGAATTCCAAGGACAAACATCAGCACGACCACAGTCCGACCAGTAACTGGCTTTCGGACGGTGGCTGCTGGCGCGTGGACTGCCGTTGGTAGTGGCTCGCTCATGGGCCTGTGCTTTCTGGCGTTCTGGGACTGGCCGGAATCAATGACCAGGAGCCCGGCTGATAACACCTTCAGTGGGGCTGGACGCGGTGGCGTACAATTTCTTCGGGATCCGTCCGGCCAGCAGGGCATCGCGTCCTGCATGGCATGCCATCCGCATCGCATGAGCCATTCTAAGTGGGTCGCGAGCACTGGCAATGGCTGTATTCAGCAGTACGCCATCACATCCCAGTTCCATCGCAGCAGCAACGTCACTGGCCGTCCCGACACCGGCATCGACAATGACCGGGTAATCCGGGTCATTTTCCTTGAGGTATTCAAGGCAGATCCGGATGTTGTTGGGGTTCAGAATACCCTGGCCACTACCGATCGGGCTGCCGGCTGGCATCACCGAGGTGGCTCCGGCCTGCTTCAGGCGACGCGCCGTAATCGGGTCGTCCGATGTGTAGCACAGCACCTGAAAACCGTCTGCGACCAGTTGTTCACAGGCCACCACGGTAGCTACCGGATCGGGTAACAGTGTTCGAGTATCGGCAAGTACTTCGAGCTTGACCCAGTCAGCGCCGGGATTCTCCAGTCCCCGCAGGATCTCACGCCCCAGCCGGGCAACCCGCACTGCATCTTCCACATTGAAACAGCCGGCGGTGTTGGGCAGGATTGTAATTCGGCTCAGATCGATGAAGTCCAGAATATTCCGGCCGGATGCATCAACAAGGCGTTCACGGCGGACGGCGACAGTGACAACATCGCTGGCACTGGCTGCCAGACACTGCTGCATCAGTTCCAGCGTCGCATATTTGCCCGTGCCCGTGATCAGACGGGACTTCAGTGTGTGACTGCCTACGACAAGTGGTTTGTCGGCCAACTCTGAACTCATCGAATCCTGCTTTCCCACAAACACCGTGGACACTCACCCACCGCCCACCAGAGTCACGATTTCCACCTCGTCACCGGCTTGCAGCTGGACGTGGCTGTGCGTTTCTCTGGGGACGACATGGCGGTTTCGTTCGACCGCACAATACCGACTTTCAATCTGCAGATCCTGCAGCAGGTCTGCGATTGTCGAGGCCTCAGGGACATCCCGCGGCGCACCATTCAGGGTAATGTGCATTGAAGTTCCTGATCTGCCAGCAAGGCCTCAGAGTTCGAAATCCTCTTCGCCTTCGCTTTTGCCGCCGAAGGACTTTCGCAGGACTTCCGCCTGAGCCTTCACTGTGGCGTCCGGTCCAGTCAGCTTCAGGAAGTAGACTTCCTCGCTGGGCAGCACCACGATGACTCCCAGCATGCGGTATCCCGGGGCTGGTTCGGTCTTCCGCAGAATTGGCGGGCCGACAGATTTCTGATAGGTCCCGGAAATGTCGGCTACGTAGTATTCGTTGGCGCCAGCTTTGCCTTTCTTTACGACGGCCTTGCGACCGGCCGCATCAAACTGCGAAATCCAGCGCTGCAGGTTGGGGGCGATGCCACCACCGCCACCGGCAAAGGTCGAGATTGCCAATTCGCCCTTGTCTTTGTCACCGGCGGCTGCCGGTACGAAATAGGTCGCCAGTCTCATAGAGCTCTGTTGATCGGACAAGGCCCACGATTTGGGCATGGTCAGGGACAGATCACGCAGTTTGACTGTTGTTGTTTCTTCGGCCTTCTCTGCCGCACCTTTTTTGGTTGATTCGTCGGCAGCCTGCAGAACGCAGGTGGCGGACAATAGCATTGCCAGGGCCATGGAACAGATCAGTTTCATCAGTATTAACTCCGGTTTTGGAAAGCTTACAACACAGGAACGCTGGTCCCTGAGCCTATTGAGCAGATTTGGACCTGGCGGGTGCAGCAGGCTGAGCTGCTTCGTCGGATGCAGCCTTTGGTTTGGCTTTTTCGATGCGTCCGAACATGTGTCCTCCGACTTTGCCATGCTGCCACGTGCCAGCATAGCGGTCGTCATGGAACAGAACTCGCGCGGAAAAGCCTTCGCCGAGACCTGGGATTGACGCGTCAGTCAGTGACACCATCGGTGTTTCCCCAGCCCACAGCAAGGGTACGGTGACGGGAAGTTTGGTATCCAGTTTCCCGTACTTGATCCGAACGGTGAACACCCACAGATCTCCTGCAGCCTTCACGGCACTTTCGATCTCATAACGCTCGGGTTTCAGCGGATCGCCTTCAGTCTGGCCATCGACAGTGAATGTCCCGACAAGGACACAGTTCTGCATTTTTTGTGAGAACGCCTGTTCGCGAGGCGACGGTTCGTCGGCGAACAACTGGCTGCCCGCAGTACTGATGACCAACAGCACCGTCAACAGTTGTTGAAGGCTGCGATGAACAAGCAGGCGATATCGAGCTTTTGTGGTCACAAGACAACTCCTCAGGACGATGGGTTGCAGCTTTACCACCCGGCCGAACTGCAACCCGCAGTGTTCACGATCATAGGCGAACAGGGCTGCGGGTTCAAATCGGTCTACGGTCGCGGGAATTCCGGTGGCTCAGCAGATGAAAACGGATCATCAGCTCAATTCCAACGGCAGAAAACCGAGGCAACGAGGCTCCAACCTGCTGTTTCCAGCCGATTGGTGTAGACGTATTGAACCCCTTAGGTGAAGTCCAGCTTAGAGACGCTACAGCGGGATTCCAGCGTGATCGATCGCCGGGGTATACCCGTAGAGGCCGATTTGGTGGGGATTTTCCGACCGTGGGGAGATTGTCGTTTATGCTGGTGCATCTGAAAACACTGTTCTGGAAGGTTGGTCTGACGGCTGCGAGTCTCTTGTTCATCTCCCCGCTGTGTCGGGGGCAGGATCATGCGGGCGGGGGTGCGGGTGTGTCTGCGCGTCAACCCGGCATGGCGTCAGTGGCTATGTCTGCAACGCGTCCGTCGCTGCACAGTGGTCTCAGGCCAGTCGAATCGGCCAGTCAGCAGTCATCGGTTTCGGAAACAGCGCCGCAGAGTGCGGTGGGGGCTGTGACTCAGGGAGCGGGAGACCAGCGATTAATCGACACTGGACGTGGACTGTTTCAAAAACGATGTGTGCAGTGTCATGACGCTGAGAAATCCCTGCAGAAATCCCGAACAGCAGCGGAGTGGCGTTCCACGGTGGCCCGCATGGCGCGGCAGGACGGGGCCGAGATTCCACGATCGGAGTGGGAACCCATATCCGTGTACCTTGCGGCGGTTCATGGACATTCGGCCACATCCACGGGCGCCACGGGCTTTGATGAAGGGGCTGGCTCAGAGATTACGATGTTCGGTACGATTTCTCCCACCTTTCGCAGTCATTCTCCGGCACTACAAAACCCGGGATTTTTCCCGGATGTCTGGGCGGGAATTGCGTGGGAGCCATCAACGGGTCCGGTGAGTGGCAAGGTGGTAGCCTGCATTTCGTGTCACAATGAAGCAGACGAAGGATACCTGAGCCGTCTGGAGTTGGCTCAGGCGTCACTGACACTGGACATCGGGCAGGTGATTCGGGGTGAATCCAGTGGTCGGGGGCGCGGGAAATCGGGTATCTGCACTGCGCCGAAAAACAAATCCTGTCTGCCGACCTCACAGTTTCTTGATCCGGCCGACGGCGAGTCAGAGATTCTGCTGGAGGCCGGTCGCATCGTTGTGCCATTCGGGGCCTATTCGACGCAGGTCAACCCGGGAGTGTATCGCACAGTATCCCGGCCTCTGATGTTCAATATGGGTCAGCGAGTGTTTGATGAAGAGCTGGGAGATCCGGTTCTGCCGATGCCCTATTCCGATGAGGGTGCTGTGCTGAGTTTTGTGCTGCCATTGTGGGATGATGTCAGCAGCTCGATTGAAACATATGCGGTGAATGGCCTGCAGGGGCAGTCGTCCATCAATTTTGACGACAGCCGAAACTACAACGACAACAACACCACCCCGGCACTGGGTGGCCGCTGGACAATCAGTAACAGCAACCTGCGGCTGGGATCCTCGCTGATTTCCGGGCAGTATGCACCGCGCGGTGGCGTGGGGCCGGACGCCAGTCGTCTGGCGTTCCTGATTGCCGGTGCAGATCTTACGTGGCGTCTGGATGACGTTTTACGGGTGCAGGCGGAATACGCTCGGCGAAACACGAATACCTATTACGAGTTCAATGATGAGTATGGTCGTGATCACGTGTCGGGGTGTTACGTCGAGAGCGAGCTGCTGTTATCTCGGGAAGCGCGAGTCAGTCTGCTGGGTCGCTGGGACCAGCAGTCTCAGGCCTATGCCTTCAACGATCCTGATGCCGGACGACCGGGCGACAATTTCACGGTCAATCGACTGACATACGGCGTCAACTGGACTTTGCCCGGAGGCAGTCTGCTGATGTTCAACATTGAACACTGGAATCTGCCGCAGTCTCTTCCCGATATGAACGTAGTTGGTGTTCGCTGGGCAGCATCGTTTTGAGTTGCAGGGCAACCGTGAAGGTCGGACGGCTGTGAAGGCAGGCCCGGAGTCTGACGGAGAGTCAGCTCCGGGCGGCCTGTACCGATTTCAGCGAACCAGTTTCTGCACTTCGGCAGCCAGCGTTTTCGGTGACACACTGGTCGAGACAACTTTGCCGGTGCCGTCGACAAGCCACATGGACGGGCAGCGGGCCAGTCCCCACCACGTGACGATGGGGCTGTTCCACGAGCGTTGCTCGGCATCCGGGAAGAAGACCTGCTGCCCGGGGACGGTGTGCATGTCGAGGAAGCGATTCAGCCGATCCTCTTCGTCATCCATCGCCACTCCGACGACTCGCAGCCTTTCACCCGTCACAGATTCCACTGCTGCATTGATTGCGGGCAGGAACTGTTCTGAGAAGAGTTCGTTTTCTGAGTCCCAGAAGTAAATCAGTGTCGCTTTGCCGCGGAAGTCATCTGCAGAGATTTGTCCACCGTCAATCGTGGGGCCGGAGAACTGCGTCAGTTTCTTACCAACGACGGACAATCGACGCAGTGAAGCAGCGGCTTCCTGTCCCTGATCTGTGGAGGACAGTTTTTCTGAGAGTGTGGCGTAGCACAGCCGGCTTTCAGTCACCAGACGCTGCCGCAGTTCGGGATCAGCGGTGGCGTCAGCGTGCAGTTCACAGCTGCGAGCGGCACCGAACAGCAGCGAGGCCGCTCGGTTCTGCTGTTCCGGGAAGCGGTCGGCGAATTCCCGTGCCCAGCGTGACAATGTTTCAAACCACACCGGTTGTGTTGCTCCGACCAGCCCGGCACGCGTGTGGGCAAAGCGTGCCATATAGTACACGCCTTCAGCAGCTGCTGCGGACTTCGGATCACGTTCACTGAGGGCCTGGACATCAGAGCAGAAGATGTCAACGTCTGCATCGTCGCCGGAGAGGGCCATCTGAAAGCGGGCTTCCAGCAGCTGGCTGATGGCAGCCTGGAACTGAGGCTTCTTTGCCTCGTCGTTCATGGTCAGTCGGATGACTTTCGTGGCCATCTCGATGATGCGTTCGTTACGGTCGCGGCGGACCGTTTTAGCTTCATCAAGATTATTCGGGACCGGCGAGACTCGCAGCTTCTGAATTTCGCGGAGTGTTGCTGTGGCTTCGTCGGCTGGGGCGGCAGTTGCACCTGTGGCTGCTGCCGCAGACGAGTCGGGGCTGCCTTTCGCTGACTTCCCGGCGGATGTTTCCGTGCCATTTTTTCGGCTGAGAGTGGCCGGTCGGATTGCGGTGCTGGCGTCCGCGGAATTCCCGGAGACGGTCGTCACAGAGGCTGTTTCGGCTGTGCTGGTGGTGGCCGGGGCGGTCGATTCCGTGGCCGCACCTGCTGCGGCGGTCGCGGGGGCGTCTGAGCCACCGCCGCAACCTGCCAAAATGCACAATCCACCGAGTATTACACCACGATTCCGGACGGTTGAGAGGCGCATAACCTTCGATCCTTCGGTCTGTTTCTGCAGTCACGACCTGCCCTGGTCATGAGTCAATATGTGGACGATAGAAGAAATTCCGACGCCTGGGAAGATCGAGATCTTCCACCAGGAATCGGGCTGCGAATGGCGGAGTGGTTAATTCGGTCAGGTTCGGGCGGTTCTGTGCAGGGGCGACGGAATGTGGAATCGGAGCGGTACGGAAAACCGGCAACTCCCTTCCCTGGCTCGCTCGACTGTCGGCCGGACCCGGCTAGAATTCCGGGTTTTCGCCTCGAAGCTTGTCCTCGTCGATCCGGGAAACTGTTGGAATGAACGCTGAAAAACAACTGATTCGTGTTGGCCATAGTCCTGACCCGGACGATGCCTTTATGTTTCACGCACTGGCCAACGACGCAATTGACACCGGGCGTTATCAGTTTGTGCACGAGCTGCAGGACATTGAAACCCTCAACCGTCGGGCTTTTGCGGGCGAACTTGAGCTGACGGCTGTCAGCATTCATGGTTTTGCCTTCATTGATGACCTGTATGCTTTATGTGCCTGTGGTGCCAGCATGGGCGATAACTACGGTCCCATGGTGGTTGCTCGCGAGAACATGCAGATCTCAGACCTGCGTGGCCGCCGAATCGCAGTTCCCGGAACGCTGACGAGTGCGTTTCTTTCGTTGAAACTGCTGCTGGGTGATACCTTCGAGTATAAAGTTGAGCCGTTTGATGAGATTCTGAATCTGGTGGCAGCTGGCGAGTACGACGCTGGGTTGATCATTCATGAAGGCCAGTTGACGTATTCAAATCAGGGTTTGAAGCTGATTGTGGATCTGGGTCGCTGGTGGTACGACGAAACTGGCGGGTTGCCCTTGCCTCTGGGCGGAAACGCCATCCGTCGGGATCTTGGTCCGCAGGCCATGCTGGAAGTCACAGCGTTGTTGAAGCAAAGCATTCAGTACGGACTGGCTCACCGTGAAGCGGCTCTGCAGCACGCGATGAAGTACGGTCGTGATCTGGATCATGCGAAGACGGACCGTTTCGTGGGTATGTATGTGAACGACTGGACGGTGGACTTTGGTCCTCGTGGGCGTGAAGCCGTGCGGTTGTTGCTGCGTCGTGGCTACGAGAGTGGCATTATTCCGCGACTTGTGGTGCCCGAGTTCATCGGCTAGGGCGAACGTCTCGCTTGGGAGGGCGAGGCTCCTGCCGAGCCGGACGGCAGTGGTCAGTGGTCAGTGATCAGTGATCAGTGGTCAGTGATCAGTGGTCAGTGATCAGTGGTC
>CAXBSH010000243.1:0-8682 GCA_963977705.1 uncultured Planctomycetaceae bacterium
GGGGAATTCCACATCGAGCGTGGTCAGCCGTACCAGTCACGGTACCGTTTTCTGGTCTGTGATGGCCCAGCAAACCGTATTTCGTCTATTCACCGGCGGTTGACGGGGAATTCCACATCGAGCGTGGTCAGCCGTACCAGTCACGGTACCGTTTTCTGGTCTGTGATGGCCCGCCACAGCCGCAGTGGATCGAGCAGATCTGGACGGCGTGGCAGGCTGAGTAACAGCCACAGTGCAAGCCTACTTCAAAGGCATCCCGGGTTCTGGTCGCCCATTGGTGGTCAGAATCTGAAAGTGGTGCACAGCCGCAGCAGCCGGATGATCGCTGGTCCACACAATCTGCTGCTGCGGATTGACTTCAATCATGGAGACGCCAGTGGCGGCCCCATGACTGCCCACAACGGTATTGCCATTGGCCAGTCGCTGTGCACCGCAGGGATCCCGGAACTGATTGTTGACATGGCTGTTATCCACTTTCCAGATCACTGTGCCGGCGGGATCCAGTTCAACAACTTTGTTACCGTGAGTCAGTGAAGCAAGCGTGTTGCCGTTATCCAGTCGAATGGCAGTGAAGGGCCAGTTTTCAGCCGGTCGTCCGCCCAGTTCGGCGAGGTCTGTGGGCAGCGTTCGGACGATCGTGCCGTCAGGGCGATATTCCTTGATGCTGAAGGCCAGCAGGTGAGGCACAAGGTAGTTGCCATTTCGCAGCTGACGGGCCATGCGAGTCTGCATATGGGCATTGTCGGTTTCGGGCTGCAGTGGCACGGTCAGTACCAGCGTGCCCTGCGGAGCGATCTCCAGCAGACGAGGCTGTGGTCCCAGCTCTGTGATCAGCGTGTTGCCGTTGTACAGTCGCTGGGCTGTGCCGATTTCGCGATTTTCCGGGCTCAGTTTCCATTCAAAGACAACCTGTTTGTCACGAGTGACTTCCTGCACCACATCGCTCCATGCGATCAGCACATTTCCAGTGGGCAGGACGAAGCCATCACGTGAACGACCGCGGTATTCCCATTCGACCTGACCACTTTCATCGATGATCGCCGTACGATTGCCGAAGACGATCAACGAATGTCGGATCGCAGCTGGCTCATCAGCTGATGCCGCAGTCAGTACGGTGCAGCTGGCCATAAGCAGAGCGATCAGTTGAATGAACAGAGTGCAGTGATGAAGCATACCAGTGAGATCCGGAAAAAGTGCGAGGCCGGGACAGTTGGCTGATCGGGAATCTGTGAAACCTGAGCTGCGTGGGGACGCGAGCATTATTCGTCGGGGTCTTCGGTGTGATAAGTGAGCAGGCTGGTGATCTTCAGAGGGTGCAGGCGTTCGCGTCCTTTGAGAAAGCTCAGTTCGATGACGCAGGCGGCACCGACAATGGTGGCACCGAGCTGGTCGGTCAGGCGACGACAGGCCTCCACTGTACCTCCGGTAGCCAGCAGATCATCCACCAGCAGCACCTGATCACCGGGCTGCAGGGCATCGGTATGGATTTCCAATGAGTCGGATCCGTATTCAAGATCATAACTGAACTGTCGTGTCTGCCACGGCAGTTTGCCTGGCTTGCGAACTGGTACGAAACCCGCATTCAGTTCCATGGCGAGGGGCACACCGAAGATGAAGCCGCGAGCTTCAGCGGCCACCACTTTGGTGATGCCGGTATGCAGCCATGGCTGAGCCAGCTGCCGCGTCACTTCCCGGAGTGCTGCGGGTGCGGCGATGAGCGGTGTAATATCGCGAAACATGATTCCGGGTTTCGGAAAATCCGGAACAGCACGGACGAAACTGCGAAGATTCATGATGAGAGGAGCCTTTTGAAGGAGCGACTTCGGGCCGTTGTCTGCGGGCAGAATTCCGGCTGGTGGTGGGCACCCGGGCAGCGTGCAGTGTATGCAGGGGGCTGACAGTGTTCACGCGCAGGACCAATGCTGCCCGCGACTTTTGCGAATCTGTCAGGACTCAGCCGCCAGAGAACTTGAGTGAAAATCGGTGAACGGACGCTGCCGTAGGTATCTGCGTTCGGATTATGCCGATTACGCCGGCTCGCATCCATCTGTGAACTCGATTTCAGCAATTTGTTGTGCCCACTCAACGACATGCTGCAGACGAGCGACCTAACGTTTTGCCTGTGTGCTCAAGACTACCTGACTGAAAAAGTCATCGCCAACGCTCTGTTTTGACAGCAATTGGTGCTGCAGCGGGTGGTCAGTGCTGCGATTCGGCTGCGAATTGCGGCTTATGCAACAGGAATTTTCTTCATAAGACTGCCGACGTGCATCGCAGCTCGTCTCTGGGGGGGTCCAGATGGCTCGTAATTCATCCGGTTCACTGCTTGTTGTTGACGATGATCGCCATATTCAGAATGCCATGGCCGATTATCTTCGAAGTCTGGGGCATCGGACCGAAACCGCATCGACCTGTCTCGAAGCGCTTGAACGAATGGAAGAATTTCCATTCGAGGTTGTCATCTGCGATGTGAACCTGCCGGACAAGGATGGATTTCATCTGCTGCAGTGGGCTCGCGAACATGCTCCTGAGACTGCCGTGATCCTGCTGACGGGATTTGGAACTATTGAAAGTGCGGTTGAAGCCATCCGGATGGGTGCCTTCGACTATCTGACGAAGCCGGTCATTGACGAAGAGCTGCGGTTTTCCATCGAGCGGGCCATTGGCCAGCGTCAGATTGTGGAAGAGAATCGCAAGCTGAAGGCACAGTTGTCCGAACGCTACGGTCTCTCCAGCGTCATCGGCAAGGACTACAAAATGGTCCGCATGTTCGAACTGATGGAGAGCGTGGCGGATACCAAGACAACCGTATTGATTCTGGGTGAGAGTGGTACGGGCAAGACGATGACGGCTCGGGCCCTGCATCATCTCAGCAATCGCCGCGACAAGCCGTTTGTGGAAGTGGCCTGCGGGGCACTGCCGGAAACACTGCTGGAAAGTGAACTGTTCGGACATGTGGCCGGTGCGTTCACCGGAGCGACGCATGACAAGATCGGACGCTTTCTGCAGGCCGACGGAGGGACTCTGTTTCTGGACGAAATCGCGACAGCATCGCCTGCACTGCAGGTCAAGCTGCTGCGAGTGCTGCAGGACCGTGAGTTTGAGCCGGTTGGTGGCAACGTGACTCACAAGGTCGACGTCCGACTGGTTCTGGCCACCAATGTGGATCTGGAAGAGGCGGTCCGGGACGGTCGCTTCCGCGAAGACCTGTATTATCGTATCAACGTGATTACTCTGACCCAGCCGGCTCTGCGGGATCGCCTTGGTGATATTCCGCTGCTGGCCAACCACTATCTGCAGATCTTCAGCGAGCAGACTGGGCGTCGGATTACTCAGATTGAAGAAGCTGCCATGCAGGTACTGCAGCACTATCACTGGCCCGGTAATGTGCGTGAGCTGGTGAATGTGATCGAGCGCGCGGTGGTGTTGTGTCGGAACGGGGTGATTACTGCGACCGACCTCCCCGAGAAGCTGTTTGCTTCCGCGGAAACTCGAGCCAATGTCACCGCTCATCTGGGCAATGCGTCACTGAAAGTGGCTCTGACTCAGCCGGAACGACAACTGATCATTCAGGCTCTGGAAAGCACTGGCTGGAACCGCCAGAAGACAGCTCGCGCTCTGGGCATCAATCGCACTACGCTCTACAAGAAGATGAAGCGATACGAGATCGACTTCGAGTCAGTTTACAAGCACATGTGATGGGTATGGCGAGAATTCGCCGCACTGATCTGAGCACCCTGCAGCCGGACTTACGCAAGTCCGGCTGTTTTGCTTTGCACAGGGCAGTTTGCGGTCTGCTGTGTCCCTGTTAGACTGTCGCAGCGCTGCGGGAAGCTGTTGCTCGTGGCTGGTCAGACTGAGGACAGAAAGCAGTTGGGTATGTATCAAATCATGCTGCGGAACGTTTGCCGGCTCTGGCTGGGCTGTTGTGCCGGACTGTTGTGCGGCCTTCCGGGATGGGCGGCGGAAAAACCTGCTGGCGAGCGTCCGAATGTACTGCTGATTCTGTCTGACGATCAGGCGTGGACGGACTATGGGTTCATGGGGCATCCCGTGATTCAGACGCCGCAGCTGGATCGTCTGGCAGAGGCCTCTGCTCTGTTTCGGCGTGGATATACTCCCACGCCACTTTGTCGTCCGTCGCTGATGTCCATTCTCACCGGCCGGTATGCCCATGACCATGGTGTGGTCGGGAATGATCCACGTCCGGACAAATCGCTGAGTGACGAGGCCTATGCGGCGTTACGTGAACAGCTGATTTCCAGGGTGGATCGCGTCCCAACGTTGCCCCGGTTGTTATCCGACGCCGGCTACGCCTGCCTGCAGACTGGCAAGTGGTGGGAGGGCAACTGGAAGCGGGGTGGATTCACCGAAGGTATGACTCGCGGCTTCCCCGAACCCGGTGGCCGTCATGGGGATGACGGGCTGAAGATCGGGCGGCAGGGGGTGCAGCCGATTCTGGACTTTATGGATCGTTCGCTGGCAAAGCAGCAGCCGTTTTTTGTCTGGTATGCGCCAATGCTGCCGCACACTCCGCACAATCCCCCCGCTCGACTGCTGCAGAAGTATGAGCTTCCCGGAGTTGCTCCTGAGCTGGCGAAGTATCACGCGATGGTGGAATGGTTTGATGAGACCTGCGGGGAACTGCTCACGGCGCTGGATTCCCGAGGCATCGCTGAAAAGACGCTGGTTGTGTATGTGACAGACAACGGCTGGATTCAGGCGACATCCCGGATGCAGCTGGGTGCGGGCTGGACGCACGGATTTGCTCCGCGTTCAAAGCAGAGCGTATACGAAGGTGGTGTGCGAACTCCGGTGATGTTCCGCTGGCCCGGGCGGATTCCAGCGGCCGATCGAGGGGAGCTGGCGACGACGCTGGATGTTTTCCCAACTGTGCTGGCAGCTGCTGAAGTTCCTGTACCCGACGGCCTGCCCGGCCTGAATCTGCTGCCGGCACTGACAAGTGGCGGGCCCATTGAGCGTCAAACAATCAGTGGTGAAGGGTTTGCTCATGACATCGCGGACCTGAATGTGCCGGAAGCGTCACTGGTGACTCGCTGGTGTATTGAGGGCGAGTGGAAGCTGATTCTGAGCTGGGAACCGCCGGAAGATCGATATGCGTTTGTGCACAGTCTGAATGAGCGACGTCCGCAGTTGTTTCATGTCACGGCGGATCCTGAAGAGCGGAAGAATCTGGCGGACCAGCATCCGGAGCTGGTTGCTCGGCTGCGTGAGCATCTGCAGCGTGAGTGGCGTGTGGAGCGTCCTTTCGTGAACTGACAGCCTGTATCAGTTGTGCGGCGATTACCGATCTGTAGCGTTCGAGCAGCCGGTTGACATAACCGGCCGTGTTCCCAGTGGTGTCGGGAATTTTGCGAGTCGCTCTGCCCTGCGCGCCGGAAAATGGCGGTATTGTTTACCACCCTATATGCATTGAACCAAATCACCACCTGTTCACGGTGCGCGCATGACTGACCTGCTGATCCTCTGGCTCTTGCTGTTTCTCTGGTGCTGGGACTATCCCGCAGACCATTTTCTGCGGCGGCTGATCCGCCTGCCGGCAGGCCCGCTGGTGTATTTCGGACTCTGGCACAGCTGGGCCATGTTCGCACCACATCCGGTACATCTGAATCGCCGTCTGGTCGCACTGGTCACGCTGTCCGATGGCACTCGACAACAATGGCAGCCATTATCGTCTGAGGGTCAGTCACTGCTGCGGCGGATGCTATATGTGCGCAGCTTCAAGTTTGAATTCTCACTGTTCAGCCCAGGCGGTGAAAGGCTGTATCAGCCGGTCTGTGAGTTTGTGGCGCAGCAGGCGGCGGGTGCCGGGCATGTCGTGCAGTCCATCGAGCTGATTCGACTGACTCAGAACGTGAACAGCTGGAACAGCGCCGAGCGATTCGGTGCCGAGCGTGCGGACCGGCTGTTTCAGTGGTCGCCAAAGGGACGCCTCCAGTGCTGACAATGACTCAGTGCCTGACCTTCTGGAATCACTTCTTTCATGCGGAATGTTCAACCGCCCCGCTGGTCTGTTTTCGTCTGCTGCTGGGACTGTTACTGCTGGTGAATGCAGTGCTGCTGCTGCCATTGGCGGGTGATTACTATTCAGACATGGGACTGTGGCCTGCCGCACTGTCGCGGGCTGCATGTCATCGGACTCGGTTTTCGCTGCAGGGCCTGCTGCCCAGCGGCTGGCTGTCATTTCGCGGACTGTGGCTGCTGCACGTCGTGTCTGTCTGCTGCTTTCTGATCGGGCTGCAGTATCGATTGTCAGCCGTACTGGTCTTTCTGACGCTGGTGTCGATTCATCATCGCAATCCCTGGGTGCTTTCCAGTGGTGATTCGCTGCTCCGTCTGCTCACGTTTCTCTGTTGTTTCGCGGACGCAGCGGGCGGGTATTCTGCAGACCTCTGGCTGCAGGGATCTTCACAGGGCGCCTTTCGTCAGATGGATCCCTGGCCATTGCGGGTGATGCAGCTGCTGATCAGTGTGGTTTATCTGCGGACGGTGGCGTGGAAGCTGAGTGGATCGCGATGGCGGGACGGTTCAGCAGTCTGGTACCCGTTGTGGGTGGACGCCTATGTGCGCTGCAGACCGCCGGGCTGGATGCTGCGTCCAGGACTGATTCGGCTGGCCACGTGGGGGACTCTGGTCGAAGAGGCTTCACTGGGCGTGGGGCTCTGGGTGCAGGAACTTCGAGCGCCGCTGGTCATCAGCGGAATCGTGCTGCATCTGGTCTTCGAACTGGTGCTGAATCTGCAGCTGTTCAGCTGGATTATGATCTGCAGCCTGCTGCTGTTCGTCGATCCGGCGACAATCGAGTGCAGTCTGCGCTGGCTGCTGTCGGCGATAACATCATGAAAAACAGCCCCACGTAAAATGCTGTCCGCGGTGTTGCTGTGCCGGTGGTCAGTTGTCAGTTGTCAGTTATCAGTGATCAGTGCACGCAAATTTCCCCTTGGGAGGGCGAGGCTCCCGCCGAGCCGAAGTCAATTGTCCGTGTTCCGTTGTCGTCGTTCGCCCTCAACCGTAGCCCGAGCATTCCTGCTCGGCCCCATCCTTTAAAAACACTGGGGATTTCAAGGCTGACGAGAAGTTCGTGCCCGGGCTAAAGCCCAGACTAAGACTTTTGTCCCTCGCGTCATTCCTGCCCGGTCGCCTGTTGCCCACACAAAGCCGCGAAGCAGCGCACGTTTGCCCGTCGATCTGCCATTCTGTGGGCTGATAACCACTCAGCAAATGGTAGCCTCGGCATCGTCAACGAACTGATGCTCGGTGGTCGTAGCATGGGCTTCAGCCCGTGTCGTCCGCGTTCAAGCCCCCCCCAGTAGCGAGTCGTTAGTGTCAGCTGACGCGTGTTGCCGTGCAACGCTGTCACCGAGCTGGTGCTCGGTGGTCCCAGGGAAGTCCCCTTTTGGGAGGGCGAGGCTCCCGCCGAGCCGAACGGTTCTTGTGGCGGTGTAATCGCGGCTCAGCAGGAGCTTCGCCCTCCCAGGGGCGCTGCGGCTGCGGACAGGGTTTCGCGATGATCCAAAAAAACGCCGTGGTTCCTGAACGGGGAACCACGGCGTGGATTTCGTTGCAGATTCTGCAATCAGATCAGGCAGCAGCCGAATCGCGGCGTGGAATCTTCAGATCCCCGCGGACCATTTCTTCGGTGACGACAAATTTCTGACCACGCTCCAGTTCCGGCAGATCAAACATCAGATCGAACATCACGTTCTCAAGGATGGATCGCAGACCGCGGGCCCCGGTTTCACGAGTGCGGGCCAGTTTCGCAATCTCACGCAGTGCGCCCGGAGTAAAGTCCAGTTCGCATTCTTCCATTTCGAACATCCGCCGATACTGGCGAACCAGTGCGTTGCGGGGTTCGGTCAGGACCTGCATCAGGGCATCTTCGTCCAGCGGAGCAAGTGTGCCGATGACGGGCAGACGTCCCAGCAGCTCCGGAATCAGACCGAATTCCATCACATCTTCAACCGTTGCCTGTGCCAGCAGATCTTCGCGGCTGCGTTCATCAGGAGCATCAGCGGCCGTGCCAAAACCGATGACCTTACGACCGAGTCTGCGGGAGATGATGTCTTCCAGCCCAACGAATGTGCCACCGCAGATAAACAGGATATTGGTGGTGTCGATCTGAATATATTGTTGTTCCGGATGCTTGCGACCACCCTGCGGCGGGACGTTGGCGACCGTACCTTCCAGCATCTTCAGCAGAGCCTGCTGGACACCTTCACCGGAAACGTCGCGGGTAATGCTGACGTTCTGGCTGGTCTTGCCAATCTTGTCAATCTCATCGATGAAGATGATCCCGCGCTGAGCAGCTTCGATATCGAAGTCGGCCGCATGCAGCAGCTTCAGCAGCAGGTTTTCCACGTCCTCACCAACGTAGCCGGCTTCAGTCAGAGTCGTGGCGTCCCCGATAGCGAATGGCACCTGCAGTGAGCGAGCCAGAGTTTTAGCGAGCAGGGTTTTGCCCGAGCCAGTAGGACCGATCAGCAGAATGTTCGACTTCTCAATCTCAACCTCTTCAGTACCAACTTCCAGGTTGTGAGTCAGTCGTTTGTAGTGACTGTGGACAGCAACGGACAACAGTTTCTTGGAACGTCCCTGACCGATTACGTACTGGTCCAGTTCACGTACGATCTCGCGAGGCGTGGGGACGCGGTTGAACAGCTT
>CAXBSH010000244.1:0-8680 GCA_963977705.1 uncultured Planctomycetaceae bacterium
TCTTTCGGCTCGGCAGGCGCCTCGCCCTCCCAAGGGGGACTTCGCTGGGACCACCGAGCACTAACTCGGTGACCGCTGAACAACAGCATCCGTCGACTGACACCGTAGGCTAGCCTTGGGGGGTGGCAGCTTGCCGCTTTGTGTGGGCCAAAGGTGGTCGAGCAGGAATGACACGAGGGACAAAAGTCGTAGTCTGGGCTTCAGCCCGGGCACGAACTTTTCGTCTCCCGTCATATCCCCAGTGTTTTTTAATGGACGGGGCCGAGCAGGAATGCTCGGGCTACGGTTGACGTCGAACAACGACAGATGAGAACTGACAGTTTTCTTCGGCTCGGCGGGAGCCTCGCCCTCCCAAAGGGATCTGGCGTGCACTGACCACTGACAACTGGCCACTGACTACCGTGTCCTTCGGTGGATATGAATCACGAACACTCAGACGGGACAGCAACACCGCGCACCGCGTTTTACGTGGAGCCCATTTTCATGGGTAACGCCGAACCGTGCACCCCGAGCAGCGTGCCGGCAGCAGGTTGACGCCACCCGGATTTCGCAGGGCAGTGGTTTTGCCCTGCCACACTGGCGTGCATACTCCCTTGGGGGGATGGGGCGGTGGGCAGCAAGGGCCGAAACCGGCTTGCCCGATGTACGGTACACGGTGACTGTGATTCCAGGCCAGAAAAACAGTATTCTCGTTAAATCTGGCCGGGCAAAACCGTGGATTTTTTGTGGTTTTGCAAACAAATCCCTGCTGCAAATCTATTCTTTATGGCTCGCAACAGGACTCAGTACCGTGATTTTGATCCGGTCCTCTCAACTGCAACGAGGTCCCATCCATGCTGCTGCCCATTCGCGTTTTCCTGTCGATCATCGTCGGATTTTTCGTGGGCAGTCTGGTGAACATGCTGATTGTTGCTGCGGCGCCCAGCATCATTCCCCTGCCTCCCGGGACAGACAATTCATCACTTGAGAAGTTGCGGGAATCGATGTCTTCCTTCGAAGCCAAGAACTTCATTTTTCCGCTGCTGGCCCATGCCCTGGGGACTCTGACCGGTTCTGCCGTGGCCGCACGATTTGCAGGCCCAGGTCTGCTGCCTGCCGCGATTATTGTCGGCGTACTGTTCCTTGCCGGTGGCATCTCGATGGACTACCTCGTGAAGGGGCCGACGTGGTATCGAGTGACGGACCTTGGTCTTTGCTATCTGCCGATGACTTTGCTGGCCTGCGGGATGATCTATAACAGTCGCCGCCGCCGGGCCCGTAGCGGCCGGTGACGATGCGGGAAGACGTTGGTCCCGGGTGGCGTCAGGATAGCCGTCGGCGGAAGCTGACGGTTTTTTTTTGGACGTCACCGAGCTGGAACTCGGTGGTCCCAGGGTGCGGGCAGGCGAGTCGGTGGCGGAGGTCCACGAGCGGGTGATGCTTTTCGTGCGTCGTGAGGGGTATCGGGAGTGTGACTCACCAGCGGCTAACGCCGTTCCGCTCACTGCCAGGTGGGCAGGGGCCGCGCGTCGGCTATGACGGGGCCCAGCCACACCAGAATTACCTGACCTTGATCAGTTCCACAAGGAAGTGCAGAGTCGCATTGCCGGGGATCACTCCACCCGCTCCTCGCGCGCCATAACCCAGATCTGATGGGATCTCCAGTTCGATCATCCCGCCTTCACCCACCAACTGCATGCCTTCCGTCCAGCCACGAATCACCTGATTCAAACCAAACGAAATCGTCTTACCACGCTGGTACGAACTGTCAAATACCTTGCCGTTGTCCAGCCAGCCGTGGTAATGCACCTCGACCGATTGAGTGGCAGTGGGCTTCGTGCCAGCTCCGGCCCGCAGAATACGGTACTTCAGTCCCGATGCCGTGGTCGTGAAAGCAGTAGTGGCATTCGCATCAATAGCACCAGCACCAGCCGGCAACGCCGGAAATGCAGGATTTCCTTCTGTCATTGATCCAACCTTATGTGGGAAAAAACTTCACCGCGGACAACTGCCCGCAAATACAGGTGCCGCAGTATCCACGATCGAACCCCGGGACTCAAACTTCACCCGCCCCGGTTTCCGGAAAACCCCTACATTCCCATCACATACTTCAGCAGCTCAATCCGCTCCCGATCATTCAGTCCCTTCAGCAGATCCCGCGGCATGAAGGACTGATCTGCAACCCTCAGTTCCTCAATTTCACTCTTTTTCAGGGTCTCCAGGCTGTTTAAGGTCCGCAGAGTCACAGATTCCGGTGTCTCTGACTGCAGCAGCCCCGTTAAAACTCTGCCCTCCGTCGTTACGACCACTCGCGCCTGATAGTCCCGTCCGATAACCGCGTCCGGATTGATCAGGTTCTCAACCAGATACTCAATCCCCTTCGCTCCCGTTCCCTCCAGACGCGGCGCAATCGCCGGTCCGTCAGCCGTTGGCAAATGGCACTGAGCACACAGCTTCTGAAAACTACGCTTGCCATTGCCGCCATCATAAGCCCACAGCGGAGCTCCACTCCACGCTGCCGCCTGTTCCCGAATCTGCAGCTGCAACTCTTCCGAGCCTGCACCAATGCGCCCCCAGACAGCTTCCAGACGGGCTCGCAGGGCCACATCGCCCAGCGCCGCCATTTGCCGCGCATTCCATGCCGACAGAAGTCCCCGCGGCTGCCGCTCGGCCGCAATTTCATCCAGTAATCTGCCAGACCAGTCTGCTCGTCCGCACAGGACTTCAACCGCCTGAGTGCGCTGCGACTCAGAGTAGTCGGCCAGACCCGACAGCAAGGCTTCGGAAATCTGCATCCCCCGAAATCGAGCGAGCCTCGGAATGACATCGCTTCGCAGATCAGCCTCCGACAGCAGGTCCAGCAGGACCTGCAGATTCTGCTCCCCACCGGCACCGGCCAGGATTTCTATGGCCCTGCGTCGACGACGGATATCCGTTCCGCGATCCACCACGACCCGCCGCATACTGTCTACCAGCACCGCGTCTCCGAAAGCTGCTCCGATGGATTCTGACAGTCGCCGCACCTCGGCGTTCGAATGTGCGTACAGCCCTGCGCTGAGTCCGGACCAGCCCGCTGCCTCTGCAACTCCACGACGATCCCGCAGTGCCAGCTCCAGCAGCTGCAGCCGTCGCAATTGCTGCTCTGCCGGCAGCTCCGCAAAATCGTTCAGCAAGGCCACTCGACCGGATTCCGCCGTCCGTGCCAGATACCATTGCAGTTGATCACGCAGACTTTCACTGGCTGTGCTGACCGCCAGGCGCTGCCCTCGCTCTGGATTTTGTTCCACAAAACCGGCTACTCCAAACAGCAACAGACCTGGCAGCATCTCGTCCTGTGACAGCTCATTGCGAGCCGCCAGCGCCTCGGCCAGCGTCCAGCCCTGCTCGACGTTCAAACGCGGCACCTGCGAGGCCAGCGATCGCAGCACCATCAGAGAACTGTCCTGCCGAGCCAGTTCAGGCAGCTGGCTGAGCATCCACGCGGATTGCTGCTCAACACCCAGCTGCACGACCCACATCCGCACATACTCACTTTTGTCCGCCACCAGTACCTGCAGCAGCCGATCATTCAGCTGCCCGACAACAGACAGCGTCCACACAGCGCGCAGACGATGGGACGGCAGTGACTGCTGTTGGGCCAGTTCACAGAGTTTCTGTACTGCAGACGGATCAATCGAACGCAGTACAGCGCGTTCGGCAAGCACCTGCCGAGCCGCCCGCACATGCCACTCGTTGGTGTGCAGCTGCAGGTCCACCAGCTCAGAATCGCTCAGTTTCGCAAGATCGGCGCTCACTACTTTCCATGTAGCATCGAATTTCATGCGGTAGATGCGGCCATTGCCGCGATCCCACTGTTCGGCGTCCGGGTTGTGGCAATGTCGCACATCGTACCAGTCCGTCAGGTAGACCGCGCCGTCCGGTCCACTCTGCAGGTCCACCGCCACATAGGCCCGATCGGCACAGAACAACATGTCTGTGCCGGCATGCCGAGTTCGATAGCCACCGGCTTCGCGTTCATTCCTCATACGATTGATCTGATGCCCATGCAGATTGTGAGTCAGGACATCGTTGCGATACTCCGCCGGCCAGTTGTTCCCCTGATAAACCAGCGTACCCACATGCGAGTGACCACCGTAAACCTGATCGGACCCCGGTCGGCCGGCACCACCTTCACCATGATCGTAGCGTGCCGATGCCAGTAGATAGTTCTTCAGCCATGGGCGCCCCGGCACGTCAACGGAGGACACAAAGGGAGCATATCCAGCATTTGACTGGTTCCAGTAGTGGCCTCCCTGCACAACATGAGTCGTCAGACCACGTCCCCAGAAACTGCGACAATGAGTCATAAACCATTGACCGTGTTCGTCATAATCCAGACCCCACTGATTACTGCCCCCGTGTGCAAAGACTTCAAACTGATGTCGCACCGGATGATAGCGCCAGACACCCGCGCCCATCCGGACTCGCTGTTGCTGTGAGGAGCCTGGCTTACCAATCAATGAACTGTTGAAGACCCCCTGATTGCCATACAACCAGCCATCCGGGCCCCACTGAAAACTGTTCAGTGTCTCGTGAGTATCCGCGTAATCAAATCCATCGAGCAGCACCTCTGGCTCACCATCCGGGACATCATCCTGATTTCTGTCAGGCACAAACAGCAGATGGGGGGCCGCCCCCAGCCAGACTCCGCCGTGCCCCACTTCCATCCCACTCACCAGATTCAATCGCTCCATAAACACCTTGCGATGCTCAAACTGCCCGTCAGCATCGCGATCCTGCAGGATCACGATGCGATCCAGTCCCTCACCGTCCGGTCGTCTCGTCGGATAGCTGTGGCCTTCGGCGACCCACAGTCGGCCCCGCACATCAAACGCAAATGCAATCGGCTGATGCACAACCGGCTCTGCTGCGATCAGATCAACCGAAAATCCCCGTGAAACTGACATCTGCCGCAGAGTCTCTGTGGCGGCCCCTGCAGCGTCCGCTGGTACAGTATTGGGTCTGAGATGCGCCAGGACAGGATTGTCAGTGCTGCGCCAGGCCGCTGCTGCTTCGACAATCGCCGGTGCTTCATCGTGCAGTCGGAAGTCATCAAAATTCAGATGCCCCCAGCCCCCCGGATTTTCATCCACCAGACGCACACACACTCTGCGCCCCTGCACCGCCCGCAGGTCAAACGCCACTCGTCGCATCTGCTCGCGCTCGCGACCTGTGGCCCGAAACAGCACAGATTCGTCTTCACCCGCGTTGTTGAGTAACAGGATTTCAGCGCGAGTACTTTCAGCCTGACCGCCACCCAGCAGAAAGCTGCCCCACGGCTTCGTCACGGTCAGTGCCGGCGATGTCAACGTTCCTGTTCCAGCATCCCGCACCAGCTCGTAACCACCCACAAAAAAACGGCCTTCCTTGCCGCTGACCTGCCCGGGCCAGCGATTGGAAATCCCGTCTTCAGCGACCGGTTGCCCCTGAAACGCCGTGCCTTCCGCCCGCCAACCACTCAAATCCCCCGTTTCAAACCCTAAATTCAGCGATTTGCCCGCGGAATCCACGGGCGAAATCCCCGGATTTTCGTTGACTTTGGTTTCCGCCACGATCTCAGGAAATGCACCCAGCACACTTTGGTCCGGTCCCAGCGTCTCCAGTGTGACACGCCGAAACTGCACCCGCGTCTCCGGGCCACTGTGCAGCTGAAATGCCAGCAGTCCGGACAGATCGGCTTCCCCTCGCTGTTCATCCCATAACTCACTGAACAGCGTCCCGTTGACGTACACTGCGACGTGCGGACCTGCCGCCACGATTCGATAGTCGTTCCAGTCCTGCTCGCGAAACAGCACCGCAAACTGCTCGGGAGGTGCGAAACGCTGCTCCCGCCGATCTCCGTCTGCGGCAAGCCTGACACGTGTCCCCCGTTCCACCAGTAACGCACGTCCATGTTCGTCATAGATGCGACCCAGCCAGACCGCGCCCATGTCCAGATCCGCCTGGTACCCGGACACATGGTCCACGGAATCTGCCTGACAGCGAAACTGAATTCCCGAATTCGCAGCCGGTAACCCCGTCAGTTTTACCTGCACCCGCAGATCAAAATCCGACAACCGGCCCCCACGCCAGATCAGCCACGTGTTCTTCCGCAGCGTCTGACCTCGAGCAATCTCGCCAATGATCGCACCATCTTCGACTCGCCAATGCGCAGTGTCACCCTCCCAACCGCTCAGGTCACGACCGTTGAACAGCTCTTCACCGCTGACTGCGGAATGGCCCCACAGCTCAAAGACAAGGCACGCCAGCACCCAACTTCGCATTCTCGTCCACATCGCTCTGCACTTCCCGTTAATTCCCAGCCAGTTCAGGAAACTTCGCCCGCAGGTCGAGATCATCACCCATCTGCTGCTGCTCCTGCAGCAGTCGCTGAAATAACTTTCGTTTCCTCTCCAGCCCTGCCGCATCCCCGGACGCATCCCGCAATTCCTCAGGATCGGCTGCCAGATCATACAACAAACTGACCTGTATCTCCGGATACAGCAGCAGCTTTTCGGTGCCCACCGTAATCATGCGTTGAGTCTGCATGTACGAACCGGTGACAGCGTCCCGCCATGGCGACTCGTTCGCACCCGATAACAGCGGCAGCAGGCTGCGAAATTCCACATCATCAGGAATTGCCGCGCCCGCCAATTGCAGGGTGGTCGGCATCACATCCTGCAGATACAGAAATTCGTCTCGCACCACGCCCTGCGGTACCGCTGGACCACACACCACAAAAGGTACTCGGACACTATGGTCATACAGATTCTGCTTGCCCATCAGTCCGTGATTGCCACAGGCCAGGCCATGATCCGCCGTGAAGAAAATCCATGTTCGGTCAGCCTCACCGGATGCCTCCAGAGCATCCAGAATGCGGCCAATCTGCTGGTCCATATGTGTGATAATCGCGTAGTATTCCTGACGGTTCACCTGGACTGACCACTCTGTCCGAGGCAATGGTGCCAGTTTCTCATCCCGGATGTCATAAACACCGATTTCATGTGGATAACGGGGCACAAAACTGGCCGGTATCTGCACCTGTGCGGCCGGATACAGATCCACAAACTGCCGAGGCGACTGCCGCGGATCATGTGGAGCATTGAAGGCTGCGTAAATAAAGAATGGACGCGGATCGGTCTGCGCTGCCTTCAGAAAATCCAATGCATCATCCGCTACCACTTCGCTCCAGTGACGCCCGCCCTCCCAGAAACCACCCCGCGCTTCGTCCCACGGCAGCCACTCATGATCCTCAGGACCTGTCGGACGCCCGTAGCCGGCCGGAGTATCCTTCGGCATGCCGCCACGCACATGCCGTACCGTCTCAAACACCTTCGCCGCGTCGACGCTGACATGCCACTTGCCAGTCAGAAACGTTTGATAGCCCGCCTGCGACATTCGCTGCGGCCACAGTCGTTTCTGCTGCAGCCACTCGGGACGCAGCGTTTGCTCCGCCGCCCTGGCTTTCCAGAGCTGCAGACCCGTGTTCAGCATCGTACGACTGGCCACGCAGATTGCTCCGTGCCAGCCGCCCGAATTGTACGTGCGTCGAAAGGTGGTTCCACGAGCCATCAGGCGATCCAGATTCGGAGTCCTGACTTCGTTATTCCCCAGTCCGCGCAGAGTGCGGTAACAGTGATCGTCCGCAAACAGAAACAGGATGTTGGGCCGATCTGCGGCAACCAGAACCTGACGGCTCAGCCCGCACAGCAGCACACCTACAAACAGCCATCGACCCATCATCTCCAGCCTCGATTCTCTGCAGACCGCAAATCAGACTTACTGTGGTGCCAGCGCTGCCGTGCGGAAGGCCGCCTGACTGTCGCCACCACGGCCCGGAAACCCAGCATGCTGCACCAGCCAGATCAGGACACGCTGGTTCCGATGATCATAGTAAGAATTCGTGGAATAGGCGCCGCCATGCCCAAATCGATCCTCAGACACAGAAAACCCAAGGCCGTAAGATTCCTTCAGTGCTGTCGGTGTCTGGCGAGTCGTCAATTGCTGAATTGCCGCTTCGGACAGAACTCGCCGCCCCTCCAGTTCACCACCGTTCGCCAGCATGCGATAAAAACGCGATACGTCGGCAGCAGTTGAAAACAAACCACCAGCCGGCATCGCCGTGCGCTGCAACCGATCCGTCAGCGGATACTGCAACTGCTCAATCTTCGTCGCCTCCAGACCAATACCACCCGCTCCGGGACGGTAAGCCGTGGCGATCCGAGCTTCCTGAGCCTCATCAGGCCAGAATGTCGTTTCCAGCATTCCCAGCGGCTGCAGCAGGCGTTCTGCCAGAAACTGCTCGAAAGGCAGGCCACTGACCACTTCGACAATCCGCGCCGCTGTATTGATGCCCGCGTTGCTGTACTGGTATCGACTTTCAGGAACGAAATCCAGCGGCGTCATCGCGTAGCTGCGAACACGATCTGCCAGTGACAACCGGTCCAGCACCGGCACCTCTTGCGCGGAGCGGAACGGCATACCGCTGGTGTGAGCCAGCGTTTGCCGCACTGTGATCGGTCGCTCAGGTTTCTTCAGCAGCACATGCTGCTCGTCCTTTTCCGCCACCGCCATCAGACCCCGGAATTCCGGCAGATACTTTTCAACGGGATCGTCCAGCGTGATGCGACCTTGATGCACAAGAATCATCACGGCCGCAGCCGTGATCGGCTTTGACTGCGAT
>CAXBSH010000245.1:0-8662 GCA_963977705.1 uncultured Planctomycetaceae bacterium
AAGCCACCATTAGTCGACGAGGAAGTTCCTGCCATTGACAACGTGTAGGTCGTCTGGCTGGACGGTTGTGTCACGTTAAATACAGCAGTTCCGACGATCTCATCGCTTGTGCCAAGGAGCGCTCCGGATGGATTACTGTCGGAACCGTTGAACCTGTAAGTCCCAGAAGAAAATGACGTTGCGACCGTCGTGTCGAAGTTTGTCGACGTGAAATATCCACTTGACGCAATCGCGGAACTAACACTTGAGCCCGGGGCACCGCCCATGCTCATGTCGAACTGATAGAAGGTCATTCTTGCTGGATCCGCAATTGAAGATCTGGCCAGCAAGTTAATCGTGACCGTAGCAGTACCTGACCCGTTGTAAGTGGTACTTACCAGTGACGGTGTCAGGATGATTGTTCCCGAGCCACCAACTCCTGCAAAGCAGGGATTGGTTGCCAGCAGACCAAGCATCAAAAGAAAAAACCGCTTCATAAAATCTCCGAGCGACTGAGTATTCCGCAGCAGGCATAAAGCTTGCTTGCAAATTACACAACTTCAGCGAACTGTCCAGAATCTCGAATCGGAATGTTTGGAAAACTTGACAAATTGTCAATTGCAGGGTGAAAAACCCGAGGTGAGTGATGTTCTTTTGTTTGCTTGTGTTCTTTTGTTCATGTATTTCAGGGCAAAACGCTTCGCACTGGTTCTCTTTGCTGGGCGCACACACGGTGCACGGGAAGTAAGTCCTCGGGTTTGTTTCTGCGGGATTATTTTCACGCCTCCGCAAGGTCGCCTTACTTACCGCTGGCCAGTTGCAGCATGAAGTCCTGCAGGCGGGTTGCCATTTCGTTGCCGTCAGGGGCCAGTCCGGCCTGCAGCATGGCGTTGGCGTGCAGCTGCAACGCACACTGGCGGACAAAGTCCAGACCGGTGGAAGACGCTGCCAGTGCGGCCAGTCTCTGGACGAGGGCTGCAGTGGGGTTGAGCTCCAGAATCATTTTCTGCATTTCGAATTCCGGAGTATTCATGCGAAGGATGCGCTGCATCGTGGTGCTCATGGAACCTTCAGCATTCACGAGGCAGCAGACACTTTCTGTCAGGCGTTCTGACCGTCGCACATCCTGAACTCGTTCCCCAAGCACCTCCTTGAAGACCCCGATCAACTGATCCAGCTCGGCAGCATTCTCCTGGCTTTTCTGCTGTTCAGCCGGCTCTTTGGACTGTTCGTCCGCTGACTGCGGCGGCAACTGCAGCTCGGCGGCGTCGATCGACACAATCTTCTTCTCGGCAAATGTGCCCAGCGACGAGATGATGTATTCGTCGGCGGGGTCCGTGAGCACGAGGACTTCGAGGTTGCGTTTGCGGAAGACTTCAAGATTGGGGTCGCGGAGGATGGCATTCTGATCGGTGCCGCAGGCGAAGTAGATCTGCTGCTGCCCTTCTTTTGCTCGATCCACGTACTGCTGCAGCGACACCAGCTCGCCAGTACCGGCGGAAGTGGTGGAGGTGAATCGCAGCAAGGCGGCTGCGCGGTCCCGGTTCCCGTCGTTGGCAGTTACGCCTTCACGCAGGATCACTCCGAATTCCCGGTAGAATCTGTCGTAAGTCTCACGCTGGTCCGTAGCCAGCGAATCCAGATGATCAAGGACCTTGCGGGTGATCACTTTCTGCATTTTACGGAAGACGGTGTTGTCCTGCAGGGCTTCCCGCGAGACGTTCAGCGGCAGGTCGGCGGAGTCCACGATGCCGCGAAGAAACCGCAGATAGTCGGGCAGCAGATCGCGGTTGTCGTTCTGGACAAGAATACGGCGAGCACAGAGGTGCAGCCCATGATCCGTCCGTCCAAAGCCCATGCGTTCGAGATTGGAGTCGGGGCAGTAGAGGATGCTGTGGAACTGGAAGGGCGAGTCGGCAGCGAGGTGCAGATGCCAGATGGGCTGCTGACCGGGGTAATGGGTCAGATATTCGTAGAAATTCTGGTACTGCTCATCCGTGACACTGGTTTTGGGTTCCAGCCAGATCGGTGGCTGATCATTGACGTGTTCAGCATCCAGCCAGATCGCGTGGGGGACGAACGTTGAGTACTTGCGGACGATGTACTTGAGTCGCACAGCTTCGGTGAATTCTTCCATCCCTTCCTTCAGGTGCAGCCGGATGCTGGTGCCGCGTTCGACGGATTCGGTCACAGGGGAGATGGTGAAAGTGCCGTCACCGGTGGATTCCCAGCGCCATGCTGTGGTGTCAGAGGCACTGCGGGAGATGACTTCGACGCGGTCCGCCAGCATAAAGGCCGAATAGAAACCGACTCCGAACTGCCCGATCAGTGACAGGTCGGGTGTTCCTTCACCAGCGCGGGATTTGGCCTGTTTGAGAAATTCGAGGGAACCGCTGCGAGCGATGGTACCGAGGTTCTGGATCAGTTCCTGCTGGGTCATCCCAATCCCATTATCGCGGATCGCCAGAACTTTGGCGTCCTTGTCTGGTTCCAGCCAGATCCCCAGTCCGTCGACGGTGCCCTGCCCTGAGGTTACGGCGTGGTAGCGAAATTTGTCGAGGGCGTCGGAGGCGTTGGAGATCAGTTCGCGAATGGTGATTTCGCGGTTTTGGTAGAGAGAGTGTGACAGCAGGTGCAGCAGCTGGCGAATTTCGGCCTGGAACGAATGTTGTTGGGTCTGTGTTTCCGTCATGGCTACCTCGCAGAGGAATTCCTGAATGTGTCCGCACCTGAACCGGTTTCGGCAGGCGACTTGATGACGCCTGCCGCTGCCACATTGGCAGATGTTTCAATGTGTTGACAGGGGAGCAAACGTTATGCCAGTTGAGAGAGGTGGTGATTTTCGGGTTTGGGGGATGGGTGGGTGGTTATGGGGCCTGTGGGGCCTGATGGGACCAATGGGTCTTATAGGTCGTATAGGTCTTATAGGACTTATAAACCTTAGCGTTTGCCTTCGTGGTAGGTGGATTGGTGGCGGTTGGTGGAGGCATTTTGTGGACTTTTTGCATCATTTCTGGAAATGTGGGGTAAAGTATTCAAGTGTGGCGTTGCTGGCTTGCGGCGGCGTGTGTGTTTGGGGTGTGGACAATGCAGACGGATCGGAAAATCGGGTTTGCCATGGGGATCCTGCTGGTCGGGATCGTGGCTGCGCTGTTTTTCCGGAATGAGCCTTTGCATTCCCCTTCAGGGGCTCCGGCGGGCGTTGTGGAGGAGTTTGAGGCCCTGTTGAATCAGCGATTGCGGGATCGGCAGGTGTCTGTGTACTCGGATCGGCCGGTGGCGGCCAGTGTGTCGGAACCGCAGTGGACCATGCGGGACGTGTTGAAGGACATGCATGATCGGAATCGCACATTACCGGCTCCGGTACTGCCTGCTGAGAAGCGGTTGGATGGCGGGTTGACTCGGAATTCGCTGGACGGATTTCGAACGCGACGTGCTGCTCCGACGCGGATATCGGGTGCGGGTGCCACTGGTGCTGAGGTTGTTGAGATCAGTGTGGAAAGCGCTGAGGCATCGAGTGATCCGGTGTTTGATGCGGAGCCCGCTGCGGGATTGGTGGATGCGGAGGCTGAGGAGGCGTTGAGCGGTTCAGAGGGCGTGCCGTTGGAACCGGGGGTGGAGCCGGCGTCGGGGTCTGAGTCGTCGTCGTCGGCGGACAACTTTCAGGCTCCGTCGGAGTTCGACGAGTATACGGTGAAGTACGGGGATACGTTGTCGGGGATTGCGGAACGAACTTTGGGGGCTCAGGGGCGTTATGGCTTGATTTACGAAGCGAATCGGGATCGGATGAGTAATCCCAATCAGTTGGTACCCGGTCGGGTGTTGCGGATTCCTCGGGTGGCTGCTGCGGTTCGGCCGTGAGGTTTTGCGGTTGGGTGGGGGAGCAGGGGTGTCCCGGGCTAAAGCCCAGGCTACGGTTGGGGCTACGGTTGTCTGCTGAGTTGGAGTGGGCACATGCATCCTGAGCGTCTGGGTCCGTGGCGGATAGAGCGTCGGGTGGGTGCGGGTGGCATGGGGAATGTGTACCTCGGTGTCCACGAGACGACGGGCGAGCGAGCGGCGGTGAAGGTGTTGCCTGCGGCGATGGCGCGTGAGGAGGGTTTTGAGCAGCGATTCAGTCGCGAGATTGCGGCATTGCGGAAGCTGTCTCATCGGCACATTGTGCGGTTGTTTGAGGACGGCGTTTCGGATGATGGGTTGTTGTATTACGCGATGGAGTTTGTGGATGGGGTGACGTTGACGGCTGACATTCAGTCGCGGCGTCGGTTACCGTGGCGGGAGGTGATTGAGCGATCGCGGCAGCTGGCCAGTGCTTTGAAGGCTGCTCATGATGCGGGAATTGTGCATCGTGATCTGAAGCCGGGCAATCTGATGGTGGGTCCTGACGGCCAGCTGAAGCTGACGGATTTCGGTGTGGCCAGTCTGTTTGCGTCTGAGCGTCTGACTCGGACGGGCGGCATTGTGGGGACGGCCGATTACATGTCGCCGGAGCAGTCGCGTGGTCAGCGGTGTACTGCGCGGAGCGACCTGTATGCTCTGGGGGCGGTGATGTACACGATGCTGACGGGGCGTCCTCCGTTTACGGGAGAGACGACGGCGGAGCTGTTGCGGAAGCAGCAGTATGGTCAGTTTGATCTGCCGTCCCGATATGCACCGGACATGCCGATGAATCTGGAGGAGTTGGTGTGTCAGTTGCTGGAGAAGGATCCATCGCGTCGGCCCCCGGATGCTCTGGTGGTGTTACGGCGACTGGAGCAGGTGCTGGCGAAGGCGGAGTTTGCTGAGCGTCAGGGGGAATCTGAGACGGTTGTTCGTCCGGCGGGTGGTGAAGCGGGTGCAGCTGACGAGGGTGCAGGCACAGCGACAACCGTGCGGAACCTGTTGCGAGCCGAGCAGGCGGGTCGTCGAGCGGAGGGGTTGGGCGCGATTCTGGATAATATCTGGGTGCTGTTGTGTCTGCTGGTGCTGTTGATTGGATTCGGGATCTGGATGAGTCGTGGGCGAACCGAGTCGGACGTGGCGGTGCGTTTGGCCGAAGCTGAGCGCGTGTTGGGCGGTACGGCGGGGCCGGCGTGGCTGCGAGTTCGGGAAGAGCAGCTGCGTCCGCTGCAGGAGCGAGCAGCGCGGGGTGAGGCGGGGATTGACAGCGCGCGAGTGCGTGAGCTGCAGCAGCGTGTGGAGGATTACGAGTTCGCAAGGTCGCTGGAGCAGCTTTCCGGTGATGGTCTGTGGTCGGGGGAGTCCGGGGAGTCGGGGAGTGGGAATGAGGTGGATCGTGGGGGCTCGTCGGCGGACAGTCTGCGTGAGGTTGACGCGGAGGTGCGGCGACTGATTCGTCGGGCGTTTATGTTGCGGCAGTCGGGTGATCGTGTGAAGGCGCGGTTGGAGCTGACGGCGGTGCTGGGAATTCTGGAGCGACTGCGGTCAGGCAGTTATCTGCATCGTTTTGTTGAGGAGGCTGTGGCGAACTGGCAGACGGAGGTTGACGGTCGTGGTGCTGAGCTGTTGCTGCGTGAGTTGCTGCGGCAGTGGCTGGCAGCGGGAACGGAGTCGGAGCGGCAGTCTTTGAGTGCGACGTTACGGGGTGCGTTGCAGCTGTATGGCGACCGTGCAGAGCTGGTGTCTGTGGTATCGGAGATTGAGGCGGCATTGCAGCGGCCGGCGGAGGGTACTGCGGATCGCTGAGTTTCAGTTTCTGGTGAGGGGGCTGATGGTCTGACCGTCATCCACTTCCAGTTTGCAGTCGGGCAGGCTTTCGAGAAACATTTTTCCGTAGTATTTGGTGAGCATGCGTGGGTCGAGGATCACAACGCGTCCGGTGTCATTGCGGTGTCTGATCAGCCGACCGAATCCCTGTTTGAGTTTGATGATGGCTTCGGGGGTCTGGTAATCGCGGAACGGGTTACCGCCACGTTCGCGGATGGCGTCGAGTCGAGCTTCGAGGAGCGGGTGGTCGGGGACGCTGAACGGCAGGCGGGGAATGATGACGTTCTGCAGGGCATCACCCGGGACATTGACACCCTGCCAGAAGCTGTCTGTTCCGAACAGCACAGCTCGTTCATCCGCCTTGAATTTTTCCAGCATGGCTGAGCGGGGCAGACCTTTTCCCTGGCAGTAGAGGGTCATGTTCTGTGAGGCGAGCCAGCCGGTCAGTCGTTCGGCGCAATTGAGCATCATGGAGTAGCTGGTGAACAGGACGAAGGCGCGTCCTGCGGTGTCATTGACGTGTCGTTTGATGCGTTC
Organism: uncultured Planctomycetaceae bacterium; assembly: GCA_963977705.1. Taxonomy (GTDB): domain Bacteria; phylum Planctomycetota; class Planctomycetia; order Planctomycetales; family Planctomycetaceae; genus SXXK01. Next base: position 6,223 of record CAXBSH010000245.1, read on the forward strand.
GCAGCACTGGACTTCGAAGTTGCGGGCATCGGTGGTGGGATCCGGCATATTGGTGGAGACGATGAGGCGGGCCTGTCGGCTGTAGTCGAAGGGGCTGCCCAAACGAATTTCTCTGCCGCCGGTCAGTCCGATGCGTGAGCGGAAGAACTGGAAGTCTTTTTGTCCTGTGGCGAGTGTGGCACTGGCCATGATGACGGACGGGATTTTGTTGTAGAGTTCATCGCGGAGGATACCGCCGACTTCGACGGGTGCGCTGGCCAGTGTCATCCGTTCGATAACTTTGCCGGCGTATTCGACCCAGTAGACCGAGCGTTCGATAGACTGGCGGGCCCACGCATTCAGCTGAGCGGACAGCAGCTGGCAGCGATCGGCAGCGGCCTGCAGCTCGACCTGGGCCGATTCATTAGGCTGTTTCTCGGACTTTTCGCGGATTTCGAGTGACAGCTGTTCGAGAGCGGGTGAGAGGCAGTTGGGGATGCCTACGGGGTGATTGAGTCGACCGTTGGGGCGGCAGTTGTCGCGTGTCCAGACCTGTAGTTCGGCGAACCATGCGGTGGCATGTCGCCGGGCTTCCATGGTCAGTTTTTGTGCATCGACAAGGTTGTGACTGAGCAGGATGCCGCGCTGCATCTGATCGTTGTAGAGTTTGTTGAGCAGGTATTCGACCTGTCCTTCACTGACGGACAGGCCGAGGTGATCGGCGGCGACGGATTCGATGGTGTGGGCTTCATCGAAGATGACGGTTTCGTAATCGGGCAGGATGCTGCCTCCATCGCGGCGGAGAGCGAGGTCAGAGAAGAAGAGGGCGTGGTTGACGATGAGCAGGTCGGCGTTCCAGACGCGGCGTCGTGCGGCGTAGTAGAAGCAGTCGGCGTGAGTGGGGCATTTTTTGCGGAGGCAGTCACCGTGGTCGCTGAGGACTTCGTCCCACACATCGACGGGGGGCTGGAAGGGCAGATCTGAGCGGCTGCCATCGCGGGTTTCTGCGGCCCACTGGCGGATGCGGGCGAGTGCCTGCTGTCCGGGTGGTTCGAACATGGTTTTCTGGTTGGATCGCTGGACGGCTTTTTCAAGTCGTCGGAGGCTGATGTAGTTGCTGCGTCCTTTGACGAGTACGGCGGAGAATTCGACGGGGAGGACGGCTTGCAGGAAGGGGATATCGTGGTGGATCAGCTGTTCCTGCAGGCTGATGGTGTGAGTTGACACGATGATGCGGCGTTTGCCTTTTTTCTGCTCATCGTCGTCGTCGCTGTTTTTCTTTTTGCGGGATTCGGAGGGTGGTAGTTCGGTTTGTGCGGCGAGGATGGCGGGTACGAGGTAGGCGAAGCTTTTCCCGACTCCGGTTCCCGCTTCAGCGACGAGATGTTTTCTGTGGGCGATGGCAGATTCCACAGCTTCGGCCATGGCCAGTTGTTCGGCGCGAGGTTCGTAGCCTGGCAGTCGGCGAGCGATGGCGCCGGCGGTTCCCAGCACGCTGGCGACGTTATGGACAGGTTCGGGCATGCGAAAATCTGTTGTGGGGGCGGTGGTTGCAGTGTGTGGTGTATTGTGAGCGGAAGCGGGGCGGTGGTACAGCGTGCGCGGACATCATTCCGGCTCTCACCCCGTAATTTCCTCGCGCATCCTGGATTCCGGAGTGGTGCAGTCTCTACACTGGGGGGCACGACTGGCCTGTGTACGCAAACCGGAAGGAACGTTGAAATGCTGTTGCGACTGTTGTTGGGTGTTTTGTGTGTGTTATCGGCGACGATTGCCGAGGCGCAGTTATCGGCGGCGCGGCCGGTGCTCGGTTGGAAGCAGCCGAAATCGCAGGCATTTTTTCTTGACAACCGTCTGTTTGTGGTGTTGGAGGCGGCGGAGCGTGATGCGGTGCTGCAGTTGCCGCGATTTTCGGGTGTGGTGCGGAAGGCCGGCTGGATGCCGGATGGTGCGGGCGAGTTGTCGGTGCAGCCTGAACCTGGGTACTGGTCGGTGAAGTTGTCCAGTGTTCCGGCGGCGGGTGAGAAGCCGGTGCTGGTACTGGAACTGGATCAGCCGGTGCAGTTGTTTGATGCGGAGCGAGCCACGACGGCGCAGGCGGACGGTACAGTGCTGTTAAAAGCGCGGGATGCGATCGTACACGGAAAAAATCTCCGCTATGAGCCTCAGCCGCACAAGAACACGGTGGGTTACTGGAGTGTGGCGGAGGACTGGGCAGAGTGGCTGCTGTCGACTGGTGGTGGCGAGTACAGTGTGGAGATTCTGCAGGGCTGTGGTCGGGGTCATGGTGGCAGTCGCGTGCAGCTGCAGGTGCAGGATCAGTCGCTGGAGTTTGTGGTGCGAGAGACGGGGCATTTTCAGAACTTCGTCTGGCGTGCTTTGGGGCAGGTGAAACTGGCGGCCGGGGAATCGCAGCGATTGTCGCTGCGATGTCTGCAGAAGCCCGGTGGTGCGGTGATGG
>CAXBSH010000246.1:0-8632 GCA_963977705.1 uncultured Planctomycetaceae bacterium
CGATGGCCTTTGGCCAAATTTGGTTTTGGTTGTGCGGCCTGTTCCTCGGGCGTTGCCCGAGGCTACGATGATTATGGCCGTTGGCCAATTCGGGTCTGCTTGTGCGGCGCGGTGGTCGCACCCGAAGGCTTCCGCCAACGGCTCGCCTGATCACTGATCACTGACCACTGACCACTGACCACTGATTACTGATCACTGATTTATCAGCGGGCGTAGTTTTTCGGTCAGCAGATCTTCGGGCGAGGTTTGTTCGCTGTCGGTGCGGTCCAGAAGCTGCAGGTCCTGTGCCTGCACCAACTGACGCAGCAGGCGGTTCCATGGATTGTCCTGCACGCTGCCGCTCAGCAGCTGGGGATGAACCACCAAACAGTCCCACGAACTTTTGCCGAAGTCCAGTGACCAGTTCATGATCCATGACAGGCTGTGGATGATCTGTTCATCTTCCAGCTGCGGTTGTCTGTCGGGAAATGTCAGCAGGACCAGATCGGGTTTCATGGTTCGGACCATGCGCTGGGCATCGGCTTCCAGTTCCGGCAGACTTCTGGGTCTGACCTGACCCTGTTCTTCAATTTCTGTGGGCCAGACAGTGACGTCACAGCGGTCAGTCAGCCCCAGCTTGTGCAGTGAGTGCTGCAGTGGAGTTGCCAGTGGCTGCATGACAAGGATTCGCAATCGACCGTCGGTGGTCAGGACGTGCTGGGCTCTGGGCAGGCCTGTCTGTGGCCGCACGTCAGCGAGGCTGATCGGCAGGCCTGTCAGTCGCTGACAGACGGTTTCCGCCAGCAGGCGATGTCCATCCAGATTCGGATGGATGGCATCGCTCATGGACAGTCGCCACGTGCGCGGCGCGCGGGTTCGCAGTGAAAGTCCTGCCTGTTGAATATCGCAGAATGCGGCCTGCTGCTGCCGGGCCACATCCCGAATGACATTGCAGAGCTGCTGCAGTTTCTGTTCTGGTCGACCGGCCGTGTCAATGACGGCGTTGGGAGTACACAGGACGGGTGTGGCGCCTGCCGCGCGAATTCGCTGCACCAGTTCCTGCAGTCCCTGCTGAAACTGTTCCATCCCGACTCGGGCCAGATCATTGAGTCCGAAATTGATGGTGACAATCTGTGGCTGGTGGACGAGCACATCACGTTCCAGTCGGGCCAGTCCATCGGCGACCGTGTTTCCGCTGATCCCGGCATTGATGACAGTGACATCGCAGCCCGGCAGGGCTCGTGTGAGTGCGATGTTCAGCAGCTCTGGCCATGCGCGCTGCCCACCGGTGTGATAGTAGATGCCCGTGACACTATCACCCAGACACACGACTTTCAGGGGCTGTGGACGGGTGACCAGTGGTGGTTCTGTCGCTGCTGCCGTTCGCTGCTGCACGGTACGCCAGACAAAGTCCAGAGCGGCGCGAGTATCTGCGGCGTTTGTGTCGTGACCACCTTCCGGACGATGGATGGACAGGACGTCTGAGCCGCCGGTCTGCAGATGCTGCAGCAGACGCAGGACGCTGTCGGGTGGCACCAGTGTGTCTCGACCGCCGGTGGTGGCGGCCACTGGCATGGTCAGGTTCGCAGCGAACAGTTCGGCTGAACGAGTCCGATAGACTTCGCGATGTGTGTCTTTCGTGCCACCGTAGGACGCCTGAATGGCATCCTGAAACTGCTCATATTCCAGCATGTTGGCTGTGCCGTTCAGCGCCACGACTCCATCGATCAGCTGTGGGTGCTGAGCAGCGAATGCGAGTGCGGCGGTGCCTCCCATGGATCCGCCGACCAGCAGAATCCTGCCGATTCTCTGCCCCTGATGCAGTTCGTCGATCAGCTGAATCAGATCGGCTTCTGCGGCGGGGCCCATCCATGATGTTGTGCCGCGATAGTCGGGTGAAACGCAGATCATCCCGGCCAGTTTGGCGAAGTGGCGGGATTCGCTGCATTCCGGTCGGGACTGTCGAATGAACTGCCAGCGGTCCGAGCCGTGTCCGTGCAGCATGATCAGCACGTCATGCACCTGAGCGGGGTGATGGTGCTGGGGTTTGAGCACCACAAAGCGCTGTTCGGTGCCGTCAAGACGTGACACGAAGGCGACATCCTGCGGTTCCTGCCAGCCGTCTTCCGCTGCGGGCACCGTGCCTGCGGCACAGATGCCGACGAGCATGGTCAGCAGTGTGTGAATTGCGTGCAGCATGTCGCTGTGTTTCCTGTAAGCCGTGGGGCAGGAAATTCGGGGAACGACTGTTTCAGCGTCAGAGCATCATCTGGGCGAGCTGTGTCAGGGGTTGTTGATCGCGATGGGCTGGACCCACGCGCGCTCAAACTCACCAGCTTCCGAAGGATTGGGATGTCGCTTTGACGACGTCACAACCGCTCGAATATAAAGTTCCTTTCCAGTGATACGGTACTCAGCCACAGGTCCAGCGACGGTGGCGTAGACTTTGCCGATCTGGTCGCTGTAGACTCGCGTCAGAGTATCAGCTTCTTCGGGTTTGTCTGAGGCTGTGCGGGATTCCGGATCAAATCCGCGGTCGGTGCCGATGAACTGGATCTGATACTGGACATCGGCTTCGGCCTGGACTTCCACTTTCAGGCTGCTGCCATTGAAGCGAACGGCCTGCAGGCTGACTCCTGAAGACGAGTAAAAGCGTCCGGCTTCAAGGGCTTCCACAATCGCGTCGGGTTCCAGTGTTCTGGCAAGCACTACGACCCAGCCGCGTCCTGGTTGAGCTCCTTTTCCGGAGGCCGTTTCAAAATAGTTGTGTCCGTCGTCGGTTCCGAGGCCATACATCAGGGGCAGCTGCAGTGTCTGCAGGCGGAAACTGTTCATGATATCCCACATGCGTTCCGTGCCAGCATGCTTTTCATCACCGCTGTTGTGAACTCCGGGGTGTCCGTTATACAGCTCGAAAAAATTCTCACCGACAACCTTCATCAGCTGTTCGGCTGTGATTGCGTAGCCGAAATTCGGGTGATTGAGATGTACCAGCGTGCGGACTCCGGTGCGTTCTCTGCGGGCTGTGGCGGCATTGATGTTCTGCTGAATCACGTCGGTGATGGATTCTCCGCCGGTGGGTGGCAGCAGCTCGGCGGTGTTTGTGGCGCACATGTGGACGGGCAGTTTTCCGAAACGATCGGTGATTTCTTCGCCCTGAATCAGCAGGTATTCCTGCGGTACAGCCAGTTTCGCGAAGACTTCGTCGAAGGTTTTCAGACGCACTTCTTCGGTGTCACCCGTACCGCGCAGTTCGATCCACTCGGCCGGCCATTGTTCACGCAGTCGCTGCAGTGCTTTGTCACTGCCTTTGCGTTTTGCCAGATTCAGCCAGCGTTCCTTCTGCAGCAGCGTGTTGTGGTCCGTGAACACCAGAAACTGATACCCTTTGTCGCGGTACCACTTTGCCAGGTTTTCCGGGAAGTCATCCCCATCGCTCCACAGCGAATGAGTATGCATGTTGCCTTTCATCCAGCGCTGACCATCGACGGCTTCCAGAACGAAGGAATCCTGAGCAGAAAGCTGCGGGGTTGCGGACAGCAGGGAACACAGCAGCAGTGCGGGCAGCAGGGCGCGGCGCCGGTTGTTTGTCATGGCAGGTCTCGGTGGGAAGATTCACATGGAAGTCAGAACAGCGTCCGGTGAATTCTGATGCTGCCGGCGCAGAATTGCATCACTCGGGCGGCCAAACTTTGTGAAAAACAGGTTTGTTTCCCAGGCAGCCGGAAGTGTGTGATGCACGCGGCTCGGGGCCTGCATGCGACCACCTTATCTCTGCGATAGATGTCTTGTGTCTGTCAGGCGTCTTTCCTGCTACACATAACCGTGCAGTGGGCCACCGGGGGCGCCCAGCTGGTCTACGCGACGCACAATCGCAGGGTCGGAAATCAATGGCGGGGCCATATGTGGCTTGATGCGAGCATCAATTACCAGCGGTCCGCGGCAACCCCAGTGTTTGCTGTCCGTGAAGGATTCAATGCCGTACAGGTCGGCAGCCGGATTGCTGCGAGTGAACGTGACCCACAGCCAGTTACGCAACGATTCTGCACAGAACCGACTGTCTTCAGTCAGCACGATCAACGGCCATTCGGGGCCCCAGCCGCCGGTTGTCAGTTCGCGACAGAAACGTTCGGGCACGCCATCAGAGCTGTTGGGTTGTCCGCCATGCTGCGGTGCTGACACTGCCAGTACTCCGGGCATAACCATTGCCGGATCGGAAAATCCTGCGGGCATTGACAGATCACTCGGCAGCTCACGGCCCAGGTTTCTGCGGACGGCGCCACAGGCCGCGACCACCACCTTGGATCCGGAGTTCAGTCCGGTGCCTGAGTAGTCCAGCGTATCGATGGTCGTGCAGGTCTGGAAGTGCAGATCGCGAGTCCAGTCGACTCGCTGCAGGATGTGTCCAAAGAAGGCCGGGATATCGTGGATGTCCAGATCAGGGCAGTCTTCCTTTGCCGTAATCCACAGGTATTTGGCCAGAGACAGCTGCCCCTGTCCCAGGATGGCATTGGCGTTGGTCAGCAGTTCCTGGGGTCTGCGTTCGGGAGCCCACGGGACGTAACGTTCGCTGCCGATGGCCAGCAGCAGGGGATGAACTCCCGAGGCATCCACGGCGTGCACTGCGTGGACTCCCGGCAGGACAGCGGAAATCGCCGGGCCGGTCAGATCATGAATGAGTGCTCCGAAGATCGTATCTTCCTGTGGCGGTCGTCCGACGACTGTGAAGGGCCAGACGGCGTCACGACGGTGATAGACAGCGTCCACCTTCATGACGGGGAAGTCATGTGCGAGGCTGTAGTAGCCCAGATGGTCACCGAAGGGTCCTTCGGGCAGCAATCGGTCGGGGTCGACAGTTCCTGAGATGCAGAAGTCGCATTCTGCGCAGATCATGGGTCGACCGGGCTGTCGGACCATCCGCACGGCGCGTTGCGACAGGGCTCCGGCAAAAGCGACTTCCGGGAAGTTGTCCGGTAGTGGCATGACGGCGGCGACGGCCAGCGACGGTGGTCCACCGACCAGCACGTTGACTCTGAACGGGACTCCGCGAGCGATCGCGGCAGCGTGGTGGAAGCCGATGCCGCGGTGCAGCTGGTAATGCAGTCCGATTTCCTCGTTGGGCCGGTATTGATTACCGCTGAGCTGGACGCGGTACATGCCGACGTTGGAACCCAGATAGCCGGGCCGATTCGGATGTTCGGTGTAGACTTGTGGCAGCGTGACGAAGGCACCGCCGTCCATGGGCCAGCTTTTCAGCTGTGGCAGCTGATCGACGGTTGTCTGGCACTCCATGATGGGCCCGCTGCGGCGCGGTGCAAACCGCATGGACCACAGAGTTTTCAGTGTGCCGGGGATGCGAGTGGGGTGTTTCAGCAGGTATGCGGGATCTTTTTTGAGCTGAACCAGTGTTTCGACTGAGCGGAGTGCGTCACGAAAGATGAACCGAGCGCGATCCAGCGTGCCAAACAGGTTGCTGGCCATGGGAAAGCGGCAGCCGCGAACGTTTTCGAACAGCAATGCCGGTCCGCCTCGCTCGCAGACTCGGCGATGGATCTCGGCAGCTTCCAGCTGGGCGTCAATTTCGCAGGAAATTCGCAGCAATTGGCCATGTTTTTCCAGATCGCGAAGACATTCCTGCAGATTTCGGTAACCCATCGATTTGGCTCGGCGGTGGAGTTCAGCGGGTCGGGGACGACAAAGACACCATAGGCGAAAACGGGTTTGGGAACAGCGGGACCTGTGTGCATTTCCGCAAAACGGCGGGTTGGTTCACCATTTCCGTTGGAATTTCCGGGGAACCGCTGTTCTTTGGAAACGTGGGCGGGGTTTTGGGGGGGCTTTGGCGCTATAATCTGCCATTGGCCGGGAGTGGGTGGAAACCGACGGCCATTGCTTGTCGGGCGTCTGTCGGGTGTTTGCGGGGTGTTTGCGAGGATTTGGCTAAGTTTTTATGGCACAGATTGACTGGGATGATTTTTCTGAGCGAACGGCGACAGCGGCGGAGGTGCGTCTGCTGGGCTGTGCGGAATTATCGTCTGTGCTGGCGTTGCAGAAGCTGATGGTTCATGAAGTGCGTCAGCAAAGTCGGATGAGTGCGGCGTTGTTGTTGTGTGAACATCCGCCGTGTGTGACGGTGGGTCAGGGTGCCAGTCTGCTTGAGCTTCCCACGGATGCTCGTGAGCTGGAATCGCGTTTGATTCGGGTGCATCGGGTGCGGCGTGACGGTCGGGTGATTCTGCATCAGCCGGGCCAGCTGGCGGCGTATGTGGTGGTGTCATTAGCTGAGTGTGGTCTGGAGGCTGAGCAGTTTCGGGTGTGTCTGCAGCAGGCGGTGGTGCTGGCATGTCGGGACCTGCAGGTGGTAGCGCATGTGGACCCGCGGGATGGGACAGCGGTGCATGGTCGGCACGGCGTGATTGCCGAGCTGGGGATTAGTGTGGAGCAGGGAGTGACCAGTTTTGGTGTGTATCTGAATGTCAGTCCGCGTCTGGACGAAGCGCGGGAAATTGGTCGGGGCTTATCGGGCGAACGAATCTCGTCACTGAATGCTGAGCGTGTCCGTCCGACTCCGATGGCTCAGATTCGTTCTGCTCTGGCGGTTCATCTGTGTGAGCAAGTGGGTTATCCTGAGTATCATCTGCATACGGGCCATCCGTTTTTGACTCGAACGCGAGCGTTGATTCATGACAAGTTTACCGATCATCACAGCTCCGAATTCTGAATCCCTGCCCTTGATGGCTCAGGATCCAGGTGCGGTGGTTCGTCGTCTGCCGCGGTGGCTGAAGCGACCGCTGCCGCAGCCGGGCATGGCATTCACCAGTGATGTGATTGCCGATCTGCGTCTGGAGACGGTCTGTGAAAGTGCGAAGTGTCCGAACCGGACAGAATGCTGGTCGACGAAGACAGCCACATTCATGATTGGTGGCAACGTATGTACTCGGCCCTGTGGGTTCTGTTCGGTGCCGAAGGGTAAGACGGAAGAGCTGGAGCTGGACGAGCCTGAGCGGGTGGCGGAAGCGGCTGCGCGTCTGGGTTTGCGGTATGTCGTCATCACCTCGGTGACTCGTGATGACCTGCCGGACGGTGGTGCTGAGCACTGGTATCAGACGGTGCTGGCGGTGCGTCAGCGAACCGGGGCTCAGATCGAAGTGTTGACTCCGGACTTTCGCGGCAACCGTGCCGCGGTGACGCGAGTGATTGAATCACGTCCGGACGTGTTCAATCACAATACTGAAACCGTACCGCGTCTGTATCATCGTGTGCGTCGCAATGCCGACTATCAGAGGACTCTGGACCTGCTGCAGCAGGTCAAGCAGGAGGCTCCTGAGATGCCCACGAAAAGTGGCCTGATGCTGGGGCTCGGAGAGACTCTTGAAGAGCTTTACGAAGTTCTGGCGGACCTGCGTCGGGTGGGCTGTGACATGCTGACATTGGGGCAGTATCTGCAGCCCAGTCCTGAGCATCTTCCGGTGGAGCGTTTTCTGCCGCCGGAGGAATTCGATGAAATTGGTGAGCTGGCGAAAAAGCTGGGATTCAGCATGGTAGCCAGCGGTCCGTTTGTGCGCAGCAGTTACCATGCGGGTGAGATGGCGGCACAGCTGGTGTGACGTTGTGACGGACGATTCTTTGCGGCAGGGTGTTCAGGGATGTCATCAGCTGAAAAATACCTGAAGCCGGAAGTGATTCAGAGCATTGCTCGACTGGACCTGCGCGCCAGGTTTATTGTGGAAGGGCTGCTGTCCGGTCTGCATGCCAGCCCGTTTCAGGGTTTCAGTGTGGAGTTCAGTGAGCATCGGCGATATGAGCCGGGCGATGATCCGCGGGATATTGACTGGCAGGTGTTTGCTCGCACTGACCGTATCTACATCCGTCGTTATCAGGCCGAGACAAACATCACGGGTTATCTGCTGATGGATCTGTCGCGCAGTATGGGATACACGTGGCGGCAGAAGCTGACGAAATTTGATTATTCGGTCTGTCTGGCAGCGGCGCTCAGTTATCTGATGATTCACCAACAGGACCCGGTAGGTCTGATGACCTTTGGTGACCGGTTACAGGCCAGTTTGCCAGCCCGCAGCCGGCGGTCTCAGCTGGGTGATATTCTGTCGGTACTGCAGCAGTGCCAGCCGACGGGTGGGTCGCAGATTGCGTCGTGTCTGCGGCAGGCGGCATCGATGATTCGGCATCGTAGTCTGCTGATGCTGATGTCTGATCTGCTGGCGGATCCTGATGAGATTCTGGAGGCGTTGCGAGCGGTGCGATTTCGAGGTCACGATGTGATTCTGTTTCACATTCTGGACGAGGCGGAAGCGACGTTTCCGTTTTCCGGTGCTGTGGACCTGTTGGAGCCCGAGCAGGGTGACAATGAAATTGTGGATGCGGCAGGTGTGCGAGCCGATTATCTGCAGGCGTTGGCGGAATTGCGGGAACGTTACAGGACGACCTGTCAGTCGATGGGGGCGGATTATGTACCGTTGGACACCAGCATGCCGTTTGATAAAGCGCTGACGGAATATCTGTCGCAGCGGCGAGCAAGGTTTTGAAGAGTGGTCAGTGATCAGTGATCAGTTGTCAGTGAAGTTCCCCTTGGGAGGGCGAGGCTCCTGCCGAGCCGAAAGAAGTTGTCAGTTCTCAGTAGTCAGTGGTCAGCCAA
>CAXBSH010000247.1:0-8611 GCA_963977705.1 uncultured Planctomycetaceae bacterium
GGTAGTTAGCTGACGGGTGTTGTTATTGGCGTCTGAGCGGTTGTGTTCGTCCCGTGCCGGAAGTGGTATCCAGTGCGTTTTCGCCACCCCCATTAGACTGCAACCTGCAGGTGCGCACGTGATTCTTCGTGGATCCTCTTTTTTCGCCGGTAAGCAAAAAAACGACTTTTCAGTTGATCCGCGCGGCCTTTTCAACGTTTTTCTATACTCGCAGCTGCTGACAACAGATTCGGTTGCGGCCCGTTGGAGGGCGGTTCGCGAGTTCAAACCAAATAAAAACTGTTCCGGAAAGATCTACTATGATCGTGACCACAACGCCGACTGTGGAAGGATATCGTGTATCCAGATACTGCGGAATTGTCGCTGGGGAGGCTGTTCTGGGGGCCAACCTGTTCAAGGATTTGTTTGCGGGGATTCGTGATCTTGTGGGAGGTCGTTCAGGCACCTACGAGAGAGAGCTGCAGAACGCTCGGGAACTTGCCCTTGCGGAAATGCAGGCGCGTGCTGAAGCGGTTGGCGCAAATGCCGTCGTTGGCGTCGATCTGGATTACGAAGTGCTTGGTCAGGCTAATGGTATGCTGATGGTCTCGGCCAGCGGAAAAGCGGTCGTGATTGCTCCGGTCGGTTAACCACCTGCTGCGGCACCGTGGTTGAAATTTCTGACGGGTGATTCGGTTGGCTGACTCACAGTCAACGTCGTCTGTCAGCCTGTCATCTGGCCATTACCGATCCCGCAGCCGGCGGGTGGCGTGTTTTGGGCTGTGGAGTGCGGAGTCGCGATGGCCGCGACGTCGCATTGATTTCAGGGTCCACACAGAAAACAAGGATTTTCTATCCCTCAGGAATGCACCAGGAGTGAACAGGGATTCTGCTGCGGAGTGAATCGCATGGCTGTGAATGACTATCGCGAGGTTGGCTGTGGACTGGGACTGGGTCTTGCCGTGCCTGAGGCGGGCGAGAAATGTCAGTCTGGGGAGTGCGGGCGGTCGGCCGGTTGGTGTCGAGCCCTGTTGAGCCGGTGGGTTTTGAGCAGCCTCTGATGCATTTTTCCCCAGAATCATGCGGGTTGAATTCGGAGGTGAAAACGCTGGCCCGGAAGACAGGGAGGCCATAAACGCCTTGAACGAGTGATTCCGGGCCTCGTGACCACCATCGGTTTTCTGTCAGATCGTTGAGACCGTTTTGGGGACAGAGGCTTCCATTGCTGTGGTCATCCTGCGACGCCGATGCAGTCCGACCAGCAGGCTGCTGAGTCCGAATAACGCAAGCCAGTGACCGGGTTCCGGCACCGCTGCGGTGAGGGTGCCGATTGTGATAGTGGCGGAGTTGAAAGACGCAGGATCGATGGTGAGTGGACCAAAACTGGGGTCAGAAAAGTCGGTAAATGCGTCATTTGCCAGTGTCAGTGTGTACTGGCTTCCGGGTGTGGCAGCGACCACGCTGAGGTCGATCCGCCCCAGCAGATAGGCTGGTTGCGATGAGTTGAGGGAGATACCCGAGCCAGATACTGTCGCATCTCCAAACGTGTACGTGTCATTCGTTGCCGTCGCCGAAGTAACATTTCCCAGCGGGGCCGGCGTCAGGCTGTTCCCGGAAAAAACGTAGTTTCCAAGGCCCAATTGTGAATCGTTCTGTGGGTTTGAGAACTGCAGTCCGGCGACAGTTGCGGCACCCACTGGTGCAAGTACCAGTTTTGCGGAGAAGGAATCCAGCAGGTCTGGTGATCCGGGAGTCGCTGTGCTGCTGACCATGACGTCAATAAAGCCGCTGCCAGTCAGGGTGGCATTCTGCATCGAGATGAGGATCCCTGCAGAAGCAGAGACTGTCTGCAGCAGCAGACCAAGAACGAAGAGACAACAGCGGGCATGCAAAGTCATTATTTTTTGCCTTTTGAGATCGGAGACATGATCATGGTTTGTGTCAGGATGAACACGGCGGGTCTGAAGAACGGATGCATCAGTCATCTGTGAGCAGTCCATCCTTCAGCTTTCGCAGGTTGGCTCGCAGTGCCAGTGTTCGGTCACTGGCGTTAACGACACCATCGCCGTTGACATCGCGTTCGGGGTTCACAGTTCCGAGGGCTGCTCCAATGAGGGAGGCGTCTCCAGAATCCACTCTGCGGTCGCCGTTGACATCTCCCAGCAGTCTGTAGAAGTACTTCTTTGTCTCGAACGTACCGTTACTGTCGAGATCCATGGCGATTTCGTAATAACCATCGCCGTCACTGGTATTGCGATTCCCTCCGAGGCCGCTCAGTCCGAAATCCAGTCGTGCGCGTGCACCGCTTGTACTGAACATGCTGGGCGTCAGAGGTACGTTGACAGGGTTAACCCCGTTCAGGTCATTCTTTGTCAGTTGGAAGCGATTGCCGCTGATCAGGGCTGCCAGTTCGCTACCACTGCTGAACAGCAGATCGAGGTAGCGGACGTAGCTGCGTTGTGTCTGTCCGAGTTGGACGTCAATTCCCGTGGACTCTGTAATCTGGTTGGTCACAGTGACAACGATGGTTTTATTGACGGGCGGATTGATACCGTCGCTGCAGGTGATGGTGACGAAGTAGCTGTTGTTGGCCCCATTGTCTGCGGGGGCTTCAAAATCGGGTGCAGTGACGAATGTCAGGACACCGGTATTGGAATTGATGGCAAACTTCGCTGCGTCCGCGCCCCCACTGATTGCCCACGTGAGTGGTGTCCCTTCAGGGTCCGTACCCGTCGCAGTTGTCACCGCAGTGGTGTTCTCGGGTACGCTCACGGTCGTGGCCGTACTATTGCCGGGCGACTCGTTGACCGCAGTGACAGTCACCTGCAGATTCTGGGTGGCTGTGTTTGTGCCGTCGCTGACGCGAACGGTGACAAGGTAAATGTTGTCAACGTTGGCGTCCGTTGGAGTCTCAAAACTGGGGGCCACAGCAAACGAAAGTCTTCCGGTAGCAGGGTCGATGACAAACTTCGCCTGATCAGCACCACCAGCGAGAGACCATGTCAGTGTCGTGCCGGTATCAGGGTCTGTGGCAGTCTGAATACCGACGAGAGACTGTCCACTCGCGACATTCGTCTTCATCAGCAGCAGCTGCCCACCTTCAACCAGTTCCGAAGTGGTGGTGTAGTGAGCCTGTACGTTCAACAGGTAGCTGCCAGCACCCAGAATGGAGGAGACGTCAATAACGCCCGATGATTCCTCGTCCACATTGAATGGTGACGTTGCAGCCACACCGATGTCTCCGAATCGGGCGCGATCATGCTGAGCCAGCTCTGTGAGTGCATCGGTGGCAATATCGTAGCTCCAGACCTTTCCGAGGTGCGCCGCGTTTCCAACATCTTCCTGCAGAATGACTTTTCCGCCGGATACGGTGATGTTGTCCAGCATGTTTCCACCCTCTGTTCCGTCAAGGAGACAGGTGATGGAGCCACCAGCGGCTGGATTTGAAATATCTGAGAAGCGGAGCCTGTAGAGCCTGCTGCGCCCCACCTGGCTGCCGATGCCATCCTGGGTCTGATCGAGTTGATTGGTAGTGACGAAGTAGAAGTCGGCAGGATTTGCAGGATCCCATGAACCATCTTCCGGACGGAGGAACTTTGTGCCACCGAGGCCGTTGCTGCGATTGTCATGTCCAGTGACTGAGAGTCCAGATACATCCCCTTCGTCAACGAGTGAGAATGTGCCATTGATTGGAGTGGAAGCCAACTCCGGTGTGGCTCCGGTTGAATCAGCGGCCAGACCATTGACCTTGACTACATAGAGGCTGTCTGCCGCTGAGACGCGAGTCAGCCCGGCTCGCTCAACGACATTGCCGGTCGTCTGCTTGTTTCCCACCCAGACATAAAGCTGTCCACCGGGCGAACTGTCATCGAGGCCGATCACGATTGTCCTGCGTTGCGGCGTCGGGTTGGCAAGATTGTTTTCCCATGAGAAGAGTCCCCCATGAGGAAGTTCCCATGCAGTTCCTGTTTCGTTCAGGGAGGTGCTGGAATCGTCAGTGGCGACGAAGGCGAATTGCCGACCGAAGAATGTTGTCGTTTCCGGCCCGACACCAGTTACGCTGCCGCCCGACTCCTCGCCTGTCTGGAAGATACGAGCGTCCGTACCGTAGGTGATTGAGGTTGCCGGATCGGTCCATCTGTAGGCTGACGGGGCGGCAAGGTCCGCGGAGCAGAACCTGCTGAAGATCGAGGTGTTGGCTGGCAGCCATGCAGTGTGAGTCGTGCCCACACCCTGGTCGTTATTGCTGAGATAGACGCTGCTGCTGTTCGGCAGGAAGTCCTGAATACTGATTACCTGCAGAGAAGATTTGTTGATGATCCAGCGTGAGACGAAGGCACCTTTCTGTCCGTGGGCCCGGGCGACTCCGAGAGTGTTGCTGATTTCATGATTCACAAGCAGCGTAAACGTCCCGTCTCCGTTGTCCCACGCTCCCATGCCGTCCGGGATACCTGCCATTTTGTATCCGCCTGCCACTACACTGTCACCGACAGTGAAGAGCGAGGTGAATTGTACATCATCATTCCGAGAGGACAGATACGGCGTTGCCGAACTCTGGCTGCCCTGGATACCGTTGGTGTTGGCCTCGGCGACGGACCATGCTGCGCCGCTGGTGATCGAAGGAGCTTCGTTGACGTCTGTCACGCTGATTGTGAATGTTTTGTCAAAGGTAAGCCCTTCGACGTCGGCAACTCGGACGGTCACATTATAGCTGTTGCGAGTTTCGAAGTTGAAGCTGGCAGCTGTCTGCAGTGTCGAGCCGGAGAGGCTGAACAGAGCGTTGTCCACAAGGCTATTGTTCAGGCTGAATGTGAATGATTCGTCTGAATTAGGGTCAGAAGCTGTAAGTGTACCCAGCGTGGTACCGACTGGCTCATTCTCAGCGACTGAAGATCCGCTGAGCGTGATGTCTGTCGGAGCCTGATTCGCTTCGATTGTGAATGCCGTTGTGGACAGCGGACCAGCCGTATCGCTGGTCGTCCAGTTGGACAGAGTATTGACTCGAATACGGGCAGCGCGAGCCGTAGCGGTTAATGCAGTCAGATTGAGTGCCCCGTTGTCGATGTCGGTGGTAGTGCCGCTGAGCTGGATGGCGTGAGTTCCGAGGGTGAGTGCTGTTGGCAGTCTGGATTCGTTACTGCCGGTCGGGTCTGGTGAGGCGGCGTTGTACCATCTCTTTGTGTTAATGCCGGCAATCCACGCTGAGGAACTGCCGGACGTGGGAGCGCTGCCCTGGTAGGCGAGGATTGAGTCGCCACTGGTGGACAGTCCGCTCATCGCACCGGTCACCAACCCGGCGGATGTGGTGGTTCCGACGACGCGGAAGGCTGGTGCTGTGCCGCCATTGGTGTTGACAAAATGGGTGCCGGCAGAGAACCCACTGCCGGTGCTGCTGAATGTCAGGGTCAGTGTGTTCTCGTTTGTCGCAAGGCTGGAACCGCTCCAGAGGTTATCGGTGAAGACAATCTGCGTTCCATTCACAACATCCTTCAGCAGCACAAACGAGAAGACGTCCGGGTCGTCACTCTGGATTCCGGTGAAGGCGATATCTCCGGCTGTCAGTGTCGTCACACTGTTGACAGAAATGGTGGTATCATCGCTGACTGGCGGTACCAGCTGATTCCCTGCAACGTCGGTGATCACGGCTCCACTCGGAATCTGCAGGCGCAGAGTACCGCTGCTGCGAGGGGTAACAGTGACAGAGAAGACTCCCGGAGAGGGCTCGCTGATCGCACCGACCTGAATCGTCGCCGTGCCTGCATTGGTGAAGTCGGCAGCCGATACCGAGTTTGCATCAATGTCTTCGTCGAATGTTACAGTGTAGACCACTGGCAGATTCGCGTTGATAGCCAGACCAGCACGGTCATCAACGAAGGAAATCACCGTTGGCGGGGTGGTATCCCCGCTGACGTTGATTGTGTCATTGTCAGTGACGGGAACGGACAGGGCGTTTCCGGCGACGTCGTTGATGGTGGCAGTGGCGGGAATCCGCAGGATCAGAGTACCTCCGGACGTGGGGGTGACCTGAACAGAAAAGACTCCTGGGGTCGTTTCTGTGATCGTACCGAGGGTAATGGTCGAGGTTCCGGCGTTGTCGAAGTCTGCAGCACTGACTGTGGTCGAGTCGATGTCTTCGCTGAACGTGATCGTGTAGTTCATCAGCGTACCGGCGATCACGTTGTTGTCCGCGTCGCCATCGTCGATGGAAGTGACGGTCGGGGGAGTGGTATCGGGAACCGTCGTGAAGTTCCACGTCGTCTTATCGTTGATACCGGCGAAGAAGTTTGAAGATGCGTCACGAAACGCAGTGTTCGGGATCTGCACGTAGTAGCCGGTCAGATACTGCAGGTCGGCGGCCGGATTGATAGTGGCTGTGCTGCCGGAAACATTCACAAGAGCAGAATTGACATCAATAGTTTCGACAAGTGAATCGTCTGAACTCTTCTTCAAAAAGATATTGCCGGTCCCTTTGACCACGTTTTCGTTGAAAGTGATTACCAGATCAGATGTGATTGCTGCGCCGGTGCTGTTGTCGGCGGGGCTAAGTGTAAGAATTGTCGGTGGCGTTGTGTCTCCAGCTGCGACTGTCGAGAAATTCCAGCTGGTGTTGTCGCTGATACCGGCAAAGAAGTTGCCGTATTCGTCACGCAGTGCTGTGCCAGGTATCTGCACATAGTAAGCCGTACCAGGGTCAAGATCTGCGGGTGGGTTAATGGTCACGACTGCTCCGGCGATTGAAACAGCGGAACCAATTACCGGAAGCGTTGAGACAGTCGTATCGTCAGAAAGTTTTTTGATGAGAATATCGCCGGTGCCAGCAATGATATTCTTGTTGAATGTGGCCAGCAGATCGGTAGTCGGCGCCACACCAGTGGCGTTATCTGCAGGGCTCAGAGTTGTGATTTCGGGCAGGCGTGTTGGCACGAAAGCAACACCTCGGAAGGCGGTGTTCGTCGCTGGGGTGGCCAGCGTCGTTGCAGTCCCGGTCAGGGTGCCGTTATAGCCAGAGGCATCAGTGAGTTTCACGAGATTTGTGCCAGTGGCGTAAAGTGTAACGCTGCCACCGCTGACGATCCCTGTCACACCGCGGCAGCTGGCGACAGACACTGTGCCACGGGCGACCCATGATCCGGAATTCAGTGAATATTTCTGCAGCGAACCACTGTCATCTGCGACATAGAGTGTGTCCGGGCCGGCAACGCTGGCGCTCAGGTCTGCAAAATAGAAGGCGTAGGGACTGCCGGTTGCTGTGGGGAATCCAGGCAGATTGGAGGTCGTGTTTCCAACGGTAGTTGGAGTGCCCGTTCCGACGGCCCCGACACGTACTGCGCCCGACGCGGTGGACACGTAAAGTTGTCCGGCGTAGATTGAGGGAACTCGCAGATTCGTTACTGTGGTTGAGACTGCCGTGCCCGTACCATTTGCCTCCAGCGGCAGGAAGATGACTCCCGAGTTTGCACCGGTAAGCCATATGCCCCCTGTGCCGCTCATCGCTGCACCGCGGATGTTGTTTGCCGAGAAGGAAGTCGTTCGAGTCTTCGTATTAACGACCTGATCCACGTCCACAGCGGCAACAATTCGCTCCACTGCTGAGGCACCGGTGGTGGAACTGCTGGCCACGCTGGCTGTCCCCAGTGCTGCGTCATACCCGGCAACGGTCAGGTAGCGGCCGTCCGTGGAAAGGTTGAGTGCACCTTCGGAAGTGGCTGTGCCACTGTTGGTTAAACGACGATTCAGGCCACTGACCGATGTGGGCATCGGGGTGCTGGAGACCAGAGTGCCTGTTGGGGAATATTCGTCGATAAAGGCAGCCGTTGCACCGCTGGTCAGCGTGGAGGCCCCAGTACCGACTCGGTACACGGCGATATTGCCGGCTGAAAATGCCAACAGCGCTCGGCCCTCGAGCACTTCCGCGGGAACCATTCGCCCTCTGGCAGAAGACCGTCTACGGATCCTGTGTGCCTCAAACATCGTCTGTACGAAGCCGCGGAAACTACGCATTCTTCTTCCCCCCCCCGAGGAAACTGAAAGATCTTTTGAAAACTGTTTTTGCGCATGTTTGCGGCGGGAGGATCGCGACCAATTGTGAAGTTCAACTTAATGTCGTGTGAAGAAAGCAGGAAAACTGCTGTTTTTGCTGACTGGCTGAGTTGTTCGCGGAGGAGCCTGCATTCGCTGTTTTGCTCGGTACCGGCAGGGGTGCTACCGGTGGTGAATGCTTTGATCCAGTCTGCTGTCGCGGGAGGTCGTCAATCTGAGCGATCAGATGAGGCCGTCACTGTGGAATTGGTGCGGGAGCAGCGGGTTGTTGGGCGGTCTCTGCCCGCAATGTGGGTTGTTTGTCTGGCTCGGTGAAACGTGGGGAAGATGGCTCTGTGTAAACTGCAGTGCGCGGTGCTGCAGTGCCGTTTGAGTGTTGGTGATTCTGCACCACCGAAGGACACGGTGGTCAGTGATCAGTGAAGGTCCCTTTGGGAGGGCGAGGCTCCTGCCGAGCCGAAAGAAGTGGTGAGTTCTCAGTAGTCAGTGGTCAGCCAAAATGTAGCCCGAGCATTCCTGCTCGGCCCCGTCCATTAAAAAAAACACTGGAGATTTGTAGGGTGCCGAGAAGTTCGTGCCCGGGCTGAAGCCC
>CAXBSH010000248.1:0-8583 GCA_963977705.1 uncultured Planctomycetaceae bacterium
CTTATGCCTGCAGCAAGTTTGCCGTCGAAAAGTATCTTGAATCCTTCCGCCGGGAACACGGCCTGAAATCCACGGTCCTGCGTTACGCCAACGTCTATGGTCCGCGTCAGGATCCGCATGGCGAGGCTGGGGTGGTGGCGATCTTCTGCAATCGCATGCTGGTCGGCGAACCCGTCTCGGTGTTTGCGCGCCGCACGGAGGGCGATCCAGGTTGTGTGCGCGACTACGTGTTTATCTCTGACGTGGTCAAAGCCAACCTCGCTGCCATGCAGGGCCGGATACCTGATTCGATGCTGAACGTGGGCACCGGAGTAGAGACGACGACCCTGCAGCTGGCCGAGCAGTTGAAGCAGATTCTGCAAAGTTCCAGCGAGGTACGTTTCGGTGGCATTCGACCGGGCGATGTGGAACGTTCCCTGCTGGATGCCGCGCGGATGCAGGAGCTGCTGGGAGCCCCCGTCAGCGTCGCAGAAGGCCTGCAGCAAACAGCAAGGTGGTTCCGGGCCCATCGAAATCGCTGATTTCAGAAAGAGGGCGACGCGACTTCGCTCAGCGACACCCGGCAACCCCAACAGCTCCACAGTGAATTTCCCCCCCAAAAAAAATTCGAACGAAAGAACGAAAAACTGCTATTTCATTAAAGTTGTCATTCGCCTTACATTCCCCGAGCGGACCAGAACGCCAAATCAAGCGATTCTTGCCAGCCCGCACAAACCCCCCATCCACGCAAAGCCAAAACAGTCAACAGGGAAGTTTAATCCGAGATTCAGCGAAGCCACGGCATCGATCTTGCCACACTGCTAGACACCTGGGTGAGACATCGAAGACGTTTTTCACTGTCATTTCCAGTACACAGATTGGCGGAAGGATCCGCATTTTAACGGCAACATGCCGGCTTCTGGCATGAGTTTTATTCAGGTTTTTGCTGATCGCTGCGATGCACGATTGCGTGCCGTAGTCCGATCGGTGATCGCCACAGGGCATCTGCGAGGTTGAAATGACAAACATCAGGAAGATGACGCCGGCAGGGCTGCCACAGTCAGCCCTGCTCAGCACGCTTGTCATTCTGTCAGCAATCGTGTTTACGCCGTCATTAAAAGCTGACACGATTGTACTCGACGACTTCAGCCAAAGCCTTGTTCGAACAGATTCGATCGTAAACTCTGGCCCTGGCAGTGTTTTTGGCCCTGGCGACACAGGGTACACTCCTGGGGACAGGACCGTTTATATCGATGGCAATGTGAGCACCTCGTGGAGAGACGCCAATTCCGTCGGCGCGGGATTGCTCTGGAATTCTCGATACGTCACTTTCAGTAAACCCAGTGGTGGCACGTCATCTATTGCCATCAATGATTCTGGACTTGGGAAGCTTTCGGTTTCTCATCCTGCGGGGGAACCAAATTTGACACTGAGCCTGACCTACCGGGACGAGGTCTCGCAGACTCAGACGCAGAGAAACCTCGCGTCGATGGTGAATTTTGTGATCAATGTGGTTTCCATCGACCAAAGTGTAAAACCCACACTCAAGGTGTATGACTCCACTGGTGCCTCATCCTCCGGGCAGTTTTCCACAGCACTGACCACTGGAGTGAACACCTTTGCTCTGGGTTCGCTCTTCAGCGCGATCGACGAGACTCGTGTTGTCAGAATTGACCTTGATTTTTTATTACCCTCTGGCACCGACCTCGACTTCACTGAACTGTATTTTGCACCAGTGCCGGAACCTTCGACCGTCGCCATGTCAATCATTGTCGTCGGTGCCGTTTTGTACAGAGCCCGCCGTCGTCGCTCGACCGCAGTAATCGCTTGCTTATCTCAGGACGCTGCTCAGACGCCCTGATTTCCCAGCGGTGGCTGATTTGATTCGCCACTGGCGGCCCCCCGCAGGCAAAAGTCGGCACGCGACAGAGATCCCCGCTGACTTCCGCAACGCCGCAGAGTCGTCACGCAACGCTGTTTCGCCTCGCACGATTAACGGCATCCGTTGACAGGCTCCGGAAGCTCCTGGGTGTGCCTGCATACCTGTGCTTCGTGGAATCCAGCGAGCGCACACCGTGATGGATGAGCTTGACCGATCAGAGCATCTGAATCGGCAGTATTACCTTTGCGGGATGGATCGTTGTTGATTTCCGTAAACATTCGCTGCCACCGAGCAGCGGATTGCGCTGCCCGAGAGCAACAAAAACGCATCTTCGACGCAGAAAAACAGGGCCAGCAAGAATCTCAGGCAAAAACTGGCGGTCTGAAAAGCACTTCGCAATGTGCAACATAGTATCCCGATGCGTCTGGGGGGGTAAACCCTCAGCCAGACTGAAGCCCTTGCCTGCAGGTCCCTGCATTCACTCTTGCTGATGTTCATCACAATGACTGTCCTCGCCTTGAATTACACCCGGAGTGACCTCTCGATGTTTATTACCAAAAGACTTTGGAAACTGGCTGCTACCAGCCTGTTAGTCGTGCTTTCGGTACAGCTGACAGCGAAAGCCGACATTGTCGTCCTCGACGATTTCTCTACGGCACTGTCGGGGACCGGCCTGACGTTCAGCACTACCAACTCGGCCAATCGGCGCATGTGGAGCACGGTCATCATCGCGCCATCGACAACGGCCACATGGAGCGACTCCGGGGCCGGGATTCTTGGTGGCACACGCTGTGTCGAAGCAACGAACGCCAATGGTACCCAGAACTCAACGATTGCCATCAATGGAGGCGTGAACGGAAACCTGAATGTCAATTCACCGGGCCTGAATTACATGTGCGGCGTATGCCTCGTTTACAACTTCGCCCCGATCGATGTGCTGGTCCACCACGTCTTTTTGTTTGACGTTGTGGCAATGGACGCTGCAGCACGGCAAAACCTGACCGCCAAACTGACAATCAAAGACTCGAGCGGCACAGCCGCCGTCAAGACGCTGTCGATGAACAATGTGGTTGTCGGCCGGAACAAGTTTGAGATCAATAACGCGACCAACTGGAGTCAACTGAACAAACAGGATGTAGTGTTTGCTGAACTGTCTTTCGCGACCAGTCAAAACGCCGTCGACTACGTGATCGACGGGATAGCGTTCAGTACCAATCCCGAGCCATCCACGTTTGTGGTCATCGCCATCGGCTTTGCTGCTGTCGCGGGAGTTCACTGGAATCGCCAACGCCACGCGCGACGAAC
The DNA here is from genome assembly GCA_963977705.1 of uncultured Planctomycetaceae bacterium. Taxonomy (GTDB): domain Bacteria; phylum Planctomycetota; class Planctomycetia; order Planctomycetales; family Planctomycetaceae; genus SXXK01. The sequence continues at coordinate 3,167 of CAXBSH010000248.1, forward strand.
AACCCTGAACACAATTTGATCAGGAACCGGGCGTCCAGAACAGACACCAATCGGCAGTACCCCAAAAACAGCGACTGAAGGGAATCGAACCCTCACCAGGAGCTTGGGAAGCTACTGTGCTACCACTACACCACAGTCGCGAAAATCTGCTGCCGAATTCTATTCATTAAACGAAGTCGATGCAACCGGCATTGCCTTGCAGGAATTCGGCTGCCCAGCCAACGCGAAGTCTGATCAATCCCACGGGGTTTGCAGGCGACTGAAACGACGGTCTGTTGCAGGTCGCAGGACTGTGACGCGGGGATGCGTCTGTCCAGAAGCCCCCAGCAGCCACGCCACCGCAAAGCCCGCTGCAAAGCCGCCGATGTGAGCCCACCATGCGACGCCCGCAGCCTCCCCGGCCCCCATCGCAAACGTTCCCTGCCATAATTGCAGCAAAAACCACAACCCCAGAAACACCGGGGCCGGAATGACCAACACCTGCAGAAACATCAGGATGGGCACCAGTGACACCACGTTTGCCCGCGGATACAGGTACAAATACGCGCCCATCACGCCGGCGATCGCCCCGCTGGCCCCAATCGTGGGCACAACGGAGCCCGGATACATCCAGTAATGACTGAGACTGGCCAGGCTCCCACTGCCCAGATAAAACAGCAAATACCCCAAATGCCCCAGACGATCCTCCACATTGTCACCAAAGATCCACAAGAACCACAGATTTCCCGCCAGATGCATCAGACTGCCGTGCAGAAAAATGCAGGTCAGAACTGTCAGCCAGACTGGCATCGGAGGCTGGGGGACTTCTGACCTGAACTCCACCTCACGCACTCCAAACACCGTCTGCACCAGCTCGCGGTGCTCGATCACAACCGGCCGATCCGGCTGCGAAATCCGCGCTGGTATCATCCCGTACAGAAACGTCAAACGCCCATCCCGGTCCCCCGACTGCACCGCAAACACAGCCAGACACGCCAGAATCACCGCATAGTTCACCACCGGAACTGTACGCGATGGAATATTGTCTCGTAACGGAATCATTTCCTGCCTTTCCCTCGGCACGTCAAAACCCGGACACCTACTACCTACTTCACTGACTTCTGCCAGTGTGGCCACATCGCCGCTGTGCCCACGGAAAAGGTCGTCACCTGACGTTCAGAACCGTCCTGCAGACTGCGCACGAACAGATTCCGCACACCGCCACGCTTCGAACCGTACAACAGCCACCGTCCATCAGGCGAGGGCGTCGGATGATAGTGCAGCGTACCGGATTCTGACGATGTCAGCTGCTTCGCCTCTCCCGACAATGTCACCTCAAACAACTCCACCCGATCCTCACACTGACGACTGCAATACACCACTCGGCCGTCAACTGACCAGACCGGCAGGTCACTGCTGCCCTGATGAAAATCCAGCACATCCAGAAACAGTACCCAACCCTGATACCCGCCCAGATCTGCCAGTTGTCGCAGGCCTGTACCATCAGCCTGCACAATCCACGGATTCGCTTTCCCATGCTGACCACTGACAAACAACAGCCACTTCCCGTCAGGTGACCACTGCGGAGCAAAATTGAAGGGATTGCCCGTCTCAATCTTCTGCCGCGATGATCCATCCGCATTCGCAATGTACACCTGATAATCCTCGTGATAGCTGATGTGACTGCCATCCGGCGACGCACTGTAGCCGTAGGAAAACCCGGTACCACCTCCGGATACATCCCGTTTGCCGCGACCGTCCGGCTGCATCACAAACGGTCGCGACCCCCCATCGATCAGGGCCGTAAAGCCAAAGCCTCGCTTTTCCGGCAGAAAAAACAGCCCGGAATTGTAATGACTTACCCGTTCCACTGCCGTCACACGATCCGCCACTCCATCAGCCAGTGACACCAGTGACGCATCCAGACTCCACCGCCCCGGTTCCATCCGAAACGTCCGCTGCTGCTCCTCCCACTCAGCATTCTGCGGATGCTGCCAGCCACGATTCACGATCGCCTGCGTTCCATCGGGTGACCAGCCGGCAAACTGCGTCCACGAATTCGACACACCATGCCCCGCTGCCGTCTCCACCTCGTCCTCCACCAGCAGCTGACTCCCAAGCTCCCGCAAATGACTGCCGTCCGCCTGCATCAACATCGCTCGACTGGTTCGTACGTTGGCATGCCGACCACCGGGCAAGTCCGTCCGCAGCTTCGTAAAACCGATCATTGGAGTCACCGGGGCTGCAGTCCGCACAACAAAGTTCACCAGTTCCTGACATTCAAAAAAGCCAGACCACATGTTGTGCCCCTGGCCCGCCGGCACAATCAACTGAAACTGGCCTCCCGCAGCCCGATAACGTTCCGCCGCCAGCCCGGAATTCGCCTCCAGCGGCACAACCGTGTCAACATCGCCGTGAATCGCAAACATTGGCACGCCCGCCTCAGCCAGAGGTGCCCGGCGATTCACCGGGTCGAATTCCTCCAGACGCCGTCCCAGTTCTTCGGCCGTCATTGCAAAGGCTGCAGCGGCGCGCTGCAGCCCTGGATAACTTGTCAGGCTGCAGACCGGATAAATTCCCGCGAAAGCCGAAACGTGCTGCGGATTTCGGGCAGCCCACGACAGCGTCATCAGTCCTCCGCGACTGCGTCCCAACAGCACCGGACGGGATGAAAAACCGCGCCGCACCATCTCAACATGCAGTTGGTCATAACACTCGCAGCCAGCCGGGCTGCCGAAGGATTCACCCGCATCAATCCCGGCAATCGCGATCCCGGCTTCCTGAAACTGCCGGAACATCCACGTTTCCTCGACACCCGGTAAACCGGGCAGTGTCGGAGCATACCAGACCCACGCTTTCCCCGATTTCTGCAAGCCCTCACGACCCGCAATCAGAAACGCCGGACGACCTCCCACAGCAAAGACCTCCCCTGCCAGTGGAAGCTTCTTCTCTGGCACGCCCTGCTGCGCCAACACTGGCCCACCAATCAGCCCACCCTGCCACAGCCCCGCAACGCCGACGATCAACCACAAAAATCGAATCGCCATACCCGTTCCTTCCCCACAGACACATTCCGATCGACCACACTGACAATTCCACCGGATTTCCTGTAACATCAACGCAGTCCGTCGCTATTGTGGCGGATCTTCTGCCATTTTCCTACCAGACACGACGCTTGCCACTGCAGTCTTCGACTGCCCGTTCCATTGCCGGAAGACCCCTACGGATGACCACCGACAATTCTTTGCTGATCCAGCAACTCGAAACTTTCCGTCTCGATTTCCATAAGCTCCGATCAGAAATCTCACGAGTCATCGTGGGGCAGACGGATATTCTGGATGATACTCTGATTGCTCTGATCGGTGGCGGACACGTACTGCTTGAAGGTGTCCCTGGGCTTGGTAAAACGCTCACCGTCCGGACTCTGGCCAGTGCTCTGCAACTGGATTTCCGGCGCATTCAGTTTACTCCCGATCTGATGCCCGCTGACCTGATTGGCACGCAGGTGCTTTCCGAAACGGCCGATGGTCGCCGGGTCTTTGATTTTCAGAAAGGCCCTCTGTTCACCAACATTCTGCTGGCCGATGAAATCAACCGAGCGACCCCCAAGACGCAGTCTGCACTTCTCGAATCCATGCAGGAACACTCCGTGACCGTCGCCGGTGCGACGCACCGTCTGTCCGAGCCGTTCTTTGTCATGGCCACCCAGAACCCCCTCGAAATGGAAGGCACATACCCACTCCCCGAAGCCCAGCTCGACCGATTTTTCGCCAAACTGCTGGTTCGGTATCCGCAACCGGCGGATCTTGAGACAATCCTTGACCGCACCACCGGCACCAGTCAGCCAACAGTGACTCCCGTACTCAGTGGGGCTCGCATTCTGGAAATGTCCGCTCTGGCTCGACAGATCCCGATCGCCAAAGAAATTCAACGCTACGCCATCGCGCTGGTCACTGCCACTCATCCTGAACAGCAGACGTCATCTGAGACTGCCCGTCGCTATATTCGTTATGGGTCCAGCCCGCGTGGCCTGCAGGCACTGATCCTTGGGGCGAAGATTCGAGCGATTCTGGACGGTCGCTGTCATGTCGCAACTGCAGACCTGCAGCAAATGGCACTCCCTGTACTGCGTCATCGCATTATCCTGAATTTTGAAGGACAGGCGGAAGGCATCAGCACGGATGACGTGATCCGTCGCATTATGACTCAGATGAACACTGCGTCTGCCTCCTGAAAACGCGGAAATCACCCGACACTCTTCGCCTCGGCACACGGCCCCATGCTGTTTCCTTCCGATTTCCTGACACGCCTCGAATACCTTTCGATCATGTCGAAACGGGTGTTTCGCGGACAGCTGCTGGCTCAGCGCAGAACTCGCCAGACAGGGTCCGGTATCGAATTCTCCGACCATCGCGAATACAGCCCCGGCGAAGACCTCCGGTATCTCGACTGGAACATCTATGCCCGTCACGGTGACCTGCTGATCCGACGTTTTCAGGAAGAACAGGACCTGCACGTCTGGCTGCTGCTCGACTGTTCGCGCAGTATGAGCCTTGCCGATGGTCGTAAATTCGAACTGGCTCGTCAGCTGACCGCCGCACTCGCCTGGATCGCACTCGCAGACCTCGATCGCATCTCTGTCGTAGCCTGTGCCGCCGGAGTTGTTCAGCAGTTTCCGCTCACTCGCGGTCGCGAACGAATTCTGCCCCTCATGCAGTTCCTCGAGACCCTCTCCGCGGATCGCCACGAAACCCGTCTGCAGGAATCTGTACGTCAGTTTCTGCACCGCCGACCTCGTCCCGGAATCGCCGTTGTACTCAGCGACCTGTTCGACCCTCACGGTTTTGAAACGGGGCTTGATCAACTGCGTTTCAGCGGGTTTGATCTGCACGTCATTCAACTGCACCACCCCCTGGATGCAGAACCCGGTCTGCTGGGAGATGCCGAGATTGTGGATCTGGAATCCGGAAGAATCCTGCAGACCACGATCACCGAGCAGATGCTGGCGCAGTATCGTCAACTGTTTCAGCAGCATCAGCAGTCCGTACGCCAGTACTGTGCTCGTTATAACCTCGGCTGCACTCAGTCCAGCACCAAAGCAGAGTTCGATGCTCTGGTCATGGCCATGATGCGACAGTCAGCCACCTCTTAAACGTCCCCGGAACACTTTCTGAAACCATGACATTTCTGGTCCCGACAGCCTTCGCCCTCGCTGTGATCGCCATTCCGATCACGGTGCTCTACATCCTGAAACTCAGGATGCGGCAGGTGCATGTCTCTTCCGATCTGTTCTGGCATTGACGTTGGATCGGGGGTAGCGTGGTGCTGGTTGTGGTGCTGGTCGTGGTTGTCGTTGCGGGTTCGGATGCGAAGATCGGAAGAGCGTCGTGTAGGGAAAGAGTGTAGATCTCGGTGGTCGCCGTATCATTAAAAAAAAA
>CAXBSH010000249.1:0-8546 GCA_963977705.1 uncultured Planctomycetaceae bacterium
CGCCCACTTCGCACCGCGGATGTTGGTGCTGATGGTGACCTTGCCGGCACACGACAGTAATTTCTGGATTTCTGCGAGCCGCAGCGTGATGCCCGTCTCAATCGCCCGTTCGCGCAGGGCCCCCTGCAGCAGTGAAGCCGGCAGCGGCTGATCGCTGACACGACTGGCCTCCTGCAACAGTGGCCACGCTGAAAGACTGGATCCGACAAAGGCGATGTTCATAGACGCTGTACAGCAACGAATCAGGTTGAAACTGCAGGTGCAGAAGCTGATGAAAGTCGGCTGTCGACTTTGCCATCGTCAGGCGGCGCCCAGGCCAGCCATACGCCGCCATGCACTCAGTTGCCCAAGATGCATCATCATATGACCACCGCAGTAGAACGCATGCATCGAGCCCAGTGATGGAAACAGCTCAGCCAGCCGTCCAGGGTTGGGATTGGGCTGCTGGAAGGTGTCGTCCGAAGCTGCTCGTAATGCAGCACTGGCAGCACGGTAGCCGTCAAAGAATACGGCTTTTACGGCATCCATGGTGGGGTAAATGCTGGCTGCCGGATCATCCACGCACTTCGCATCTTTGGAGAACACAGCATCAAAACCGGCAGGTACGGCCGGCACTGGTGCTTTCAGGTCACGCAGAATGCGGGGGGCATACAGAGCAAGATGTCCAAGGACAAAAGCCGGGTGATTTGAATCGACAGGCACGCCACCGGGTGCGGCAAATCGTCCGAAGTTTTCTGTCGTGACATCCTTCAGCAGCCGTTCGGCGTAGCCCACACACAGGTCCAGTGAATCCGCGATACAATTTCCGACAGAACGACTCATGAAAGACTCCACCGTGCAGAAAACAGGATGCGACAGCAACCCCCACCGGGGCGCACAAGGGCCCCGGGGGCTGCCTGAATTGTAGGCAGACGGTCACGAAAGCCGAATCGTGAGGCGGGCAGGCGGTGGGAATTCCCTGAAAGTCGTGCTGCGCGACGCCCGGATCCTTGAAAAATACGGCTTTCCGCAGTGGTTTTTCAACAATCCTGCGGCACGTTCGTTCATTCTTAGAAATCCGCACCGAACTCCGGGATCCGCGTTTGGAACTGCTGCCTGGCTCGGTCTACACTTCCGTTTTCGCTGCGTCATGGAATTTCCTCGTGTTCCTGTTGCTGCCGCACTGAATCCACTCGTCCCCCCCGGTCAAGACTTCCGATGTTCACGCCTCTGCTTGCAGTCAATGACATTCCTCTGGGATTCTGGCACCAGACATTTACCAGTCACGATCTGGTGGTGATTGGTCTGCTGGTTCTGCTTGAGGGCATGTTGTCCATCGACAACGCTCTGGTACTTGGCCTGCTGGCCAAGCGGGTCCCCAAACCGCTGCAGAAACGTGCTTTGACTTATGGCCTGGTGGGGGCGTTTGTGTTTCGTATTCTGGCGGTTGCCACTGCCAGCTATCTGCTGAAGTGGCGGATTGTCAAATTATTTGGTGGCGGATATCTGGTGTACATCGCCGTCAAGCATCTGTTCTTTGAATCGAAGGAAGGTCATGACGAGGTCGTGACGGTGTCTCCTGAGGGTGATCCCGAGCTGCGGATTGCTTCCACCGGGGCAAATCTGACGGCCGCGCAGGAACAGGCTGAGCTTGAGCAGCGTGTGCCGGTCCCTGTAGATCAGCAGGTGCTGGCGGGCCGCAGCTTCTGGTGGACGGTACTGGTGATTGAACTGACCGATATTGCATTCGCCGTGGACTCCATCCTGGCTGCCATTGCCCTTGTCGGGTCACATCCTGACGGTGCCGCCGCTACGACTCCGCATCCCAAATTGTGGGTGGTAATTGCCGGTGGTGTGGTGGGTTTGATGCTGATGCGAGTCGCAGCAGCCATGTTTATTCGTCTGCTGGAAAAGTTTCCTCGCTTCGAAGTCGCCGCTTATCTGCTGGTGATTGTGATCGGCCTGAAACTGCTGGTGGACTGGGGCTTCAACACCGAGGCTGCTCCGAAGACCATCGATTTCCATGACTTCAAGCGTCCGGAATTCTGGATCTTCTGGCTATCGATGGCTGCAGCACTCTGCGTCGGTTTCATTCCTTCCAGAACGCAGCCGAAATCCGAAAGCTGAATCCTGTGAAACTGCGTCGGCTGCCGGAAGATTTCCGGGTCACGGAACTGACCGGCGTACGGCCGGCTGGCGGTTCGTTTGCTCTGTATCAGCTGACAAAGACGTCGCTGGGGACTCCTGAAGCAATCGCTGCGGTCTGCGAGCGCTGGAATATTCAGCGTCGTCGCGTCAGCTATGGTGGCCTGAAGGATCGGCATGCTGTGACTGTGCAGCACCTGACGATTCACAATGGTCCTCGTCAGTCTCTGCAACAGAAGTCTCTGCAGTTGCAGTATCTGGGGCAGGTATCGGCGGCATTCACGTCAGCGGACATTGAGGCCAATCGGTTTCAGCTGGTGCTGCGCGACATGACTTCCCCAGAGCTGCAGCAGGCCCTGGCAGGCTGCGAAACTGTGCGTCAGTCAGGACTACCCAACTACTTTGACGATCAGCGTTTTGGTTCTCTTGGTTCATCCGGTGACTGGATCGCTCGCGCGTGGTGCCTGGGGGACTGGGAGCGAGCATTGTGGCTGGCACTGGCCGATGACCATCCGGATGATCCGGGCAGCGAACGTCGTCAGAAACAGATTCTGCGGGATTTGTGGGGGCAGTGGCCTGCCTGTCAGCAGGCTCTTGATCGTTCCCATCGACGTTCGATTATTACCTACCTGTCAGACAAGGTGAAAGCCGGTCGGACGGCCGATTTTCGCGGCGCCGTTGCGCGGATCAGCATCGATCTGCGGGGCCTGTATCTTTCGGCATGGCAGAGTGCTCTCTGGAATCGACTGCTCAGCCGTTTTCTGCAGGCGTCACTGCCGGCCGAGCGACTGGTTGCGTACGATCTGCTCAGTGGACCGGCGCTGTTTCCTGCTGTTCCGCTGTCTGCAGAAGAAGTCCACGCGGCCACTCTGCCACTGCCACTGCCCTCTGCTCGTATTGACCGCCCTGAGGGCCTGATTGGTGATCTGCTGGACACAGTGCTGCAGGAAGAGCAGATTGAGCTGCGACAGATCCGAGTGAAGTATCCGCGTGACAGTTTCTTTTCGAAGGGCAGTCGCAGCAGTCTGATTTTTCCGCAGCAGCTTGAAGCGGCTGCGGCAGCCGACGAGCTGTATCCGGGACGGCAGTGTCTGACGCTCAGTTTCACGCTGCCTCGTGGCAGTTACGCCACAATTCTTGTGAAACGTCTGACCGGGCTGTAGGCCTGTCGGATTCGGGCCGCGGCAGATCGTTCAGCCACCGCTCTGCAGGCCCAGCGCCTTCACGATGGCGGCCTCATCGTTGTCGACAACGATCGGTGGATTGGCAAACGGCATCGCTGTGACTCCGGCCGGATGCAGCTTTTTCGCGGCAAGGCTGTGATCGCCGGAGTGATATGCCATGGTCAGATCAGGGTCCTTCAGCTGATGCCCCGTCAGAATACAAACCACTCGGTCACCTGCCGCGATGATACCTTCTTCGCGCAGTCGCAGGACCCCGGCGACAGTTGCCCCGCTGGCCGGTTCACAACCGAACCCGGTGGCTGCGATGCGGGCCCGGCAATCCACGATCTCCTGATCCGACACACTGCGTACCACACCATCACAGACTTCCAGAGCACGCAGGGCCTTGACGAGATTTACAGGACGGTTGATTTCGATAGCACTGGCCAGCGTCGCTGCTCGTTCATCATGGCGATCCATCTGATCGAAGCGATCGCGCATGATGGCAGTGCTGGGACGACCATCATTCCAGCGCAGTCCCAGTCCGTTCCAGAACTCATCCAGCGTACTGGCTCCGGCCGCATTGATTACAGCCAGTCGCGGCACTCGATCAATCAGTCCCAGCTGCCGCAGCTCAAGAAATGCTTTGCCGAAGGCACTGCAGTTTCCAAGGTTTCCGCCAGGCACCACGATCCAGTCCGGGACCTGCCAGCCGAGGCCTTCGAGGACCCGGAACATGATCGTCTTCTGGCCTTCCAGCCGGAATGGATTCACGCTGTTGCACAGATAGATCGGGTAGCGTTCGCAGATCTGTCGGACTCGGGCAAGCGCATCATCGAAGTCGCCGCGGATCTGAATGGTGACAGCCCCGTAGTCCAGTGCCTGTGACAGTTTTCCAAACGCAATTTTTCCACTGCCTACGAAGACGATACAGCGGAAAAATCCGGTGACGCCCGCATAAATCGCCAGCGACGCACTGGTATTGCCGGTAGATGCACAGGCCGTCATTTTGGCCCCGACCAGCCGTGCATGCGTGGAAGCGGCCGTCATGCCGTTATCCTTGAAGCTGCCCGATGGATTCTGGCCTTCGTACTGCAGAAACAGGCGACCCGACTGCAGACCACAGGCTGCAGCAAGGCGATCATTCTGCTGCAGCACTGTCTGACCTTCGCCGATCGTCACGAGCTGCTCATCAGCTGCGAACCTGAGCAATTCACGAAAACGCCAGACTCCGCTGTAGTCGAGGGGATTCAGCCGAGAGCTCCAGCGCTGCTGAAAGTCCGACAGCTGCCGCGGCAGAATGCTGCGGTTCCAGTCGTAACAGATATCCAGCAGCGAACTGCACCGCGAACAGGCGGTTAATACCTGTCCCACATCGAATGTCGCTCGACATTCGGGATTCAGGCACTGCTGGAACGCTGTCTGGACAACACCACTGGACATAGCACACATATCCGACCGAAAGCTGCTGATTCGCAGGACACCGGGTCTGCCTGACAGCAGCCCGAATTCATGATTCTGATGCGTAGCGTAAAGCAGGCAGCAGACTAATACCAGATTTCTGTTGCTCAAGAGCCTGTGCAGACCATCCCACAATCCTTGCCAGAGCGATGGTCAGGGCCTGCCGATCGGCCGGAATCTCAAGCAGTGTCATCAATCGCACGGCCGCCCAGTCGATCGTGGGCAGCTGATTCCTGGTTGCGAGGATCTTTTCGAGGCGGGATGCGGCCGCTGCTGCCCGAATCCGATCGATACTGCCCAGCAGTGTTCCCGAGGCGTCCTGCATCAGACGCACGCGAGCGTCCGGTACGCTGGAGGCGAATCCGAACGGCATGCCCTCTGGATCCCTGGACCGATACCAGCTTGCGGCCTGATCAGGCGTCAGGAACGACCGCAGCAGTTCCCCGGCCCATTGCCACGGGTCATTGATGGTCTGCCCGGCATAAACGGTGGCTGCCGACTGCAAAGCGGCGAACAGGCTGCGAGTGGAGACGGCGGTTGCGCGAGCCGTGAAACAGGCCGGCCGCATCTCTGTCAGACACTGGCAGATCATCAGCACGTTCATCGCTGCATCTTCCTCCACAGTGACAGCACACTCGCTGCCCCGCAGGATCTGCAGCAGACGACCGCTCCACGACAGCAGGCCCTCTCCGGTATGAGACAGCATTGAGCGATCGTCAGTTCCTGCAGCGCTGATTGAAGGCCCTCCATTAAGTGCCAGATCCAGCAGGCGTGGCAGCTGTCCCAGAATGCGACCAACTCGAGCAACAGAGGCAGCAGCACACACATCACCTGGAGCCGGATCAAAAAATGCCAGCAGCGATATTGCGAACGGCAACAGGTCCACAGGACGCACACCAGGTGGCAGCAGCGAGAACATTTCGCCGATGGAAGCCTGCAGTCCGCCGGCTGATTCTGCGATCAGTGCGTCCCAGTCCGATAACTGCTCGTCGTCAGGCAGCTGGCCGTGCAACAGCAGCCACGCAACCTCATCAAACTGACGCTGATGTGCCAGTGCCTGCACCGTGTGCCCGCAATACGACACACCATCGGGGAGAAAGCCCAGCAGGCTGGTGCTGGCACAGACTTTGCCGGCCAGACTGAACTCTTCAGTGGTGGCCACTTTCTGCAGATCGCCTACCAGCTTCTGCAGCCCGGCGACCATGCCGGGCACTGGTTTTTTGCCTGGATTCTTCACGGTTCGACTCCATTCTTCCGGAACGCAAACCGCAGAGTTTCTGTCCTGTCCTGCGTCGCTGAAACTCATTTGCAGCAACGCAGGACCTCCACGGCTGAACGCAGCATAACGGACGCGTCAGCACTTCGCCACCGGCCGAGGTGGGGGAAATGGTGAATAAAAACGGAGTCAATTGATTCAGAAGAACCTCGAAATGCGGCCAGAAGTCTTCGAATGCTGTGTTTTCCCACCATCTCGGGCAGTCACTGCCGTGGTCACTGCCACGGGCGAACAGTCGGTTCCTGTCGGATTGGATGTTGTATTTCCAGCGTTCAACGCCTTAGAATCCGGGTTGGCAGACGCTGCCATCGTCTCTTTTCTCTGTCATTCTCTGGTGGATTTTTGCCGATGCTGCTGCGTACGACTTTGTGGACACTTCTCTGCCTGACTCTATCGTGTGGCATTGCTGCTGCCGGGCAACCGGCCGCTGAGACTCGCCAGTTCATCGCTGCAGATTCGTCACGACAGCGAGCCGCGTTGATCGGCGAAGACGGTCAGACGATCTGGGAACAGAAAATCGGTCCACTGCACGATCTGCATGTGCTGCCCGGTGGCAATATTCTGATGCAGCTCAACTGGACTGAAGTTGTCGAGATTGTTCCGAGGAGTGGCGAAATTGTGTGGCGATATGATGCCGCCAAACAGCCAGCGAACAAAGGAGTGCGAATCGAGATTCATGCGTTCGAGCGATTGCCGGACGGGTCGACCATGATCGCTGAATCAGGCCCCGCGCGTCTGATTGAGCTGACACACGACCTGCAGGTCCGCCACACGATCGCATTGAAGGTGCCTAAACCGGATCCACACCACGACACTCGACTGGTCCGTCATCTTGCCTCCGGCAATTACCTCGTCTGTCATGAAACCGAAGGTCTTGTCCGTGAATATCGTCCGGATGGCACGACAGAGTGGGAATATCAGGTCCCGCTGTTTGGTCGTGAACGTCGACCGGGACACGGAGTTGATGCGTTTGGAAACCAGGTCTTTTCAGCCTATCGACTGCCCAATGGCAACACGCTGATCGGTACCGGAAACGGACATTCCATTCTGGAAGTCACAAAGGCCGGGCAGGTGGTCTGGAGTCTGCATCAGAATGATCTGCCCGGTATTCAGCTGGCGTGGGTCACCTCACTGCAGGTCCTGCCTGGTGGCAATCTGCTGATCAATAATTGTCATGCTGGTCCGAACAATCCGCAGTTGATTGAGGTAAATCGGGAGAAGCAGGTGGTCTGGTCATTCAATGATTTCAAACGTTTTGGCGATTCGCTCACCAATTCTGTCATTCTGCAGGTCAACGGCAAGCCGGTGGCTGGTCAGGCGAAAGCCTCTGATTAGTGGTCACTGGTACGTCACTTTGTTTCTGATTGTTTCACTGTTTTCCGGAGCTTCTGTCATGCTGAAACCCACTCTGAGTCTGCTGTTGCTGAGCCTGATTGCTGTCGCCGTGAATCCGGCATCTGCTGATGAAAAGCCGAAACCCGCAGCTGAAGAAAAGGTCGCCGAGAAGGCCGAGCAGGGTATTGATGAAGCGGCTCGTGAGAAGAAGCGTCAGCTGCAGGAGCAGCGGATGAAGGAAGCTCGGGGTGGTGAAGAGCGGCGTAACGAAGAACTGGGCCGCATGAAACAGGAACTTGTGGCGCTGCGTGAAAAAGCGCAGCACCCAGAGACTCCGGAAGAGGCACGTGGTGATTTGAAGCGTGAGATTCAGCAGCTCGAGCAGCGGCTCAAGCAGGCATCCGGAGAGCGTCCGGCCGTGAAAAAAACTGACGCAGGGCAATTGGAAAAGAAGCCCGAGCTGTCTCCTGAGCTGCGTGAGCAGGCGGAGCGACTGGAAATGGCTGCTCGGCGGGTAAAGCATGTGCGTATCGCTGCAGAAAATCTGATGGCCGCGGAGATGCCGGATATGGCCCATGAACTGATGCAGCGAGCGGAAGGCATGGAGCGTGAGCTGGCAGCTGCCAAAGAGCAGCTGATGCACCGCGCCCATGCAGGCCACGGCGAACCGCGTGACGAGCGTGGTCCGCAGCGTGAAGCAGAAGCTCTGCGAAATGAGAATCGAGCACTGCAGAACGAACTGCGCGAACTTCGCGGTCTGGTAGAAAAGCTGCGAGCGGAAGGCGGTCGCTGAATCGACTGGTCGGAAGCTGGTATTCCGGAAAAGGCGACCCAGGTCGGGTCGCCTTTTTTTAGTGGTCAGTGGTCAGTGGTCAGTTGTCAGTGGTCAGTTGTCAGTGAGGATCCTTTGGGAGGGCGAGGCTCCTGCCGAGCCGAAGTCAATTGTCAGTGTTCAGCTGTCGTTGTTCGCCGACAACCGTAGCCCGGGCATTCCTGCCCGGCCGCCTTTGCCCGTGCAAAGCCGCGACTCGGCGCACGTTTGCCCATCGCTCAGCCATTCGTTGGGCTGATAAAGATTCAGCACAGGGGAGTTTGGCATCGTTACCGAGCTGGTGCTCGGTGGTCGTAGCATGGGCTTCAACCCGTGTCGTTACAGATCGGAAGAGCGTCGTGTAGGGAAAGAGTGT
>CAXBSH010000250.1:0-8543 GCA_963977705.1 uncultured Planctomycetaceae bacterium
CTGCCGCCGACCGCACCGCAAAGACTGGATGGACTGACCTTCGACGAATTCGGCCTTGAGCAGACTTCGACCGAGCGATTGGCGGCGGTCAGCAGAGCAGGGCAGGTCCTGACCACGGAAGTGGTTGAACAGGCTCGCCGGGAAGCCGTGGCAGACTGGCTGCAGGCCGGCCTGACGCCCGGTCAGATTGTGGCCCTGCAGAATACCACGGTGCAGATCAGCGACCTCAATTCCGAAGGCGCCTTCGGCTTCGCGGGTACTCGACTGATTGAACTGGACGACGACGCCCTTGGCTATGGCTGGCACGTTGGCAGCGGCCCGGTACCCACCAGCGCCGTCGACCTTGGCACAGTCATGCGACACGAACTGGGCCATATCCTTGGGCTCAGCGATCTGGATCCATCGACCGCTGGTGACGACTTGATGTCAGGCACGATCCAGCCGGGCCAGCGACGAGCGATTCCGGTTGCTGCGGCCGATGACGTGTTGCTCACCTCGGGCAATCTTGCGAAACCGGTTGAGGAAAAACGCCCCGATGTGTTCGAAAACGCAGCCACGGTACAAGCCCCAGCTACCAGCATGATCCTCATTGAACGCGAAGGTTTGGCTGCGGATCCGTCGTCCGAAGTTGTCACTCTGCCCACAAGTCAACGATCGTCAGCAAGTCAACCTTTGTCGGCTGTTCGAGTTGACGTCACGGACGCAGCGGTGGATCTGGATTCATTGGACGACCTGTTCGCGAATCCTCTTGAGGGGTTGTTTGAATAGCACCGGCATTAATTCTGCGATCCAATTCCCCGTAGCGTGGGCTTCAGCCCGCGTGGATGCTCTGTGTCTTTCCGTAGGGTGGGCTTCAGCCCGCCTGCATTCCGCTGTGTCTTTCCGTAGGGCGGGCTTCAGCCCGCCTACATCCCTTTCGCGCCCTTCGATCCCCCCCCTGGGACCACCGAGCACCAGCTCGGTAACGACCCCGAGGGACACAAACGTAGCCCGAGCATTCCTGCTCGGCCCCATCCTTAACACCGACCGAGAATTTCAAGGGGCGCGTGCACTGCGAGCCCGGGCTAAAGCCCAAGCTACAGTGGCGAGTCCCCCCGGGACCACTGAGCACCAGCTCGGTAACGCCCCCAAGGGACACCAACGTAGCCCGAGCATTCCTGCTCGGCCCGATCCTTAACAACCACTGGTGCTATCAAGGGTCGCGTGCAGTGCGTGCCCGGGCTAAAGCCCAGACTACAGTGGCCCCTCTCCCGGGACCACCGAGCACCAGCTCGGTAACGACCCCGAGGGCCACAAATGTAGCCCGAGCATTCCTGCTCGGCACCATCCTTAACGACCACTGCGGCTTTCAAGGGTCGCGTGCGGTGCGTGCCCGGGCTAAAGCCCAGACTGCGGTGGCTCGTCCCCTCCTGGGACCACCGAGCACCAGTTTGGTGAGGACGCTGAGGCCGCGGTTGGGAACTTTGGGCCGCGAGGCGACGTTGTATGGGTAAGGGGCTGCCGGGCAGGAATGCCCGGGCTACGGTTGGGGCGACATTGAACACTTCTCGGGCTTAAGCCCAAGCTACTGTGGTTCGGTTGCTGGGACCACCGAGCACCAGCTCGGTGAGGATGCAGATGCCGGGGTTGGCAACTGGGAGCCGCGAGGGGGCTTTGTATGGGTCAGGAGCTGCCGGGCAGGAATGCCCGGGTTACGGTTGGGGCTGAAAACTGAAAACTGCCTGCGCGAGGCTACTCACGGTCAGAATATGACTGTGGATTGACGGAGATGGAATTTGGCGCCTGATGAAACTCAGACCAGCGTTGCCACGCGTAGCTCCATTCCATCCACATTCGCATGACGGACCACAACAACCGCATGCGTTCAAGCTGTTCTGCAGGCAGACGAGTCTGCAGTGCCTGAGCTTCGCGTGCTGCCATATCCAGTCCCCAGCGTCGGGCCAGCAAACGACACAGGGTGTCTGCAGTGAGTTGCAGATCGGAATCATCTTCGTCGGCATCGTCGAATGCCGCTGCTGTCGTCTCATCCGGAATCAGTCCACTGCGATCGGCCGCAACAAACTGCTCAAACAGCCGTCCACGAAATGGCTGCAATTCCAGCGGGCGAGTGGCAGCCTGTGCCTCCAGAATCAATGACTCAACTTCAGTCAGCAGACTGCGGACGCTGACTTTCGCAGGACGGGATTCGACTGAACTGTTGTCTTCGGACATCAATTGATGCTCCACGGAATCATCTGAGGCAAAAAATCAACGGGTGATGTAGCGAATCGGATCTTTGGAGTTGGCTTCGGCAAAACCTTTCAGTCTTAGCTGGCACGAATCACATTCTCCGCAGCTGGCGCCGTCCGGAGCGGGATCGTAACAGCTGTGAGTCAGACCGTAGTTCACCCCCAGCAGCAGGCCCTGCTGAATTATCTGCCCCTTTGTCAGATGAATCAGGGGCGCGTGAATACGAATACGCCCACCTTCAACACCCACTTTTGTTGCCAGATTGGCCATCTGCTCAAAGGCCCGCACGAATTCGGGTCGACAGTCCGGGTAGCCACTGTAATCCACTGCATTGACACCCAGAAACAGGTCACAGGCCCCCAATGATTCGGCCAGGCCCAGTGCCACAGAGAGAAAGATTGTATTGCGAGCAGGCACGTAGGTCACCGGGATCCCGCTGGACATCTCAGCTTCCCCTCGGTTGTGCGGGACAGGAATGTCGTTGGTGAGTGCCGAACCCTGGAAGATGGCCGTATCAACACGGAATACGACATGGCTGGCCACTTGAGCCGCGTTGGCCACCTGCTGCGCTGCGGCAAGTTCGAAACGGTGTCGTTGACCGTAGTCAAACGAAATGGCATGCAGTTCAAACCCCTGCGACTTTGCAATTGCCAGTGCAGTGGCTGAATCAAGCCCGCCACTGAGCAATATCACGGCCTTTGGAGCACCCATCAGCTGACCTTTCAGAAAGCCCGTGCAGGGGAAACCGGTGGACGCTGAAAGTTCAGCCCCCTGCACACTGCCATGTTCTCGCCGGAGTGCCCGGCAAACTCAACAGACCGACTGGGGTTTCCCGCAGATGCCGGGCAGATTCCTGAACAGGGCAGACGATATGGACAGCCGCGGGATTCAGACTGCAGCGACAACAGCCTTTCAGGGCACCTGCGGGACTTCAATTTTTCGCCCCAGACAGATTCTGAACCCATCACGTGAATCCGAGTAATGTGGCCCCATCAGTCCCAGCCGGACGGCACATCGAGCATTTCCGGGAACGTCGAAGTAATTTCCACCGCGGCACACCGGTCGATAGTTTTCCTTTGCGAAAAACGGATCTTCGTGGCCTCCTTTGGGATCGAAATGATCAAGCACCACTTCCCAGACGCCACCGCACATATCAGCAAGGCCAAAACCATTGCGACCGCGGTCGCCAAAATGATCAACGGGCGAGACAAACGGGTAACTGTCGCTCCACGGTGCTTTAGCCAGTGGCCATGCGCGCGTTCGCCCGGGCAGCAGGTCACAGGCGGAAATATTGAGCCGACCTTCACCCTCTTCCAGCTCGTCCCCCCACCAGAAATTTCCGCGTGGACGCCCACCACGGCAGGCATACTCCCACTCTGCATCCGTCGGCAGTCGATATTCCAGTCCCTCGGGCAGACGTCCGGCTGCCTTTTCGCGAGTATTCAGCCAGTTGCAGAACGCCCGAGCGTCCGCCCAGCTCACACACACCACGGGGAAATTCTCCTGCTGTGGAAACTGCCAGTTCGGATCGCGCCAGCTTTTGCCCGCCATGGGTTCCCACGGATGCACAACGCTGGTCGTCAACTGATATCCTTTCCATGCGGGATTGAAGCACTGCGTTTTCCCGCCGGGACGTTCTGCATCGGTCAGATACCCGGTGTCTTCTGCGAAGCGACGGAACTGAGCCACACTGACCTCAGTACGAGCCATCCAGAACCCCTGCCGAATTTTCATCGGGCGGGCTTCGCCTTCGTAGGTTTCCCGTTCAGTGCCCGGAGTGGCCCCGCCCTCGATACCAGTTGCCCAGGCGCGTTCCTTTGCCGTACTTCCCATCAGGAAATCGCCCGGGGGCACGTACAGGACTTCCAGCCGACAGTCGGATCCCAGATCGAGTGTCCGTACCGTGCCAGCGGCGGGAGGCTGTGCCGCAACATGACGGGCCAGCACAACAACCACAAACGCCCAGACGCACACAGAAACACGCCCAGGGCGATGATTCACTGCCGGGAGTAACCAGGACATCGCAGCCCTCTCTGAACTGAACCCGATACGATCCACGACTGGCAACACTGACAATCGATGGGTGACAGGTTAGCCTGCCAGAATCACTGAAGCAATCGTAAGCGTTCCCGAGGTCACTGCATAACTGTGCAAACAACGACACCCCGTCGCCGGACGTCAGCCGACAACGGGGTGCAGTGCAGTTCCATCATCTCGAGGACAGGCTCAATCGACGTTGGCTGTTTCGCCACCGTCCCGGGTGCCGAGGGCACTGTAAACTCGCAGGTCCACGTTTTCGGAAATGAATTTGACTGAACCGTCAGCCATCCCGAACTGCGCACCACCTGTATGCCGACTACCAAAGCTGATTTCGTACGCTGCAAAAGCCGAGGAACCCTCGGCTACTTTTTTCAGGTTCATCGCAACACCGGTTGAACCGAGGGCTTCCGACATATCGCCCTGATTCGTGGTATCAACATCGTCCGATCCAATACCCCAGTGATCCTTACGTCCCTGCATGGGCTGACAGTTCTCGCGAACCGTTCCCATCTGCGGAATCGCTCCCATATCCGGTACTGCCTCCCCAATCGCGATAGTGTTTGAGGTTCCGTCCGTAATGTCGGCCATGCGTTTCCCGATCATACCGTAGTGAGCATCATTTCGCTTAATTCGCTGATGATTGACTTTCTGAGAGAACACGCCATCGAGATCGCTGATGACCTCCACCCAGCCGGTGGTACCCCACGGAGTTCCAACGTTCTGGTATCGGCGATCATCGGCGAGGCGTCCGGAGACACAGCCGAGATAATTCATGGCCGTGCGTTTCTGCACAATCCAGTTGTCTCCCGAAATATCGGCGACTGCTTCCGGAAATGTGTCAGACGGGCAGCGAAACGACGGGAACTTCTGCTCACAGACGAACAGATTCCGCCAGACCGGGGAATCATTGGGATCTCCCGGCTTGCCCGGCAGTGGATAGGCCCACTGAGCATTGATAACACTGTCCTCCTGCATGGTCAGCATCTGATAAGCCGCAGACTGTTCAATGAAGGGCAACAAAAGTCCGCTCCACGTCGTCCCCACACCGAATTCTGCAGCCATCGGCCAGCCGTTGTAGACATCGTGAAAGTTGTGGCAGGCCAGCGTCAGTTGCTTGATGTTGTTTTTGCACTGCGTTCTGCGGGCTGCTTCACGAGCCTGCTGCACGGCAGGCAGCAGCAGTGAAACCAGAATCGCAATAATCGCAATGACCACCAGCAGTTCAATCAGAGTAAATCCCTGTCGACGGCGTTCAGCCGACAACGTGACCGCACGATGCAATCTCATAAACAGCTCCCTATCTGTCTGAAAATCCCCATGACACACGAATTCACAAGCAACTCAGCCACCAGCGGCCGGTGCTGTTATGCTGAAATTGAAGGTGTTCTCTCCGGATCCCACCGAGACGGTTTCGGGAGTGGTCGAGGGCTCCTCATACTCGGCCGGAAAGACGTTCCTGACTCCACCTTCCACCTCGCTGGGCTTCGTCTCCATCGGCAATGGCTTACCCTGTTTGTCAACCCACAGCGTGAAGGTGACTTTGTAATCGCCCGACCAGATCCCACGCTCACCCTGCGGATGCTGGATTGCGAATTTGCCCGCAGCATCAGTCACCCCGAAACCAAATCCATGCCGATCGGGGTTGAACTCCGCAACGTCAGGAAAGAATCCAACCTTGCAATGCTCAACCAGCTGTCCGTTGAGTGATACCGTACCTGTCACCTCACGCATCGGAGGCTTGCCACAACCACAGCACAGAGTGACAGAAACAGCTATGAGCCCCAGAACAGCCCCTGACAGTCGACCAGCGCACAACGCCGAAGTTTCCATATCTCGTTTTCCAGTTGGCAGTTTCAGCCTGCTGGCCACACGTCGCGGCCGAGGGTCATCAGCATCTGTGCTGGCTGTAAAATTCGCGTTATCCTCCCGCGAACATCTCATGAAAAATGCTTTTGCAATCCGTTCAGAACATATGTGTATTCCAGGAGTTCGCGGCAAATTGACTGTATCTCACTGGCAACACGCTGCCGGTCAGGGAAGAATCCCCCGCTGCTGGTATCCTGCACCTGCCCCAATTGACGGAGTCTTCCTGTGACGTACCTGCGCACTCTTCGCCCTGCATCACTGTTCGCTGCTGTGGCGCTGCTGTTGACTGGGCCAAATCCTGCCGTGGCTCACGATGGACCTGATCCGGTAATCCACTGGGATTTCCGACCACAGCAGGTGGAAGGCACGAAGCTTCGAGCCAGACTTGGGATGGATGTGGAATTGTCGGGTCCGCTGCGGTGGTCCGCAGATGAATTCGGACACTCCCTGAGGCTGACTCCCCGCACCGCTGCGTATGCTCAGCCAACAGGCTCCGCCACTGCACTTCCAACAAAGGCACTCACGGTTTCGGCGTGGGTCAGTCTGGACGAACCGCTCGAGTGGGGCGGAATTATTGGTCGCATTCAGGACGATGGCGACCGCGAACTTGGCTGGATGCTGGGCTTTGACCGCAGCGTGTTCACACTGACGATTTCCACCACGGGTGCTGATGACGGCGATGGGCGACACACAGTTCTGAAAGGCACAACCGCGTGGGTGCCGGGCAAATTTCATCACGTGGCAGCCGTTTTCGACGGCCAGGCAGCCCGCTTGTATGTGGATGGCAAAGAAGAAGCATTTACCGCCGAGCAGTATGGTGAAATTCTTTATCCGGCTGCCCAGCAACTTTCGCTTGGCAGCTTTCGTGACGCGAACGAAGACCATCGCATGACCGGTCGTCTGCGCGACATCCGGATCTTCGACCTTGCAGCGAAACCAGAATGGGTACGTCTGGAATTCGAGCACGGTGTGAAAGTGGCGGCACTGGCAGCCAGGCCAGTCATTTCGGCCTCAGGGTTTGCGGTCGAACCGTATCTGCAGTTCGGTACTCAAACCAGCATGACCGTGATGTGGCGTACCACACAACCGGGCTCGACGCTGGTGCGCTACGGCGCAACGGCGGCCTGCGAACAGGAACTGCAGCTGCCGGACCAGCGGGAGATTCATCAGGTGCTGCTGCCGAATCTGGAACCTGAGACTCAGTATTTCTACAGCGTGGAATCCACGCTGACAGACGGCTCGATTGTGGAAAGCCCGACATACACATTCACCACTGCGGTGCGCGAGCAGACTCCGTTCGCTTTCGCCGTCTTCGGGGATACTCAGAAGAATCCGGAAGTTTCCGGGAAACTGGCCACCATGGCGTGGGCTCAACGCCCTTCCTTCCTTGTTCACGTTGGCGATCTTGTTGACAAAGGCACGCTGGCAAATCACTGGACCGATCACTTTTTTCCGGGAATGAAGCCCGTCGCTCAAAGAATTCCGTTCTATCCAGTGCTCGGCAATCACGAGGAGAATTCGCACAACTACTTCGATTACATGGCGCTGCCAGATCCTGAATATCGCTATACATTCCGCTATGGCAACACGCAGTTCTTCATGATCGATTCAAACCGAGATATTGCCCCCGGTTCGGAACAATATGAATGGCTGAAGCAGGAACTGCAGCAGTCCACAGCGACATGGAAGATTGCCTGCCATCATCACCCGCCGTATTCGTCTGACGAGGATGATTACGGCAATCTCTGGAAAACCCGCGTGTCGACTCGTGGCGACCTGCGAGCCCGGCAGCTGGTCGCCCTGTACGAACAGTTTCAAGTGGATATCGTGTGGAGTGGCCACATCCACAGCTATGAACGCACATGGCCTGTGCGGGCAGGCGCAGCTGTTGAACGTGAGGGAACGATCTACATGGTCACGGGCGGTGCTGGTGGCAATCTCGAAACCGCCGGGCCATTTCGCCCCTTCTTTCAGAACAATGTCAAACATGGACACCATTACTGTCTGGTGGCAGTGAATGGTGGAACTCTGGAGTTGAAGGCATTTGATCTGGACGGCCGACTGTTTGACACCGTGACGCTGCGAAAGCCGGCAACCGGTGTAAAAGAGCAGCCGTGAGTCAGCTGCCACTGTGTGTCCTGCGGTCTGATTCGCGGTGCAGAAACAGCGCCAGCAGTACGCCGCTCAAGCGATGCACGGCAAAGGCCCACCACGCCGGATGGCTGCGCGCGCGGAAATTGTTTTTCATGAAAATACACCCAGCACCGCGCGCATGCCGGCCAGCAGCGAGACGATGCCGAGCGCCAGCGCGAAGACATCGAGCGCCGCGCCGCGCCAGCCGAAGGTTTCAGCAATGACGGTGCGCAAGCCGATCGGCGCATGCACCGAAACGGCGAGCACGAACACGG
>CAXBSH010000251.1:0-8504 GCA_963977705.1 uncultured Planctomycetaceae bacterium
CCGGACTACGGTTGACGGCTGCACGACAACACCCTGGGACCACCGAGCACCAGCTCGGTAACAGCTGCATAACAACACCTGACGGCTTACGCTAACGGCTCGCCTGGGTGGCAGCTGGAACGCGGGGGACGACACGGGCTGATGCCCATGCTACGAACACCGAGCATCAGTTCGGTGAACAGACACCAACGACGCTTCGCATTGTGATCACGCAAAATTGGAGTACTTGTGATGCCATTCCGCTGCTGCGTCTCTCCCCGGAAACTGGGCTGCGTCCTCGGCTACCCGAAAACCGCCCTTCAGGACTGAATCGCAAAGCAGACAGATCACCGCACGATTTCCTTCGTTCTTCCATGGCTTGCGATTCTACCCTTCCTCCCCCCTCCCCCACTCCCTCCGACGAGCCCGTTTTTCACGTCCACACACTCCGTGGCACCTCCAGATGTTTGCTGTGGTGTCCGATCGTCAGATACAGTAATACTTTCGTGTCACTTATTTCGCGCCCCGGCGATTGCTGTTTCCGTTCGAAAGTCAGATTGTCCCCGTGAATCAGGCCCGGTTTCTCAGACTGATCAGCGGAGCAGACCGCGGACTGTGGCCCGCCATCCAGCGCGCCGTACTGGCCGCCTTCGCCTGCGTCTATGGTCTGATCACCGCCATTCGCAATACCCTCTACGACTGCCGTCTGCTGCCCACTCATAAGGCAGCAGTTCCCGTCGTCAGCGTGGGCAATCTGACGACCGGAGGCACCGGGAAAACTCCGATCGTCGCTATGCTCTGCCAGCGTCTGCAGCAGCTGGGACATCACCCGGGAATCATCAGTCGCGGATATCACGCTGCGGCAGATGGCAGCAACGATGAAAAGAAGGTCCTTGAACTGCTGGTTCCAGGCGTCCCGCATGTGCAACACCCGGACCGCCTGCATGCAGCCCGGCAACTGCTCAGCAGCCACCCACTCGATGTGATTGTCATGGATGATGGCCTGCAGCATCGTCGCCTGCATCGACAGCTGAACCTCATCCTGCTGGATGCCACCTGTCCTTTTGGCCATGACTGGCTGCTGCCGCGAGGACTGTTGCGGGAATCACTGCGAGGACTGCGTCGCGCCGATGCCGTACTGATCACTCGCTGCAGCCTCGCGTCCCCCGCCACGCTGCTGCAGATTCGTCAACAGGTCCTGCAGCACGCTCCACAGCTCACAGACCGTATTCTGTCACTGGACTTTCAACCCTGCTCACTGCGCCATGCTGATGGCTCAACAGTGCCGTTGCAGACAGCCCAACAGCAGCCCGTGTACCTGATGAGCGGCATAGGGAACCCTGCCGCTTTTCGCAGCACGTGTGAATCCCTGGGCCTGCAGATCTGCGGCAGCACCTGGTTTCCCGATCATCACCACTTCAGCAGCCACGACCTGCAGAGCACTCAGCTGGCAGCAGACACAGCCGGTGCCACACTGATCCTGACCACTCTGAAAGATCTGGTCAAAATCCCGCCGACAGAACATCGTTTCGTGGCACTCGACATCGCTGCGGCCTTCCCCGACCCGACCGACGACGCGCGCCTGCTGCAGCTGCTGAAAAATCTCTGGTCCCATGAGACCTGCCTCTGACCGCGCTGCCTTTAACGCGCTGTTCACAGAAATCCACATCAATCCGCGCGAATTTCGGCCTTGCGCTGCTGATCGGCAACCCATCGCTACCACCTGCAACATCCACAGGACGCACCTTATCACGGCGTCTTTTGATGCCCCCCGTGCGGGTGTTATTTACTAACGCACTTTGCCAGCCTTAAGCTGTGGCTGAATGTATTCACGCTGCCAATTCCCAAGGCTCCTTCCCGGATGTGCACCGTATGCATCTGCCACACTTTCAGCAATTGCTTGCTCAGGCTGCCGGTCGCCGACCCAATCCTGATCAGCTGCAGGCGATCCTTGCCCCACCCAGCTCACCGCTCTTCATTGTCGCCGGTCCCGGCACCGGAAAAACGGCTACTCTTGTGCTGCGCATTCTCAGACTGGTGTTCTTCGACCGGATTCCGCCTCACGCCATCCTCGCCGTAACCTTTACTCGCAAAGCCGCTGACGAGCTGCGTTCACGACTGCAGCTGTGGGGGCACAAACTGGCTCAGCTGCTGCCCGCACATCCGGCCACACTGCAGCCTGGCATCGCACCGGACCCCGGCAATCTGCAACAGCTGTTCGCCGGCACCATCGACAGCCTGTGCCAGCAGCTGCTGATTCGCTATCCGGACGCAGCCACTCTGCCCCCCGACATTGCTGACGCCACACTCTCCGATGCGCTGCTGCGACAGGCCCTGCTGCACGATCGCCGCGACACAGACCCGCAGCTCAACGCTCTGCTGCTCAACCTGCGCGGCAGTGGCGAGGGCCCCTGGAACCTGTCCGCTCAGGTGCGTCTGCTGCGTTCGCTGCTGGATCGTCGCAGTCACGACCTGCTGGACTGGCCGGCATTCCTGCAGTCCACCGACGCCCCTGACGACAAGCCCGCTCGACTGCTGCTGGACCAGATCTTCCTGGACTACCATCGCGCCATGCAGCAACGACAGCTGCTGGACTTTCCTCAGCTGGAAAAAACGATCCTGCAGCGGCTGCAGCAGAATGCTCTGACACCCTTCACCAGTCGTCTGCAGGCCATCTTTGTGGACGAGTATCAGGATACCAATCTGCTGCAGGAGCAGCTGTATTTTCAGCTGGCCCGTCGCAGCGGCGCCGCGCTGACTGTCGTCGGTGATGACGATCAAAGCCTGTACCGATTCCGTGGCGCCACGGTCGATCTGTTCCGCGATTTCCCGGAACGCTGCACCAGCCAGCTGGGCTGTTCACCAAACACCGTCTTTCTGCGTCAGAATTACCGCTCCTCTGCTCCCATCATTCGCTTTGTCAGTGCCTTCGCTGCACTGGATCCGCAGTATCAGCAGGTGCGAGTCCCTGATAAGCCGCCGTTGCTGGCCGCCTCCGCCAGCGATAACAACACCCCGGTGCTGGGCCTGTTCCGCGATTCCGTCGAAAGCCTTGCCACCGACCTCGCACGCTTCCTGCTGGCCGTGGTCCGCGGACCGGGCTGCGTGATTGCCGGGCGTCGCATTCGCATCTCCCGTGAACATGGCGGCTCACTCAGCGACTGTGCCCTGCTCTGCAACTCGCCAAAGGAATTCACCAGCGGTCAGCCCCCACGGAAACGACTGCCTCGACTGCTGAAGGAAGCTCTGGCCGCCAATCCCGCACCACTGCAGGTGTTCAATCCGCGGGGCCAGTCACTGCCTCGACTCACCCTCATCACTCGCCTTGGTGGCCTGCTGCTGCTGTGCCTTGACCCCGATCGCTCAGTCCAGCTTTCCAGCCGCCGCCTCGATCAACAGACTCGCGACACCTTCGACCGCTGGCGCGACGCTGCCACGCAATGGCTGCAGCTCGAACAACAACAGGCCGCAGCACTGTTCGTTCGCCGGTGGGCCGATCGAGCACAGCCCGATCAGCTGCAGCAATGGCCCCGCTGCACGCCCTGCCACGAATTGCTGTATTCGCTGGTGCAATGGCTGCCCGAGATGCAGGACCTGCCGGACAGTCAATCACTGCTGCAGGTCTTCACCAACACGCTGCAGACCACCGGAAAACTCAGTCGCTTCAATGGTCGCATCCTGACATTCCCGGATCGTCCCGAACTTTCCCAACAGTCCGTGCTGCATCTGCTGCAGTTCTGCCTTGCCCCCGTCGCTGCCGAACAGGCCACTGTCGACGAAACTCTGTTCGATACCCAACCAGCCGACAGTCTCAGTATCCTGTCCATTCATCAGAGCAAGGGGCTTGAGTTTCCGCTGGTGATCGTGGATATCGGCTCTGATCTGGCAAATCCGCGTCCGTCCAATGCATTTCGCCGGTTTCCCGACTTACCAGGCACGCCACACCTGCAGGAAGACCTGTTGCGTTGCTTCAGCCCGCTGCAGCAACCCACTCGCTCCGGTCGGGACCGCGCTTTTGATGACCTGTACCGCCAGTACTTTGTAGCCTTCAGCCGACCACAGGATGTGCTGGTTCTGACCGGCCTGCGCAGTGCCGCGCCAGGCGGCGACGTGCAGAACATCGCCGCCGGCTGCACCCGCGCCGGTCTCGACATGTGGACACCTCAGACGCTGGTGGAGATCTGACGATGTCGATTTCTGTTCGCAAATCACAGCAGCTGCAACCTGTCTTCAGCCTCTCCGCCGATCTGCAGAACTTTCTGCAGTGCGGTCTGCAGTACCGCTATGCACGCAACAGTCAGCTGCCATGGTCTGATTCCCCGCAGCTATGGTTCGGACGATTCGTCTGCGACTGTCTGCAGCAGGCCCAGTTGCAGGTGCGGCAGGGACTGCAGCCGCAGCCACCATGGGACTCCGGCCAGATCGAACAGCTCTGCGACATGGTGACGGCACGGCTGCAGACCGAACAAATCGTCTGTCGCAGCCGAGCAAAACAACAGAATGCCCTGCAATGCGTAACGGCAGCGATCAATCACCTTGGCGCGGTCCTGTTTCCCCTGATATCAGCAGGCCCGGTTCCGGTCAGTGGCAGTCGCTGGTTTCCTGAAATGAATGGCAGCGCGGCCACACACGATACCCCGTTCGCGCACTTTTTCCTGACCGGCACTGTACCGGCCCTGCTGCAGATTTCCGCCGCCGATCGATCTCTGCTCCATTCCCCGCTGGGGCAGGCTCTGCAGGCACACGGTCTGATGTCGGATGAACACCAAACAGTCCTCGTGGATTTCAAAACTGCCCATCGACCGGACCTGCACCGCAATACTCGCCATGCAGCCGCGACCAACGCGGACTCCGATCACTGGCGCGCCCTCGTACTGGCCTGGCTGCTGTCACAGCAGGCAGAACCTCCAACGGCAGCGGTCGTGGTGTATCTGCGCGAGCTGTGGCCGTCAGCAGCCGCACTGCGGCGACTCCGCGAGGCCTGTTTTCGTCGCACACCAGACGTCCTGCTGCCCAACCCCGACAGCCCTGATGCTGCTCTGCTGACCGAACTTCACCACGGCCAGCAGCAAACACCGCTGTCATCCGAATTTCGACTGCAGCGCGCGTTCCGAATCATCCCCGTCACACAGGCCAACATGCAGGCTGCAATGCAGACAACAGACCACACAGCTCAGCGAATCAGGACATGCCAGAATCAGGAGGTTCGCAGCGGTCACATACTGAGTGCATGGGAACGCAACAATCACAGCCAGGTCACCTGTACCGCCTGCCGCGCCCGCACATGGTGCCCCGGTTTTCACGGAAAATGAATGTCACTGACGCCAGTTCAGGTGCCGATGCAGAAACTGATAGGTCCCCACACCGTTGATCGTGTGCGGCCCCACAAACCATTCAATCTCGGTCTGATCGCCGATCTTCAGCTTCGCCGCATACAGATGCTGCACCTTGCCATATTCATAGCCCACCCAGTCGTCCGTACCGACTCCGTCAAAATGACCACGTTCCACCATAAACGGACGTGGACAGATCAATGCGGCCATCTCGGCATAGTTGAACGTGCTGCCCAGATCCCATTCAAAAATCTCGTATTCTCCGGTCCACATGTACGTGAAATTGTGTCGCGTTGATGCGTTCTTCAGCACCCACTCGTTGAAATCCGCCGAACAGATCGACAGACAGTAGTCCGTCACCAGCGCCGGAATTCGCATCGCCGATTTACCGCCATAACTGAGTCCATAGAAGGCGATTCGGCTGTCGTCGACGAACGGTTGAGTCTTCAGCCAGTTCACAATCTGCTGATGCTGCGGCACGATCATTGAAAACAGTGTCTTGCCCAGCGGCTGGGCCTTCCGCTGCAGTGTCCGGAAACGATCCGTAAAGATATACGGATTCTGCGGTGCAAACGTAATAAATCCCCGCTCGCACAGCTTCGCTGCGAAATCATGATACGCTGGATTGTCATTCAGAAACACGTCTGTCGGACGACCTTCCAGACCATGCTGACAAACCACCACCGGCCGACGCTCACCCGGCTTCAGATCCTTCGGCAGCAACAACACGCCATACGCCATCACGTCCGGAAATACATCCAGCACGACTTCATGCCCCGTCCACAAATCGGTTTCCCAGCTCTTTCGGGACTTCGCGTTAAACGGCAGCAGCGGCAGATCAAACTCACCAATCACTTCCTTTCGGAAGATCTCACGATATGACTCTGTCGACTTCTGATAAGCCTCCACACTGCTGTAATCCAGCCGGCTCATAAACGCATCCCGCACAAAGGGACTTTCCCGCAGCAGCAGCTGTGTGTGCCGGTCAATCTGCTGAATCAACCGACGCTCGCGGCCCTCCGTGCGAGTCGCCAGGGCAGCCTCTGCCCGCAGCGGTGACACCGTTGTCACTGCAGAGACTCCCGCCAGCTGCTGCAGAAAAGCTCCGGTCCAGCCGGAGACCTCTGAACGGTTCGCTGGCGGCAGAAAGTGTAATCCAGTCGCATGACTTCCCAGCAGCGTCTTCGCCCGCTGCAACTCGGCCTCCGCCTCGGCTGCATCCGGAAAACGCAGCTCGGCAGGCGCACCACCATTTCCCTCCAGTACCACCACCGGTCCCGATTCGGGAATCACCAGGAGAGCTCGCGGAGCCGTCAGTGCAGCCAGCTCAGCCGCACCAAAATCCCGCAGCAAACCGAAGAAATTCCGCTCAATCGGTTCCTGCCACGACTTTTCCCGCGGTCCGAAGAATCCACTGACTCCACACACCTGAATTCGAGTATCCAGAGCGGCCGCAAACAGAGCTTCCATGCCGCCTTCACCGGACCCGTACACGCCAATTGGCAGTTCCGGCTTTGAGCGACTGTACCAGTCCACCAGACTCAGCACCGTCTGCACTTCGTAGCCGACCAGCGTTCGGCCCAGCTCGAAGGCGGCACGATGCAGATATTCCCGCTGCGTCAGATCGGCCCGATTCAAACGCTTCTCACGCTGCCGACTGACCACTGCCGGCACCACAACTCGACAGCCGGCTTCCGCCAGCAGACGCGCCGTCTGCTGCGCGGGCTCAAGACCCGGCTGCAGTCCCGCCAGTTGTTCCGGAGTCTGTCCGGCATCGGGGATGACCACCACAGCTGCCTTCGCTGCTGCTGCCGGTTCCAGCAGCAAACCCTCGGCCACGATCGATGGCAGACCCTGGCCCTGTGGAGACGGATCACCCAGCACCGGCCAGCGAACGGCAAACACCGAGTATGTGCTGGCTGCGGCCACCTGCGGCTGCTCGCCCACCGGAGCCATGATTTCCGGAGCAGCAAACGGCAGTCGCGGATCAGTAACACCCAGCATCTTCGCCAGCTTCTGCCGCTGCGGAGCAAGCGACTGCTGCAGTGATTCGGCGGTTGTCAGGTCGAGTGCCAGTCGGGACGACCTTGTCCTTGAATCGGCTTCAATCTGGCCCAACAGGAATCTGTCCAGGCCCTCCACCATGCGGGACGCCAGATCCCCTTCCAGAGTCAACGGTTCAGTGCCACTGGGACCAACCGGTGTCTGACCGGGCACTCGGGCTGGACTGAACAGCAGCAGAACCAACAGGGCCATCAGACGGGAACGAGAGACGAGGGCGGACATGGGGGGACTCCCAGAGGCGGGCAGGAAAAGCGGCAGGCAGTACTTTAGGGAAATCGGGCATCTGAGTCGAACCAGCGGGCGGGAAACGCTGTCCGGACCAGCGGCACAATCGGACCGGTGCCATCACCGTAGACCCGAAAACGGATTCGCAGGCCCAGCCCGGCTACCGTCACAGACTCCGCGGCGTTATCATACAGGCCTCCGCAGATCATGCGGTTGATGGCCAGGTGGCGAAATTGGCAGACGCACGGGACTTAAAATCCCGGGTCCCGTAAAGGGACGTACGGGTTCGACCCCCGTCCTGGCTAGTGCTCAGCGGTTTGTCCGCAGCAACTTGCAAACCCACTCAACTGCGTCTGAATCGGCTTTATGTATGGTCGGACAGCGCTGCATTTCAAACGGCTCGCTGAACACAGGGGATGCAAGCGTGGCACATTGCTGGCGAACTGTGCAAGGAACCAGTAGCGTTACGCCGACAGAGTTCCCCGCGTGTTGCCTTAACTGCTGCCGTCCCGCACTCCACCAGACGAACACCACAGCGCTGGCCCTGCCACGTCGTCATTACCCACGAATTCAGGTGTTTGTGAAGGCATTTCGCCGCTGCATTCCAGGGAATCCAGAATCTTCGGCCCGCAAAGTGAGACCGATCTGATCCACATTGAAGCGTTGGGCCACGTCGTTTCGAGCAAACGTGAGTGGGGCATTCTCACTGCGAAGTTCAATCATGAGATCCATTGGATTGGCGTCATGATGATAATGGCGGAGGTTCTTTCGGATTCCGAATTGACGGGCTGTTACGACCTGCATTTGCTGGCAGCTGTTCCTGTGGCGTGAGGGCGAACCCACAGACGATTTGAAATCGGCCCTTCAGGCCTCAAAGCCAGTTTTGGGGGTGCTCCTCACCCA
>CAXBSH010000252.1:0-8475 GCA_963977705.1 uncultured Planctomycetaceae bacterium
GTAACCTTCGATGTCCGAAAGAGACTCCAATCCGGGATCGGCATCATAGTACTGTGGAAACATGGCAACTCCTGGAAGGACAAACGAATGAATCTGTTCCGTCCGTGGAGTGTGGTTATGAAAGCCGTGTTGCCACACGCATCACAACCGCCGGGCATAACGCCGGCATCGCAAGCGAATCCTTTCGCGTCGCAGATTGTTGGATCTGAATGCAGTGATGTCAATATTTTTTTACATCTGATAGGGCGTTTCCACGGATCCATCAGTGCCACCCAAAGCCCCAGAGCCTGAAATTTCGCGATTTTTCATGCTTCTGTCGTTTTTTGACAGCCTTTTGCGGAACCGTTGCTTTGCGACATCACAGATCCGGAGAAATGTGTCTTCAAGGCATCAGCCAACCGTCAATGACTGCCCGCCTTCTCAGCGACCCCCAAAACTCCCGAATCACCTGCTACAGCAGCATAGCTACGTAATCGAGCAAGCACTTCCGGTCGAAATCCGCGCAGCTCAAACATTCCGTCGGGCCGGACTTCAAGGTACAGCGGTTTCATCACGATCCCGACGATCTTTTCAAAAACAGGAGAAATCAGGGCGGCAAACAGTGGCCAGAAAGTCCCCACTCCCACACCCCACCCGATCCGTCGACTCAAATAAAACGAAGAGAAACCTATCAGTCCAAAATAACCACCCATCAGCCCACCAACCATCAAACCCCTCCACATGCCAGTCCTGGTGTAATACGCTACGACCAGCACCCTCGACCGGACCCATGGCGAGTTCATCATAATCACATAGACTGCCCAGCCGATTGCCTGACCGATCAGGCTGGCAATCAAAGGCCATGCGAAACCCATGCGTTGCGAATACCACTCCGAAAAAAACAGGCTCAGCAGTATTAACTATGCAACCATCCGGAACACACGATGTTCTCTTCGAGCAGACACCCAGAGCCTCCTGGGACTCACATTCTCGCCTACGTCCTGTCCGGTCCGCATGCAGATCCGGGGCAAGTGCAGGCGAGCACCACAAACCAGACCATCGTCACTCAATTCAAACCGATGATCGTTCGCTGAAGACTGCTGGGACTGCTGGGACTGCTGTATTCCCTCTGGTACAGCATATGGATTAACCGATTCCCGATTCATCTGAAGAAATTCCTGAGAGTTGCAGCACTGTTCAGTTCTTCAGTCTTGCCAGGAAAGCGGGCGAAAAGCCGGTCATTTCAAATCGTCCGTCCTGTTCAGGCTTCACTTTCAATGCCAGTCCTCGCAGCCACAGACGGTGGCTGAGAGTATTCATGATAAGAAACGGAACAAACCAGAATCCACCAATGCGGGCGGGTAGAATCCCGCCAAAAGAGTCCATCACCATCATGGGCACAAAGAAAACCAACGGGAGCACTCCGACCCAGAATCTGATACGATTGCGCCCTCGCGACAGAAATGCTGTTACCAGCACCTGCTGACGGTTGACCTGAACTCGACGCAGGAAATAGATGGCCACCAGACCCGGGCCAGCAAAGGCCACAACACACAGCAATACCGTCACCGCAGTTAACCATGGCGAGGTTGCCAGGGACGCTGCCGAAGAACTGATCAGGGAAATGAAGCTAAGCACCCAGATGACCGACAGCAGCACCACTCCCAGCAATTTCAGCATCCGCTGCAGGCTGAAACCGGGATTGTGCACAAGACGAAGACTGAAGGGAGCCGATTCCGGACAATCTTCACCCGTCACCAGACAGTACTGCGGCAGTCGCAGTGAACCGTGACAGATCAATGACTCGCCTCGCACTTCAAACCAATCATCAGCAGCCTCCGCTACAGCAGAGTAAGCAGCGTTTGGTGAGACAGCAAATGGATTGTCCTGCTGCTCGTCTGAACTCATCCACCTGCCCCCTTCCGCCCCTGCTTCTCCAGATCTTTTGCCGATTCAAACAACTTCTGCTGACGCACGGCCAGTTCAGACACCTGCTTCTGCAAAGCCACACGCTCTGCCCCCTCGGCCCCGTCCAGCAATCCATCCACCTGCTTCGTCCGACGATTCACCTGTAACTGCAGATTTTTCAACACGCGAATTTCGGCAATCAGATCCACCAGTGGAGATTGCTGCTGCTGAGGCTGCTGCTGCTGTTGCTGTTGCTGTTGGTCCTGCTGCTGATCCTGCATCTGTTGCATCTCACGCTGCATCGTTTCAATCAACTGCTTCAGCGATTCCAGAATATCCCTTTGCACAGAAACCGTCAGTTCAGAGACGTTCGATTGCTGCATCCAGTCTGCCACCGAATTCATATCCGACTCAATGTCCTCAACAGCCAGCAGAATCGCTGAAGACGTCCCATCCTCACGGATCAACAGAACCGTCTGAGCACATTCACGAGCCAACTCGGTCTGCTGCTGGGCTAACTCACGACAACGACCATAAGACAATTCCAGCCACTCCTTCTGAGGAACAGCAGCCAACGCTGTCGTCCCCTCATGAATCTGCGTCTCTACAAGCAGCAGCCGCTGGAAACGGGCCTCCAGCGAAGCCAGCATCATCTCCTTCTCCTCCTCGCGCAACTGCTTCAACTGCTCTTCCAGTTTCTCCGCAGCCTTCTGCAACTCCTGTAATGCCGCGTCCTCCTCCTTCAAAGCCTGCTCACGCTGCTGCTTCTGCAGCGCCTCCAGAGCCTGCTGCATCCGCTGAGCCGCCTGCTCCATCGCTTCACGACCCGGAGTCTTCTTCTGCTGCTTTGCCGACTGCTGTCCCTGCTCCCCCCCACTCGCACCTTCCTGCGACTTCGGATCACCAGACTTCTCACCAGACTTCTCACCAGACTTCTCACCAGACTTCTCACCAGACTTCTCACCAGACTTCTCACCGGACTTCTCGCCAGACTTCTCACCGGACTTCGGCTCTGAATCTTTGCCACCCTGCCCTTCCGCTCCCTCAGCGCCTTCCTGTTCTTTGCCTTCGTCGTCATGCTCGCGCATTTCTTCCAGCAGTTTCTCGGTGCCATCAATCGCTTTCTGCTGTCCCGGCGCGGCATTCGACGGTGACTCTTCATTCTGAGCAGCACTGCGAGCCGATCGCTGTTCACCGATCACATTCCGCAGATCCTTCAGCAGTCCATTCAAACGCTCACGCTCTCGTTCCACTGCACTGCGACGATCTTCGCTTTGCAGCAGTTTCATCAGCGATTGAAAACTCTGAATCAATTCAGTCTGCGTTTCCGAAGCCGCTCCCAGTTCACCGGACTCCAGCAGAGCAATCGCCTTTTCAAGATCCTCTCGAACCTGATCTTCACGGCCCTTACCCAGTGTTTTTCTGAGCAGATCAGCGCGTTCCGGATCCTGTCGGCCGAGGATATCGGCCATCTGCATCAACATTCGCTCAAATCGAGCGTAGCGGCCACTGACCGCAATCTGCTCGTTACGCAAAGTCTGGGGGTCTTTCGCAGTTGATTTTTCCGGAGGATCGGCTGCGGAATCCGGGGGGGCCTGGGAGGACTGCCCGGTAACACCGGGCTGCTGCGTCTTCGTGACAGCCTGCGCCAGCGGCCCGGCCCAGCCACCAGCCAGCAGGGCGATCCCCAGTAGTCCCGCCAGCACTGACAAGTAGTTCATTGAAATCCTCGATTTCCTGGCAGGGCTATTCACTTCAACAGATCATCCAACAGTCGGTTCTTCAGCAGGCGCTTCGTCTCTTCCATCAATCGCTGCTGCTCCTCAGACAACTGCTTCAGGTCCCGCAGCGCCTCATGAAATTCCGCCAGATCGCGAACATTATCCAGAATGCCTCGCAGGGCAGTGATCACGGCAGACAACTGACTTTCAGACTGTGCTATCAGCTGAGCTGTCGGCTGTCGTTCCATCGCAGCCCCTCGAAACGCAGCAACGGACCGATCCACCTGGGGTAGAGAAGTATCACGGATCTGCTTCAGCGGATCCACAATTCCCGCCTGCATCGTTTCCGCGTTATGCAGCGGAATGGCGTTATTCACCAGCTGCCGTACAATTTCCTCAAAGGATTCAATAATTGCATTCAGTTCGTTTGCCTGCCTTCGCAGAGAATTCCCCGATCGGCTGCCACACGTCAGCAGACTGGCCAGATCGGTCTCAACCGCAGCACCGCCGGCAGCCTCTGTCCGCAAAGCAACCTGCTGATGAAACTGCAGATCCCTGCGAATGTCCTCCAACTGCCCCAGTACCTCTTCAAATCGAGTTCGCAGACCAATTTCACGAGTATACAGAATGGACAATAACTCATCGTCGCTGACGATCTGAAAAGCCAGCGGTGTACTGCGAGTCGTCCCGGGCTGAGGCGAAGGATTGGCATCCGCCGCCACCACCGACACCGTCAACGACTGTCCTTCGCTCAACTCCAATGGCTGTACTTCAAAGAATTCGTACTGCTCGTCTGCCGACCGGCTGAGACTGAAGTCCGTGCTGCCGGGCTGCGGACCTGCCCGAAAATTACGAGGACGCCATCCCGTCTCGTCATCCACCTGAAACTCAAATCGAGCTGACTGCAGGCCGTAGTCGTCCCGCAGGCGTCCGGCGACCGGTATACGAGCACGTTTCGTGATGGAGTTGCTGATTCCGGTCATCTGAGCAACCACGACAGGTGGAAGATCACGAACACCAGCAATTCGCAATGTTTCCGGGCTGGCAGATTTCACATCATCCGTATCATGCAGCGCAAATCTGAGACTGGTATTCGGCAGTATCAACAGCCGGCGATCCAGGGCAATGGCATTCAGCATGGCTGTGTCACCGGGTGACGCCCCGGTGGCGGAAGCAATTTCTGACTGAGCTGTCGTCAGTAGCTGGAATCCCGCGTTAATCGTCACTCCATCAGCGGCGATCAGCGGCGAATCGGTCGTTACAGGCTGGCGATCGTCATAGAACACCACTCGGCTGCCAACACGATCACCCTCAATCACAAATCGTTCCGTCAGGATCCGCGCGGACTGCAGCGGTTTTGCCGACCTGGCTGCCAGCTGAAAAGCCGTCCCTTCCGGCAGGGGCAACTCACTGCCCGTCACGGTAACGTCCGTCTCACGCAATTGATTCCAGCCCGTGTATTCAGGATAGACGCATTGCAGGCGAATACTGTCGAGCCCCGGGACATCCACAACCTCAACCAGCCACGGCTGCAGGTTGCGAAAATCGCCAGCCAGTACTTCAATCCGCACTGGTTCACGCAGCTGAGTCACAAAAAAACGAAAACGACGATTACCAGCAGAGGTCACCCAGGCCCGACTGCGACTGCCATCCTCACGAATCACATCCACTCGAATTCTGTCCGGGACGACCCATTCCCGCCCCGTAGACGCATCCCGTTCCGGTACCGAAAACTCAAGTTCCAGATCCGCCGAGCGCGGATGCCGATAGACCAGCGAATTAACTGGGTCTTCCAACGATCGAAATTCCACACGCCGATCATCAGGTTGAGCAATTGCAGACACCTGCAGCAGGGTCGTCCGCTGCCAGTAGATTTCCTGACACAGTACAAAGGCATTCCACCAGCGCTGCGGCAGTCCTGGATTCACCAGCGAAGGAATCAGGATTGAGCACAGCAAAACTGCCGCCGTCAGCCCCATCCGTCGCAGTCGTCGGGCGTCGAACAGGTCGGATTCGTGCACATCACGAGCCTGCAGTTCGGCCTGCTGGACAGCACGTCGCAGCATTTCCATCGACAATGGTCCATCGATGGGCAGGCCTGTTGAAGATTCGACTGCTGTTACCAACCGATCCTGAAACTGCGGAAATCGCCGTTCCAGCAACAGTGCCACGTCACGATCACCAATCGATCGCAGCAGCGGCCGCAGCACACGCCGCGAAATCAGAATCAGCAGCACCGGCACCAGCAGGACCAGAAACAGCGATCGCAGCTCAACGGGAAGTTCCAGTCGCTGCAATTGAAACCAGCCCAGATCGACCCCCAGCGTGCCCCAGAACAGAGCCGCGAAGCCGCAGGCTACCGACAGGACGCCAGCCAGCAGAGCGTCCCGGCGCAGTCGTGAACGCACGCGTGCCAGCAAACCGCGAATGGCTGGTGGCAGATCGATGCGGGCAACAGCAGGCGTCGTGGAGGACATGCAGAAAACCTGATCGTGAGTACCGCCGGGAAGAGGTGAATTACCGGTGGCTGTGAGATGACACTCAGCAGTCTAGCGGTCGGAACGCCAGTGCTGTAGGCCGAAGCCGAATTTCCGAGGGAATCACGAAAATCTCGCTCCCTCAAATTCGCTCTTTCACCCTGGGACAACCGTCTGTTGCCTGGTACACGAGTGACTGCTGTGTTACCCTGTGTCGTTTTTCCGCTGCAGAGCTGCCCCACCCGGCACTCTTCGCAGCAGACACTCTGTTCACCGACCTGCTCAGACCAGAACCGATAACCGATGTCAGGCAACGCAAATTCCGGAACTAATTCCGTTTCCAATGGCCCGACCGCCCCGGGTGCCACCGGCGAACTGGTGCTGGTCATGGATTTTGGGTCTCAGACCGCCCAATTGATCGCTCGTCGCGTCCGCGATCAGAATGTCTTCTGCCAGATCGTCCGCCATGACCTCAGTGCCCAGCGAATCCGCCAGCTGGCCCCTCGCGGCCTGATCCTTTCCGGTGGCCCCGCCAGTGTCTACGGCGACGGTTCACCCAAGGTCGACCCCGCCATATTTCAGCTGGGTATCCCGATCCTTGGCATCTGCTACGGCATGCAGCTCACCTGTTACACGCTCGGTGGTCGCATCCTGCCAGCTCACTCCCGCGAATTCGGTCGAGCTCCGTGCTCACAACTGTCAGAATCCGATTCGCTGCTGTTTCAGGGGCTACCCACAACCTTTACTGCGTGGATGAGTCACGGTGATCAGGTAGAAACTCTGACCGGTGATTTCACGGCAATAGCTTCAACCGCAACCTGCCCGAATGCCGCCGTGCGGCATCGCGATCTGCCAATCTACGGCCTGCAGTTCCATCCGGAAGTCACACACACCGAATTTGGTGGCCAGTTGCTGGCGAACTTCGTGCGGAACATCTGCGGCTGTCAGGGCACATGGCAGATCAGTTCCCTGATTGAACAGCAGAAGCAGCTGATTCGGCAGCGTGTCGGCAGCGATCGAGTCATCTGCGGGCTTTCCGGTGGTGTGGATTCTGCCGTCACAGCCGCTTTAATCTCTGCCGCTATCGGTGACCAGTTGTCCTGCATCTTCGTGGACAACGGACTATTGCGGAAGGGCGAACGCCAGGATGTGGAAGAGCAGTTCACACAGCATTTCCGTACAGACCTCCATGTCGTTGATGCGTCCCAAAGGTTTCTGACCGAACTGGCAGATGTCACCGATCCACAACGCAAACGAAAAATCATCGGCAAGGCATTCATCGATGTCTTTCGAGAAGAAGCTCGTTCGATTCCGAACGCCCGCTTTCTCGCCCAGGGGACACTGTATCCCGATGTAATCGAAAGCGGAGCAAATCCGGATGGACCTGCAGCCACAATCAAATCGCACCACAACGTGGGCGGACTGCCCGCAGAGCTGGGTTTCGAACTGATTGAGCCTCTGCGTGATCTGTTCAAGGACGAAGTTCGACGGATGGGAGTTGAACTGGGGCTGCCTGAAAAAATGGTCTGGCGGCATCCGTTCCCCGGACCGGGACTTGCCGTTCGCTGCCTCGGCGCAGTCGCCGAGGACCGTCTGCGGATCCTGCGGGAAGCCGATGCCATTCTGATTGAAGAACTGCATGCTGCCGGATTGTATCGCCAGATCCAGCAGGCGTTTGTCGTGCTGCTGCCCGTGCAGTCTGTCGGTGTCATGGGGGATGACCGCACTTATGAAAATACGGCCGCAATCCGTGCCGTACAGACCGAAGACTTCATGACGGCCGACTGGTTCCATTTCCCCTGGGATGTACTCGGGCGCATCTCCACACGCATCATCAATTCCGTGCGTGGGATCAATCGAGTGGTCTATGATGTCAGCTCCAAACCGCCGGCCACCATTGAATGGGAATAGCAGTGACCAGTACAACTGCCTGTGCCGAAATCATCGCGATCGGCACCGAACTCACTTGTGGCTCGAAACTTGACACCAACAGCCAATGGCTCAGCCGCGAACTTGAATCGCTGGGCTGGACAGTCATGCGGCACACAACTCTCGCGGATGATCTGGACCTGATCATCGAAGAGCTGCAGGCTGCCGCTGAACGCTCACAGGCAGTGCTCATCACAGGTGGACTGGGCCCGACGCTGGACGATCTGACGCGGGAAGCAATGGCCGCGGCATTCCATCAACCACTGGTGCGCGACGCAGAATCCCTGCAGCGGATTGAGGCGATGTTTGCGGCCCGCGGACGACCGATGCCGGCCCGCAATGTCGTTCAGGCAGACCGCCCCGAGCAGGCCACTGCGATCCGCAACGACTGGGGTACTGCACCGGGAATACTACTACAAGTTCCCGCAACTGCCGAAAACTCGGGCTGCCTGCTGGCTGCG